>NZ_JBBIAB010000004.1:0-300000 GCF_039634785.1 Tistrella mobilis | reverse complement strand
CACCGGCGGCTTCAACGTCTATTCGGCCGAGGTGGAGCGCGCCATCCTGGCCGACCCCGCCGTGCGCGACTGTGCGGTGATCGGCATCCCCGATCCGGTCTGGGGGGAGGCGGTGACCGCGATCGTCGAGCCTGCCACCCCCGATGCGGTCGATGTGCAGGCGCTGACCCAGCGGCTCCGCGCTGAACTCGGCGGGGTCAAGACCCCCAAACATGTGGAAATCTGGCCCGAATTGCCGCGCAGCCCGGTGGGCAAGGTGCTGAAGCGCAAGATCCGTGACCGCTATTGGCAGGGGCGCGAACGGCAGATCTAGATGAAAAATCCGTGGTTGTGCGCGACATCGCTTGACGCCGGGCCGCGGCTGGGGAACGGTGAGGGCCATCTGTGACCGGGCGCCTGCCCGGCGCATCCGGTTTCCTCTCTCCTCCGAGGATGCGACCCCATGTTCGCCTCGTCCTCTCCCGCGTCGGATCTGCGGCCGGTGCCGGTGCCTCGGGTGCTGGCCCTGGCCGAGGCCGATCCGCAGCGTCCCGCCGTCGAGTCCATGCTGATGGGGCTGGCGCTCGACGATCTGGCGGCCCTGCACGACCGCACCCGCAGCGCTGCGCGTGCGGCACGGGCCGCCGACGACATGCCGCGCCTGTTCGATCTGGTGCGCGGCATGAAGACCCTGCAGCGGATCGCGGGCGCACGCGGCCGGCTGCTGATGGCCCCGCCCGTCCGCCAGGGCTGATCCGGGCATTCCTCCGACCTGTCAGGACTCCCCCGCCGATGTCGGATGTCAATCGATCGGGCGACACCCCGTCGCCGGTGATCGCCGGGCTGAAACTGGCCCTGCCGATCATGGCCGCCTATTTCTCCGTGGCATTCTCTTTCGGCCTGCTTGCAACCGAATCCGGCCTGCCGGCCTGGGCGGCGGTGGCCATGTCGGTGCTGGTCTATGCCGGCGCCTCGCAATTCATGGCCGTGGCGCTGATTGCGGCCGGCACCGCCATGCCGGCAATCGTGCTGGCCGTGGGCGTGCTGAACCTGCGCCATATGGTGATGACCCTGGCCCTGCCCGGGATCCGCCCGGCGGTCGGCCGGCTGAAGCGGCCCTGGCGCATGGCGCTTTACGCCGGCATCACCGACGAGGCGTTCGCGGCGGCGAGTTTCGCCCGCGACCCCGCCGCGGCCCGGCCGGCCGCTCTGGGGACGCTGGTGCTTGCGATCTATCTGTCGTGGATCGCCGGCACGCTGGGCGGCATCGCCGCGGGTGCGCTGGTGCCGGCGGATCTGCGGGCCGCCATGGCCGCCGGGCTCTATGCCCTGTTCGTCGCCCTGCTGGTGCCGGGGTTGAAGGCGCGGCCGGCGATGGCGCTGGTGGTGAGCGCCGCGGCCATCCTGAATGCGGCCTTGAGCGCCGTGCTGCCGGCGGGCATTGCGCTGCTGGTCGCCATCCTGTGCGTGGCCGGCGGCCATGCCTTCATCTCGGGCGGCGGGTCGGCACCCGAGCCCGCCACCGATGCCGCCGGGCGCCGGCTGGGGAGGGGCGGGTGATGATGTCGGACACCCTGCTGCTGATCACCATCCTGGGCATGGCGGCGGCGACCGCCGTGCCGCGGGTGCTGCCGGCGCTGCTGCCCGCAGGCTGGCGGCCCGGCCGCCGGCTTCAGGCCTTTCTGGATGCGGTGCCCTTTGCCGCGCTGGGCGCGCTGATCGTGCCCGGCGTGTTCCAGATCGAGGGCGGGGTAACGGCCGGGCTGGCGGTCGCCGGCGCCGCGGCGGCGGCCGCCTTCGCCCGGGCGCCGCTTGCCATCACCGTCGTTATCGGTATCGCCGTCGCCTGGGCCATGGCCGGGGGTATCGTCGGCGGCTGATGCCGATGCGCCCTTGCCCCCGGCGATGCGCCCTTGCCCCCGGCGGCATGGGGGTGCAGGATCGATGCATGAGGCCGGCCCGGTGGCCGGCATCGCCTCGCTTCTACCGGGACGCGCATGAAGACCGATACGCCGAAGACCATCCTGCTCTCCGAGTACACCCCGCCGGCCTATCTGGTGCCGTCGATCGATCTGGAATTCCGGCTCGATCCGCATGCCACCCGGGTGACCGCCGTCTCGCGGATGGAGCGGACCGCCGATACGCCGGCCGATGCACCGCTGGTGCTGAACGGCGCCGGGCTCAAGCTGGTCTCGGTCGCGATCGACGGTGCGCCCGTCGGCCCCGACCGCTGGCTGCAGGAAGAGGAACGCCTGGTGATCCGCAAGGTCCCGGCCGCCTTCGAACTGACGGTGGTGACCGAGATCGACCCGGCGGGCAACACCGCGCTCGAAGGGCTCTACCTCTCCAACGGCATCTTCTGCACCCAGTGCGAGGCGGAAGGCTTCCGCAAGATCACCTATTTCCCCGACCGGCCCGATGTGATGGCGCGCTATCGCACCACCATCATCGGCGATCCGGCGGTGCTGCCGGTGATGCTGTCCAACGGCAACCCGGTGGCCGACGAGATCGGCGAGGACGGGCTCCGGCACATCACCTGGGAAGACCCGTTCCCGAAGCCCAGCTATCTCTTCGCCCTGGTGGCGGGCGATCTGGCGCTCTGCGAAAGCCCGTTCACCACCATGAGCGGCCGCGACGTCTCTCTCCGGCTGTATGTGGAGCCGCGCAACGCCGACAAATGCGAGCACGCCATGGCCTCGCTGAAGAAGGCGATGGTCTGGGACGAGCAGGCCTATGGCCGGGAATACGATCTCGACATCTACATGATCGTCGCGGTCGACGACTTCAACATGGGGGCGATGGAGAACAAGGGTCTCAACGTCTTCAATTCGAAGTACATTCTGGCCCGCCCCGACACCGCGACCGATTCCGATTACGGCGGGATCGAGGCGGTGGTCGCGCATGAATACTTCCACAACTGGACCGGCAACCGCATCACCTGCCGCGACTGGTTCCAGCTCAGCCTGAAGGAAGGGCTGACCGTTTTCCGCGAGCAGCAGTTCGTGGCCGACCACCAGTCGGCGGCCGTGTCGCGCATCCACGACGTGCGGGTGCTGCGTGCCGCCCAGTTCCCCGAAGATGCCGGGCCGACCGCCCATCCCGTCCGGCCCGACAGCTATATAGAGATCAGCAACTTCTACACCTCGACCGTCTACAACAAGGGCGCCGAGGTGATCCGCATGCTTCACACCCTGATCGGGCCCGAGGCCTTCGCCCGGGGCATGGATCTTTATTTCGAGCGTCATGACGGCCAGGCGGTGACCTGCGAGGATTTCGTCCGCGCCCATGCCGATGCCAACGAGCTGGACCTCGGCGATTTCTTCCGCTGGTACGTCCAGGCCGGCACGCCCGAGGTTTCGGTCGAAACCCGCCACGACCCCGAAAGCCGCAGCTTCGAGCTGACCTTCACCCAGACCCTGAAGCCGACCCCCGGCCAGCCGGTGAAGAAGCCGATGGTGATCCCCGTGCGCACCGCGCTGATCGGCGCCGACGGCGCGCCGCTCGCGCTCAGGCTGGCGAACGAGGCGGCGGATGCACCCGAAGCCGGCCAGACCGAGCGGGTGCTGGTGCTGGAGGATCGCGTCACCCGCTTCACCTTCGCCGATGTGGCCGAACGGCCGGTGCCCTCGCTGCTCCGCGGTTTCTCGGCCCCCGTTAAGCTGGAGACGCGCGCGGAAGATGCCGATCTGGCCTTCCTGATGGGCCATGACGACGACGCCTTCAACCGGTGGGAGGCGGCGCAGACCTATGCGATCCGGGTGATCCACCGCCTGATCGCCGATGTCGCCGCCGGCCGGCCGCTGGTGCTGCCCGCGGATTTCCGCGATGCCTTCGCCCGCACGATCGGCGATGAAAGCCTGGATCCGGCCCTGATCGCCGAGGCGTTGACCCTGCCGGGCGAAAGCTATCTGGCCGAGACCATGACCAGGATCGATGTCGAGGGCATCACCGCCGCCCGGCAGTTCGTCCGGCGCGAGATCGGCCGCAGCCTGGAAGGGCTGCTGCTGGAGGTCTTCGACCGGCTGGCGGCCGAGGATGCGGGCAAGCCCTACAGCTTCGATCCCGCCTCGGTGGGCCGGCGGTCGCTGGCCAATCTGTGCCTGGCCTATCTGGGCGCCCCGGGCGGTGCGGCAGGGCTGGAACGCGCCCGCCGGCGCTTCGAGACCGCCGACAACATGACCGATGCGCTGGGCGGGCTGCTGGTCCTGGCCGACCAGGAAGACGCGCTGTCGCAGCCGGCCTTCGACGCCTTCTATGCCCGCTGGAAGGACGAGCCGCTGGTGGTCGACAAATGGTTCATGGTTCAGGCGACGGCCTCGCGCGCCAATGCGCTGGACCATGTGCTGAAGCTGATGGAGCATCCGGCCTTTTCGATGCGCAACCCCAACCGGGTGCGCTCTCTGATCGGCGCTTTTGCCGCCAGCAATCCGCGCGGCTTCCACGAGGCCTCGGGCCGCGGCTATGACTTCCTGGCCGATCAGATCATCACGCTGGACGCCAGCAACCCGCAGATCGCGGCCCGGCTGGTGGGCCCGTTCAAGCGCTGGCGGCGCTATGACGACCAGCGTCAGGCCCTGATGCGCCAGGCGCTGGAGCGCATCGCCGCCCGCCAGGGCCTGTCGCGCGATGTCTACGAGATGGTCAGCAAGTCGCTGGCCTGATGTCGCGCGACTGACCGGGAAGGGGCGGCACCGTCACGGCGCCGCCCCCTGTTTTTGTCCCCGTCAACTGTGGCGATAGACCGCGGTTTCGAAGGCGAGATAGCCGCCGACCGAGGCGGCATCGGCGAAGGGCAGGATCTGCGTCGCCCAGAATCCGCCGAGCCCGTTCTGCCGGTCGATCCAGTAGAAGAGATTGGCGAGCCCCGCCCAGGCGAGCGCGCCCGCCGGCCGGCCGGTGGGGGCGGGCTCGTCGTTGATCATGAAGGTCAGCCCCCAGGATTTGGGCATGCCGGGGAAAAACTCGGCGTCGTTCGACAGGGCGGGGATCACGCCGGGCAGCATCTTGATCTTCATCTCGCCCAGCCCGTTCTGTTCCGCCATCCGCACGGTCTCGGGCCGCAGCACCGGGCCCTCGGGGCCCATACCGTCATTCAGCCACATGCGGATGAATTTCGTGTAGTCGGTGGCGGTCGATTGCAGGCCATGGCCGCCCATATGGATCTCGGGATCCTGGGGCAGCATGAAGTCGGGCAGGGGCGTCAGGCTGCCATCGGCCCCGCGCTGATGCATCGCCGCCAGCCGCGCACGCATGTCGGCGGTCATGGTGAAGGCGGTGTCGGTCATGCCCAGCGGGTCCAGGATCCGGCTCTGCATCACCTCGCCCAGGCGGCGGCCGGTGATCGCCTCTACCACCCGCCCGGCCTGATCGATATTGCTGCCATATTCCCAGGCCTCGCCCGGATCGAACAGCAGCGGCGTATCGAGCGCCGCCGCCGTGGCGGTGATCACGCTCGGCTGGCCCCTTGTGGTGGCCAGGCGCTCGTAGACCGGGTTGAAGAAGTCATAGCCGAAGCCGGCGGTGTGCAGCAGCAGCATGCGGGTGGTGATCTCGCGCCGCGGCGCCCGCAGCCGCGGGCTGCCATCGGCATCGAAACCCTCGATCACCTGCACCCGGCCCAGCGCCGGCAGATAGTCGCGCGCCGGCGCGTCGAGGTCGAGCAGGCCGTCTTCCACCAGCTGCAACACGGCCGTGCCGGTCAGTGCCTTGGTGGTGGAGAAGATCGCGAAGACGGTGTCCGCCGTCATCGGCGCATCCCCGCCCGCGGCGCGGAGGCCTGCGGCCCCCCGATAGATGTCGCCCGCGCGATCGGTCGCCACGGCCACCACGCCCGGCAGACCGGGGCCCTCGGTCACGGCCCGGTTCAGCACCGCATCGGCGGCGGTCTTCAATGTCTCGGTCATTGCCATCCTCCCTGGACGGAGCCTCAGGCCTCTCCGCTCTCGATCCGGGCGGGGTTCGACCTTGGGGCCCATGGCGGGCAAGGGTAGCGGGCAGGGGCGGCCCGTCTCTATCCGGCATCGGCAGCGCCTGTCGGATATCGGCAGTTTCTGCACCGCAGACCCGCCTGAAACTCGCCAGCCGCCGGGTCGGGACGCTATCGTGATGGCAAAGCGCCACCCGCAAAGGGGGCAGGGGGAAGGAAGACGTCTGCGTGCTTCGACAGGGGAGGCGGGCACATGCTGAAAGATGCGCTGATCTATGACGCCCGGGGCAACCCGATCCGCCAGCATCACAAGGTGAATTCCCGCGACTGGGACGAGATCCGCGACTGGTCGAACCGGGTCTACATGCCCTATCGGGTGGCGCCCACGGGCATGGCGGCGACGCCGGATTCGACCATGCATTCGGCGCGGGTGGGGCGGATCATCGTCACCCGCTTCGCCTATGGCATTCCGGTCCGCGTGCAGGACTGGTCCGAGGATGCCGGCAATGCGGTGGTGCTGACCACCATCGCCGGCAATGCCCGCCACGCCGCGACCGCACGGCAATTCGAGGATACCGGCATCGGCGAAAGCTTCGTGGCCGATTGCAGCCGCATCGACCATCTGATCGATTTCGACCCCGACCATTTGCAGCTGAACCTGACCATCCCGCACGCGGTGCTGGAACAGGCCTGCCGCGACTGGCTGGGTTTCGTGCCGGGCGATGCGCTCTGGCAGCACAAATGCCGGATCGGCGGTCGGGGCTCGGCCTGGCTTGCGCTGATGGAATATCTGGTCCGGGCGATCGCAGAGGCGCCGGACCGGCTGGCGGCCGACCGGGTCGGCCGGCATCTGGAGCAGACGGTCTGCCTTCATCTGCTGAACGACTGGGCCGCCCGGGCCGGGCTCGACCCCGCCGAGCCGGGGCGCAGCGTGGTGCCGCGCCATGTGAGGCTTGCCGAAGCCTACATGGCCGAGCATGCGGCCAGCCCGCCGGCCATGACCGAGGTCGCCCGGGCGGCGGGCGTCAGCCTGCGCAGCCTGACCGACGCCTTCAGGCGCTTCCGCGGCTATACCCCCAGCGCCTTCCTGCGCGAACGCCGCCTGCAGGAAGTGCGCCGCCTGCTGCAGGCGGGCGGGTCGGACATGACCGTATCGCGCGCCGCCTATGCGCTGGGCTATGTCAATCTGGGGGAATTCGCCCGCAGCTATCGCGCCCGGTTCGGCGAACGGCCGTCGGAGACCCTGCGGCTTTGAACGACGAACGCCCGCAGGCCCCCTCCGGTCCTGCGGGCGTTCCTCAACCGGACGCGGGTGCGCCTTGTCCGGTCAATGGTCAGGGCTCAATGCTCCGTCAGTCGCGGTTGGCCCGCAGCCGGTTCATGAAGCCGGTCATCTCGGTCGACAGATGGTTGGCGCGGACCTCCAGCATCCGGGCGGTTTCGGCCACTTCGTCCGCGGCCGTCTTGGTATCGGCGTTCACCCGCTCGATGCCCGACACGCCGCGGGTCACCTCGCGGGTGCCGGACGAGACCTGCTGAATGTTGAGCGCGATATCGCGGGTGGCGGCGCTCTGTTCCTCCACCGCCGCGGCGACACCGGTTGCGATCTCGTTCATCCGCCGGATGGTTTCGGCAATCTTGTCGATCGCCTGGGCGGTGGCCGAGGCGACATTGCGCATGTCGCCGACCTGGGCGCTGATGTCCTCGGTCGCGCGTGCCGTCTGGGCGGCGAGGTTCTTCACCTCGCCCGCGACCACGGCGAAGCCCTTGCCGGCCTCGCCGGCGCGCGCCGCCTCGATGGTGGCGTTCAGCGCCAGAAGATTGGTCTGTTCGGCGATGTCGTTGATCAGCTGGACGATTTCGCCCACCTTGCCGGCGGCACCCAGCATGCCCGAGACGGTGGTCGTGGTCTGGCGGGCATCCTCTACCGCCTGCCGGGCGATTTCCGACGACTGCGACACCTGACCGGCGATCTCGCTGATCGAGCGCGACAATTCCTCGGATGCGGCGGCCACCGCATCGACATTGGCGGCGGCCTGCTCTGCGGCGCCGGCCACGCTGCTCGCTTCGGACCGCGCCATGTCGGCCGCACTGGTCAGCCCGTTCGAGGCACCGCCCAGCCGGCCGACCGTCTGGGTCAGATCCTCGACCACGCCGCGGATCGAGGCGTCGAGTTCACGCGCCGCTTCAAGACGTGCTGCGCGCACCTGCGCCATGACGCCGGTGATGTACTGCTCCATCGCCAGATCCATGTCCAGGAACACCACCCGGCTCACTGCCGACATGGCCCGCTCCCGCTTGTCGTGCGACCAGCGATAGCTTCGCGAAATGGCGGCCAGCAGGCGCTGCAGCACCATCTGATAACCGCCCATATACCAGCGCGGCTCCAGCCCGATGCGGACATGAGCATTGCCGATCCGGGTGGCGCGCGCGACATAGTCGGCGTCGAACCGCCCGGACATCAGCGCCGTCCAATGCGCCTTCTGGGACGTTTTCAGATGGTCGACCATCCCCGGCTTCGCGATCAGCGCCTGCATCGGCGGGTAGGTCGCGAGCGTGCGGTAGAAAACGTCCAGAAGATCCTCGATCTCCGCCTCGATCACCGGCCGGACCAAAGCGAGATCGGCGATGGTGGCGGCATCGATGCCGAGGAAACGCAGACGCTCGGCGTCGAGCGCGGAAGCGGTGACGGGCGAAGCCATGATATGAGGGACCAACCTGTTGGTTCGTGACACTTTTCTGGGGTTCGCCCACGGCCTGTCGCCGGCCGTGAGGCGAACCGATACGAAATCTTAAGGCTGAGAGGGTTGATAAATGATTACGGAATGCGTATCCGGCTTGGGCGGACGCCGGCTTGACCGGTGTCTGCGCCACCCCATCACGGACAGGATTTCCGACCATGTTCTTTTCGCTGTCGAAGCTGGTCGGGCATCTGATCCTGCCGGTCACGCTGGTGCTGATCATGCTGTCGGCGGCGCCCCTGATCCGCTGGCTGGGTCTGCGCCGTCTGGCACGGTTCTGCGGCACCGCCGGCGGGCTCGCCCTGATCGTGATGCTCTTCACGCCGTTGGATAACTGGCTTCTCTCTCCTCTGGAGGATCGGTTCCCACAGATGGAGCGACAGGCGGTCGTTGATGGGGATTTCGCCGGCATCATCGTTCTCGGCGGCGCCGAAGACGGGCGGTTGACCCGGGCCCATGGCCAGCCTGCGGTCGGATCGGGGGCCGAACGCTTCATCGAGGCGGCGATCCTGTCCCGGCTGCGCCCCGACCTGCCGGTGGTCTTCACCGGCGGCAGCGGCTTCTACAGCGATCCCGAGGCGAGCGGCGGGCCGGTGGCCGAGGCGCTGCTGCGGGATCTGGGGGTGCCGGCCGATCGCCTCGTCATCGAAGGCCGCAGCCGGGATACCTGGGAGAACGCGACCTTCAGTCGCAGCCTCGTCGGGGACGTGGCAGGTCGCCCCTGGATCCTGATCACCAGTGCGTATCATATGCCGAGATCATACGGCGTGTTCATAGCCGATGGCTGGAATGTCCAGGCATACCCGGTGGACTACAATGCTCCGGGCCCGATCTGGGGGTGGAACGACTATCGGTTCGTCGATCGCCTGTGGCAGATCCATACGGCGGCGCGTGAGTGGCTGGGTCTGCTCGCTTACAGGCTGACCGGGCGCCTGGACGATATCTTTCCCGCTCCGGTGGTTCATCCGGTGTTTGAATGAACAGCGTGTTTTGATTTAACAAGGATGCTGTTGTGCAGGCCGCGGCACATCATTATACCTGTCTGTTGGCGGGAGTTTTGCCGAAGGAATGCACGCTGCAATTTGCATGACTTCGGGATCTTTGGGCAAGAGGCGGCGACCCGAAGTGAGGCCATGCGAAACATTGGTATCAGACAGCTGGCACTGGCACTGACGGTCATGACCGTCCTGCCCCTGATGGCGGTTCTGGGCTGGTCGGTGATCACCACCGGCCGGCTGGATCAACAGCGCGTCGGCGAGCAGTTTTCGGTGACGACGCATACCGCCGCTCAGGAGCTGCGCCAGCGGATCGATGCCGCCCGGCAGCTGATCGCGGCGATGGCGGCGGGCGGCGTGCCGGGCATGAATGATCCGGATTGTGATGCGCGCTTCGCCCAGCTGGTGCATCTGCGACCGATCTACAACAACATGTTCGTCACCGACCTCTCAGGCCGGATCGTCTGCTCGGCACGGCCGATCCCCTCGGCGGACGGCCAGCCGGCCAGCCTGGGGGCGCGGCCCTATTTCGCGGCCGGCATGCGGGCCACCGATCCCCTGGTCGCAGGCTGGCTGCCCGGCCTCGCCAATGGTCGTCCGATTCTGCCGGTGGTGATGCCGGTCCGCGATGCGCAGGGCCGGCCGGTCGCCATGGTCGGGGCGTCGATCGACCTGCTGGCCTTCGTGCAGGGGATCCGGGCAGAGCTGCCGGCGGATACCGGGGTGACGCTCTGGTCGCCCGAGGGAGCGCTGGTCACCCATGCCGGCCCGCTGCCGCCGCCGGATCCGAAGGAAACCGCGCCTCACCTGCAGTCGCAGGGGCTTGGTGCGGCTCTGGCTGCCGACGCCGGCTCGGCGATCCCGATTCTCGGCCTTCCCGCCGTGCAGGACCTGCCCGAACGGGTGATGATGCTGGAGACGGTGTCCTTCGGCGAAGAGGCGCTGACCATCGGGATCTCAATGGACGAGGCACGGCTGTTCGGCCCGGTCCGGGCGCTGATGTCGAGCAATTTCGTCCTGGCGCTCTGGCTGGCGGCCGGCCTGGTTATCCTGTCGATGGCGGTGATGCGCATGGTGCTGGTGCGTCCGCTCGGCCGCCTGTCGCATTATGCCAAGGCCATGGCCAGGGGAGAGGCGCCCCGCCATATTCCGGATGTCTCGAAGGTGCGCGAAATCAGCGATCTGGCCTCCACCCTGGATGCTCTTTTCGCCGATCTGGCCGAGCGCGAGACCCAGCGCAACCGGGCGGAAGAAGCGCTGCAGCGCGCCCTGGCGGGCATGGAGCGGACGGTGGCGGCGCGCACGGCTGAACTGGCGGATGCGCACGAGGCGGCGCGCCTGCGGGCGCGTGACCTGGAGCGCGGCCGCAACCGCGAGCGGATCGCCGGTCGGATGACCGATCTCATCCAGTCCTGCGCCTCGGTCGACGAGGCGATGGGCGTGCTGGCGCGGATGATGCCGTCGCTGTCGAACGGCGATCGCGGCCGGGCCTTCCTGCACCGGCCGGGCCAGACCGCGCTGGAACCGGCGGCGCTGTGGGGCGAGCCCCTGCTGCCCGGGCACAGCATCACCGAGGACGACTGCTGGTCGCTGCGCCTGGGCCATGCCCATGTCAGCCGGGCGGAGGGCACGATGCCGATCTGCCGGCATCTGGACGGCGTACCGGGGCGGCATCTCTGCGTGCCGCTGATCGCCCATGGCGAGATCCTGGGAATGATCACGCTGGAACGCGATGGCGTCGACGACCGCACCGACTGGGCCGAAGACGAAATCGCGGCCCTCGACCGCGTGGCGTTGTCGATCGCCAACGTCAAGCTGCGCGAGACGCTGCGCGGCATGACCATCCGCGATCCGCTGACCGGCCTTTACAACCGTCGTTTCGCAGACGAAACCCTGGTCCGCGAGGTTGCCGTGGCGCGCCGCGACGGCCGGCCGCTGGCGGCGGTGATGGCCGATATCGACCATTTCAAGCGCTTCAACGATGCCCACGGCCACGAGGCCGGCGATCGGGTGCTGCGGATGACCGCCCGGGTGATGGCCGATCACTTCCGCCGCAGCGATGTGGTCTGCCGCTATGGCGGCGAGGAATTCCTGATCCTGATGCCGGGCGCCACCGCCGCCGATGCCGCGGCACGGGCCGACGCCTTCCGCCGTGCCCTGGCCGGGACGGTGGAAGAAAGCGGCGATGCGGCATTGGGGCCGGTCACCATCTCGCTCGGCGTTGCGGTCTTCCCCGACACGGTGACCGACGATGGCCGCCTGATCGCGGCTGCGGATGCCGCGCTCTACGCCGCGAAGCATGCCGGCCGCAACCGGGTGATGCTGGATGGTCAGGTGCAGCCCGCCGACAAGCTGACGGGCTGATCCGTCACCTGGCCGCGCCGGCCGGTACCACCCGCCCGGCGCGGATGTCGCGGCGGCGATCCTCGACATGCTCCAGGATCGTCTGTTTGCCGTCGTCATCCAGCCGGCGCCAGACGCGGATCTCGTCGATGGTGCGATAGCAGCCTTCGCACCAGCCGGTGACGGTGCTGATGCGGCAGACATTGACGCAGGGCGAGGCGACGGTCATCGGGCAGCGGGGCTCCGGCTCTGTGGGGCAGGGGGCTCTGTGGGTCGGGTCAGGGTTCGAACTGTTCGCGCAGAATGCGCTCTTCCAGGCTGTGGCCGCGATCGAACAGCAGGGTCAGTTCACGCGCGGGATCGCGGGCGACATCCACCCGGCGCACGTCGCGAACCTCGGTATAGTCGGCAACCGCGCTGACCGGCCGTTTCATCGGCTCCAGGATCTCGAAGGTGATGGTCGCGGTATCCGCCAGCAGGGCGCCGCGCCAGCGCCGCGGCCGGAAGGCGCTGATCGGCGTCAGCGCCAGCACGCCCGCGCGCAGCGGCAGGATGGGGCCGTGTGCCGACAGGTTGTAGGCGGTGCTGCCGGCGGGGGTGGAAACCAGCGCGCCATCGGCGATCAGCATCGGCTGGCGCTCGATGCCGTCGACCAGAATGCGCAGCTTGGCGGTCTGGCGGGTTTCCCGCAGCAGGGACACCTCGTTGATGGCCAGTGCCCTGTGCTCGGTGCCGTCGACCGTATAGGCGCGCATCAGCAGCGGGTAGATCGTCGCCGGCACGGCCTCGGCCAGGCGCTGGTCCAGCCCTTCCACCCGAAACTCGTTCATCAGGAAGCCGACCGTGCCGCAATTCATGCCATAGATCGGCACATCGCGGTGCATGAAGCGGTGCAGGGTCTCCAGCATCAGCCCGTCCCCGCCCAGCGCCACGATGACCTCGGCGGTTTCGGGCGGGACTGTGGCATAGGCGGCTTCGATCGCCGCGCGGCCGGCGCAGGCCTCTTCGGTATCGCCCGCGACCACCGCAAAGGTGGGGATGCGGCCGGCGGCGGCCGGCATCGGGGCGGTGCCGACCGTTGCGACACCCTGGGGCGGGATCTGGGTCATCTGCCGGTCAGCCGCCCGTCATGCTCATATGCCGGGTGAGGGCCGGGGCGGCGCCCCGGCGCTCGATCACGAAATCATGGCCCTTGGGCTTGGCGTCGATGCCCCGGCGGATGGCCGCGAGCAGGGGCGCGTCGTCGTCCGGGCTGGCGCGGAGCGGCTCGCGCAGGTCGACCTGATCATCCTGGCCCAGGCACATATACAGCCGTCCGGTGCAGGTGACCCGAACCCGGTTGCAGCTTTCGCAGAAATTATGGCTGAGCGGGGTGATGAAGCCCAGCCGGCCGCCGGTTTCCGCGATCCGCACATAGCGGGCCGGCCCGCCGGTGCGGTCGGGCAGATCGGTCAGGGTGAAGCTGGCCTCCAGCCTGCGGCGGACCTCGGCGAGGGAGAGATACTGGTCGACCCGGTCCTCGTCGATCTCGCCCAAGGGCATGGTCTCGATCAAGGTGAGGTCGAAGCGGTTCTCGCCGCACCAACGGACCATGTCCTCGATCTCGTCTTCGTTCTCGCCGCAGAGCGCCACCATATTGATCTTGACCGCCAGCCCCGCCGCCTTGGCGGCGGCGATGCCGTTCATCACCCGATCGAGCGTGCCCCAGCGGGTGATGCGCTGGAAGCGCACCGGATCGCGACTGTCGATCGACACGTTGATCCGCCGCACCCCGGCCCGGTAGAGCCCTTCGGCATGGCGGTCGAGCTGGGTGGCGTTTGTGGTGAGCGTCAGTTCGTCCAGCCGGCCGGCGGCGACGTCCCGGCCCAGCTCGCCGATCAGATCCATGATCCCGCGGCGGACCAGCGGCTCGCCGCCGGTCAGGCGCAGCTTGCGTACCCCCAGGGCCATGAAGGCGCGCGACAGCCGGGCCAGTTCTTCCAGCGTCAGCAGATCGGCCTTGGGCAGGAAGGTCATGCTTTCGGCCATGCAGTACACGCAGCGCAGATCGCAGCGGTCCGTGACCGACAGGCGCATGTAGTGCACATGCCGGCCGAAGGGATCGACCAGCGACGGGCGATCGCTCAGGGAGATGGGGGAGGCATTGCGGATCTGGCTCACTGCGGCGGCTCGCTCGTCCGGAGGCCCGTCATGGAAAGGCCGTCATCAGGGGCGTGTCCCGTTCACCGGGCTGTCTTGAGACAACATTGTGGGGGTGCAGAGGTTGCCGCGCAAGGGCCGCAACGCAACCGGGCGGGGCCGCGTCCGGCGGTTCAGATCGCGTCGCCGTCCCACAGCGCCAGAATGGCGAGCGCCCGCCGGCGGTCGACCATGTCGAAAAACGCCACCGCTTCAAGCAGATCCTTGGGATCCGACACCCTGGTGCCGCGGCTCATCTTGCGGGTGAGCATGAACAGCGTCGAGAAGCCCTGACGGGTGACGTCGGCCGCCCTGCAGGCGATCGCCAGGGCCTGGCCGGTGGTCTCGAAGGCGATCCGTCGGGCGGTGATCGGGCGGATCTCGGTCATATGGGCGAGCGCCGCCTCGAACAGCGCGATCTCGCCCTGGCGGTAGCTTTGCAGCAGGAAGGTCTCGGTGACGCCGCCGCCGCGCGCCAGCATGGCGACGCGCTGCCGCGCCCGGCCCTGATCTTCGGCCAGGCGGCCGGTTTCGGTCACCCTGCGGTCCACCACCCGGGCGACCGCCCGCTCGATCATCTCGGGCGAGACGTCGAACCGCTGGACGATGTGGCGGCGCAGCGACGCCCCCACCCACCAGAACATCCGATAGGCCAGCCCCGCCGGCAGTTCCTGGCGCTGCAACAGCGGCGGCTGGATCACCTCCATCCGCTGCGACAGCATCACGATACGCTCCAGCAGCTTCGGCGAGAGCGGCGCCGCCCGGTTCGCCAGCCGCGCCGTCACCACCTCGGCCTCGGCGGCATCCAGCAGGGCGCCGGTGACGGCGTCGCTCAGATCCGGGCGCTGGGCGATGGCGGTGCGGTGGGCGGAAGAGCGTTCGCGGGCGATCGCGATCAGATCCGGATCGGTCAGGATCGGCGAGCGCGACAGCAGGGGATGGGCGACCTCGATCCGGTCGTTGGCCAGCATCACGAACAGGTTGGGCGGCAGTTCCCCCGCTTCGGGCATCGCCGCCAGTTCTTCCGCCAGTTCGCGGCGGAGCGTGTGCTCGATATCTGCAACCAGGGGTTGGATCAAATGGGCAACGACGCCGCGCACCCGTTCGGTCAGCTTGCGCTCACGGTCGATCAGCATCGTTGCGATGGTGCCGGCAATCGCCTGCCGCTGCGATGGTGGCTTCTGGAGAGCCGCCCGCGCGAGTGCTTCGACCTCGCGTTCGATCACGATCCCCCCGCCGACCACCAGCAGCTTCCCCGATATGGCCCGGCTTCCCTCTCCACGACAACGGGATCCACGATGCGGATCATCGAAGCGTCCCGGGGCGGGTATGGTGATGCGGGGGCAGGTATCATCACGTTCCGTGGCAGAGCGGCCGCAGGCCGGCCCATAGCAGAGTGACCGCAGGTGCTGGTCTTTGGCGGAGAACCGCAGACCCTGCCCTTCGGCGGAGAAAGTCTCGCGGGACGAAGCGTCCGGCGCATCCTGTATTTACGAAGCCCGGATGGCGGCTGCAACCGCAAAAGCTGTACCGTGGCTTTCCGGTGCCCCTGGTCGCTCAATCGTCATCATCCGGCGGGTTCGGTCCGCGGACCAGTTCCAGATCGACGACATCGGCATGCACGGTGCGCTTCCCGCCATGTTCGAAATTGACGGTGACGCGATGGGCGGCCACGCTCTGGACCTGACCCAGCCCCCAATCGGGCTGACCGGGCAGGCGGACGAGGCTTCCCGGCGGGTACAGCATGCCGTAAGGTGCCGGCGTGGTCATCTGACGATCCTTCCGGATTGGGTCCGTTCCCGACACAGATGGGGTGGCGGCATCGCCTGCACCAGGGGCCGTTTCCGGGGAGCCGATGCCGTCCGTGGCCCGGATCCGGGGGGTGCGCGCATATGGTTACGGCAATCGCGCTGCGCCTAAGGGAAATTTAACGCTTGCCGCCGTAAAAGAAGAAGGCGAGCCCCGGTAGGTTCACCGGGGATGCGATCGGTTTCAGGGAGTGACGCGACGTGGGCGAGGGAGATTGGGTACGACTCTCCGGACTGGTGTGTGCCAGGCTCTGCCACGACCTGGTCGGTCCCGTCGGTGGTGTCGTCAACGGCGTTGAGTTCCTGGCCGAAGACGGCATGGGAGACGACGCGCTGCAGCTGCTGGCCGACAGTGCGGCCCGCGCCGCCCGCCGGTTGAGTTTCTATCGTCTGGCCCTGGGCGCCGGCGGCAATCCCGACGAACGGGTGGCGGCCGGCGATCTGTCGGCGGCACTCGCCGGATACTTTACCGACGAGCGTGCCGGTCTGGACGTCATCGCCTGGCCGAGCGACGGCAATGTGCTGAGGGCCCATGGCGGCATCGTGCTGTGCCTGGCGGCAATCTCGGCACAGGCCCTGTTGCGCGGCGGCACGGTCACCATCGCCTGGCGGACCACGGTCGAGGGCGGCAGCGTGAGCGTGGTGGCCGAAGGCGGCGCCATGCGCCTGCCCGAGACGCTGGTCCCGTCGATCGAGGGACGGATCGATCCGGCGGCGCTGGATGCCCGCACCGTGCTGCCTTTCATGGTTTCCGAAATGGCCGCCGCCGTCGGCGGCCGGCTTGCGGTTGCCACCGACTGGTCGGGCGCCGATCTGCGCCGCCTGACCATCACGGGCGATCTGCCGGTCTTCACCGCCCGGGCCGGCGTCTCCAGCCTGGAGCGGACCGGCGAAACCGGCCCCTGAACCCCTCTCTTCGCCGCCGGCGGGCCTGCCCGCGGCGGCCCCGTCTGCGGACACTCCGACGACTTCACACGCAAGGCGCCACGGCGCCAGCCATTCACGGCAGCAGGGATGAGAACGCCATGGACGAGCTGCTGAGCGAGTTCCTCACCGAAACGACGGAGAGCCTGTCCACGCTCGACGTCGAACTGGTGCGCCTGGAGCGCAATCCAGACAATCCGGAACTGCTGCAGAACATCTTCCGCCTTGTACACACCATCAAGGGAACCTGCGGGTTCCTGGGCCTGCCCCGGCTCGAGAAGGTGGCGCATGCGGCCGAGAACGTGCTGGGCAAGGTGCGTGACCGCGAGCTGACGGTCACCCCCTATATCGTGACGCTGATCCTGGAGAGCCTGGACCAGATCAAGGAGATCCTGGCCGAGCTGGAACGGACCCAGGCCGAGCCGGCCGGCAATGACGCCGACCTGATCGGCCGCCTGGATGCCGCGGCCGAAGGCGTCGAGGCTCCGGCCAAGACCGCCGCGCCGACCGGTGCCGACGGCGCGCCCGATTTCGAGGCGGTGCGCCGGATGATGGCGGCCGAAATCTCGGGCAACGCCCTGCCGGACGACGAGGACGAGACCGAGGCCGAAGCCCCGGCGGGCCTGCCGGTGGGCACGGCCCAGCCGCAGGCGCTGGTGGCCGCCGGTGCCGGTGCGGTCGCGACCCAGCAGGCGCCGGCGGCGGCAGAGGCCGCACCGCGGGCCGATGCCGGCGATCACCACGATGCCGGCAGCAATGGCGGCCCGCGCGAAAGCCACATCGCCGGTCAGACCATCCGCGTCAATGTCGACCTGCTCGAACATCTGATGACCATGGTCAGCGAACTGGTGCTGACCCGCAACCAGCTGCTCCAGATGGTGCGCGGCCGCAGCGACAGCGAGTTCACCGTGCCGCTGCAGCGCCTGTCCCATGTCACGTCCGAGCTGCAGGAAGGGGTCATGAAGACCCGCATGCAGCCGATCGGCAATGCCTGGGCCAAGCTGCCGCGCATCGTCCGCGACCTGGGCCAGGAACTGAACAAGAAGCTCGACCTGAAGATGTACGGCTCCGAAACCGAGCTGGACCGTCAGGTTCTGGAGCTGATCAAGGATCCGCTGACCCACATGGTCCGCAACTCGGCCGATCACGGTCTGGAGCGGCCCGACGAGCGGCGGGCGGCGGGCAAGCCCGAGACCGGCACCATCACCCTCAACGCCTATCACGAAGGCGGCCACATCATCATCGAGATCGCGGATGACGGCCGCGGCATCGATCTTACCAAGGTGCGCCAGAAGATCGTGAAGGTCGGCCTTGCCACCGAGAACGAACTCGACGGCATGACCGACACCCAGATCGCCCAGTACATCTTCCGGCCGGGCTTCTCCACGGCCGAGAAGGTGACCAGCGTCTCGGGTCGCGGCGTCGGCATGGACGTGGTGCGGACCAATATCGAGAAGATCGGCGGCACGATCGAGCTGCGGACCGTCAGCGGCAAGGGTTCGACCTTCGTCATCAAGATCCCGCTGACGCTGGCGATCGTGGCGGCGCTGATCGTGGAAGCCGCGGGCGACCGTTTCGCGCTGCCGCAGATCAGCGTGGTGGAGCTGGTGCGTGCCTCCAACACTTCCGAGCATCGCATCGAGCGGATCAACAGCCGGCCGGTTCTGCGCCTGCGCGACCATCTGCTGCCGCTGGTGAGCCTGGGCCACGCCCTGGCCCTGGTCGACGAGCACGACCCGCAGGTCGAAATCGACGACGACGGCCTGTTCGTGATCGTCTGCAAGGTGGGCACCTTCTCGTTCGGCATCATCGTCGACCAGGTCTTCGACACCGAGGAAATCGTGGTCAAGCCGGTGGCGCCGATCCTGCGCGACATCACCATGTTCTCGGGCAACACCATCCTGGGTGACGGCAGCGTGGTCATGATCCTGGATCCGAACGGCCTGGCGACCTCGGTGGGCGAGATCCAGACCGCCAGCGACCGCCGCGCCGAGGCGGCAGCGGCCGAGGCAGCCGCCAATGCCGACGACAAGCTGTCCCTGCTGGTGTTCCGCGCCGGCGGCGAGGATCCGAAGGCGGTGCCGCTGTCGCTGGTGGCGCGCCTGGAAGAGATCGACCTGGCGACGGTGGAACGCTCCGACGGCCGGCCGGTGGTGCAGTATCGCGGCCAGATCATGCCGCTGGTCATGGTCAACGAGGGCCAGGAGCTGGCGCGCGAGGGCCGGCAGCCGGTGGTGGTCTTCACCGAGCGCAACCGCACCATGGGCCTGGTGGTCGACGAGATCGTCGACATCGTGGAAGACAGCTTCAATGTGGAGCTGCGCAGCCGCCGCGACGGCCTGATCGGCACCGCGGTGATCGCCGGCCGCACCACCGACATCGTGGATGTGGGCTATTACCTGCTCCGCGCCACCGGCGACTGGTACGAGGCCGAGCCGCGCAAGATCGGCGCCGCGCGCGCCCGTCGGGTGCTGCTGGTCGATGACAGCGCCTTCTTCCGCAGCCTGATCGCGCCGGTTCTGCGCGTGTCCGGTTACGAGGTCTCGGGTGTGGAAAGTGCCGAAGCGGCGCTGAAACTGCGCGACCAGGGCGCCGAGTTCGATATCATCGTCAGTGACATCGAGATGCCGGGCATGGACGGCTTCGCCTTCGCCCGCACCATCCGCGAAGAGGGCGCCTGGTCCCAGGTCCCGATGATTGCGCTGTCGTCGCATACCGCGCCCGAGGATTTCGATCGCGGCCGCGACAGCGGGTATGACGACTATGTGGCGAAGTTCGACCGTGAGGGCCTGATCGCGGCGATCGGTCAGGTGATGAACATGGCGAAGGGGAGCGTGGCATGAGTGCGGATATCGTCCGCTACGCCGGTGGCGGCAACGCCCTGGCCCGCACCGGTGACGACGAGGTCGTCGGCGCCCAGCGGCAGTTCGTGACGGTGGTGATCGAACGGCAGACCTTTGGCATCCCGGTGCTGGTGGTCCAGGACATCCTGGGCCCCCAGAAGATCACCCGGGTGCCGCTGGCCCCGGCCGAGGTCGCGGGCGCGCTGAACCTGCGCGGCCGCATCGTCACCGCGATCAATGTCCGCCGGCGGCTGGGCCTGGCGCCCCGCCCGGCGGAGATGAAGGGCATGAACGTGGTCGTCGAACACGACGGCGAGCTGTACAGCCTGATGGTCGACGGGGTGGGCGAGGTGCTCTCGCTCGACGACGCCCGGTTCGAACGCAACCCGGCCAATCTCGCGCAGCATTGGCGAGACGTCTCTCTCGGGGTATACCGACTGAACGACAAGCTGCTGCTGGTGCTTGATGTCGAGCGTCTGTTCGAATTCGGCTGATGCCGCCCCTCGCGCCGGCCCGGCCTGTCCGACCGAAGCCTTTCCTCCCCACAAGTGCCCGGGCGTCGGGCGGCGCGTTCGAGGATCCGATCTGAAATGAAGACCTGCCTGATCGTTGACGACTCCAAGGTCATCCGCATGGTCGCGCGGCGCATCCTTGAGGGTCTCTCCTTCGCCACCAGGGAAGCCGCGGATGGTCAGGAGGCGGTGGATCGCTGCCGCGAGGCCATGCCGGACGCCGTGCTGCTGGACTGGAACATGCCGGTGATGAACGGGCTGGAGTTCCTGAAGGCGCTGCGTCAGATGCCGGGCGGCGACGCGCCGATCGTCGTCTTCTGCACCACCGAGAACGATCTCTCCCATATTCAGGAGGCGATCATGGCGGGTGCGAACGAATACATCATGAAGCCGTTCGACAGCGAGATCATCGAAACCAAATTCACGCAGGTGGGCCTCATCTAGTGAGCTCTTACACAGCAGGGGGCGGAGGCGTCGAACCCTATCGCGTGATGGTGGTCGACGACAGCGCGGTCATTCGCGGTCTGTTCATCCGTGTCCTAGAAGCCGATCCCGAGATCCGTGTCGTCGCCTCTGCCGCGAATGGCCGGATCGCACTCAACCAGCTGAAGCGCCAGCCGGTGGAAGTGGTCGTGCTCGACATCGAGATGCCGGAAATGGACGGTCTGACCGCCCTGCCGGAGCTGGTGCGGGCGCAGCCCGGGCTCAAGGTCATCATGGCATCCACGCTGACCCGCAAGAATGCGGCGGTCAGCATGGAGGCCCTGGCCAAGGGCGCGGTCGACTACATTCCCAAGCCGAGCGCCACCAGCGAGGTCTACTCGAACGAGGGTTTCTCGCGCGAGCTGCTGGCCAAGGTGAAGGCCCATGCCGATCGCGGTCGCCGCGACGGCACGGCGCCGGCACTCGGCAGCGGTGGCGGTGCCGCCGCACCGGCGGCGCCTTCAGCCGCCGCCAGCCCGACCACGGCCTATCGTCCGCGGACCGAGCCGGCGGCACCTGCCGCACGTCCGGTCGCGGCGCCGGCCACGGCGGCGGATCTGCCGCAGCGGCTGGGCCTGCAGCGCAAGCCCGTGGTGCTGCGCCCGTTCCCGCCGGCCTTCCGTGCCAAGGCGCTGGCGGTCGGCAGCTCCACCGGCGGCCCGCAGGCGCTGTTCACCCTGTTCGGGGCGCTGGGGCCCGCGCTGCAGCGGATTCCGGTGTTCATCACCCAGCACATGCCCGCCACCTTCACCACCATCCTGGCCGAGCATCTGGCCCGCGCAAGCGGCCTGCCCTGCGTCGAGGCCGAGGACGGCATGCCGGTGAAGGCCGGTCGCATCCACGTCGCCCGCGGTGACTGGCACATGGTGCCGACCGAAGCGGCCGGCGGGGCGGTGATCCGGATCAACCAGGACGCGCCGGAGAATTTCTGCCGGCCGGCGGTGGATCCGATGCTGCGGGGGCTGGCGAAGATTTATGGCCGCAATCTGCTGACCGTGATCCTGACCGGTATGGGGTCGGACGGGCAGCGTGGTGGCGAACATGTCGTTCAGGCGGGCGGCGTGGTCATGGCCCAGGACGAGGCGTCGAGCGTCGTCTGGGGCATGCCGGGTGCGGCTGCCCAGGCCGGGCTGTGCAGCGCCGTGCTGCCGCTGGATCGTATGGCCGGCGAGGTCCGCCGGCTGGTCGACGGAGGACCGTGATGGCGCCGGAGGATTTCGCCTTCATCAGCGGCATGCTGAAGCAGCGGTCCGGGCTGGTGATCGGCCCCGACAAGCTGTACCTGCTGGAAAGCAGACTGTCGCCGCTTGCCCGGCGCCGGGGGCTGCCGGGACTGCCTGAGCTGATCGCCGAGCTGCGCAAGCCGTCGGCGGAAGAACTCCGGCGCGACGTCACGGATGCGATGACGACGAACGAGACGTCGTTCTTCCGCGACATCAAGCCCTTCGACGAGCTGCGCAAATTCGTGCTGCCCGAGCTTCTGGCCCGGCGGCAGGATCGTCGCCAGCTCAGGATCTGGTCGGCCGCCGCGTCGACCGGGCAGGAAGCCTATACCATCGCCATGCTGTTCAAGGAGATGGGGGCCAAGCTCGACGGCTGGCGGCTGGAGATCATCGGCACCGACCTTGCCAACGAGGTGCTGGACAAGGCCAAGGCTGCGACCTATTCGCAGTTCGAGGTGCAGCGCGGCCTGCCGATCACCATGCTGGTGAAGTATTTCCAGCAGGATGGTGAGCAGTGGCGCCTGAACCAGACCATCCGGTCGATGGTGCAGTTCCGTCAGCACAACCTGCTGAACGGCGCGGCGGGCTTCGGCACCTTCGATGTCATCTTCTGCCGCAACGTGCTGATCTACTTCGATCAGGACACCAAGCGGAAGGTGCTGGAGGATCTGCGCAAGGTGATCGCGCCCGACGGCTTCCTGTTCCTGGGCGGTGCCGAAACCGTGCTCGGCATCACCGACCGCTTCCGGCCGCTGCCGGATCACCGGGGCGTTTACGTCCCGGCCTGATCCGGCGCCCGCCGGGCGGCGGACACCACACAGGCAAAGACGACACAGACGAAACCGCCGGCGGAACCTCTTCCGCCGGCGGTCTTTTTTTGGAGAGAGTGCCGACGCGGCAGCCGGGCGGCTGCCGGTCGCTCAGGCCCGGTCGCTCAGGCGGCGTCGGTGCGCCGGCGGCCCGATCCGTCGTCACCGCTGCGGCTGCCCAGTTCCGGATCCTTCAGCACATAGCCGCGGCCCCAGACGGTATGGATGTAGTTGTCGCCATGGGTGGCGCTGGTCAGCTTTTTGCGCAGTTTGCAGACGAAGACGTCGATGATCTTCAGCTCGGGCTCGTCGATGCCGCCATAGAGATGGTTGAGGAACATCTCTTTGGTCAGCGTCGTGCCCTTGCGCAGCGACAGCAGTTCCAGGATGGCGTATTCCTTGGCGGTGAGATGGACCGGCCGCTCGTCGACCGTGACCGACTGCTTGTCCAGATCGACCGTCAGCCGGCCGGTACGGATCACCGACTGGGCATGGCCGCGCGACCGGCGCACCACCGCCTGGATGCGGGCGACCAGTTCCGCCATGTCGAAGGGCTTGGTGACATAGTCGTCGGCGCCGACGCCCAGACCCTTGATCTTCTTGTCGGTATCGGTCAGCCCCGACAGGATCAGCACCGGCGTCTGGACCCGGGCGGCGCGCAGCCGGCGCACCACCTCGTAGCCGTCCATGTCGGGCAGCATCAGGTCCAGGATCATGAGGTCGTAATCATAGAGCCGCCCGATCTCGAGGCCTTCTTCGCCGAGATCGGTAGTGTCGCAGACGAACCCTTCCTTTTTCAGGGCGAGTTCGATCGAGCGGGCAGTCGACGGATCGTCTTCGACGAGCAGAATACGCATGGACCAGCAACCTCTTCCGATCGGCGGCAATCCGCCAGTCCCGCACGTGGTCTGGCGACCATGGCGCGCTGGAACGACCCTTCTTATGTCGTCCCACGGTATCACGTCGGGATTGTGATGAAAATCGGACAGACGTGTTTGCGAGCACTTCTCAGGGTGTAGGATCGCTTATTGGGATATCGTTCGTCGCTCTGCCCTGAAAAGGGGGCGGCAGACGGAAGACCGGCGGATGGACATTTCGCGGACAGGGGGATGGCAGATGGAGGGGCGGGGTCGATGCAGGATCTGATCCGCTCTCTGGCGGGCACGATCGAGGCGCTCGACAGCTATGTGGTGCGTGGGCGCATCGTGGCGGTGCGCGGGCTGATGGCCGAGGCCAGCGGCGTGGCTGCGCGCACGGCCCTTGGCGACCATGTCCGCATCCGGCTGCGTGACGGCGGCCGGCTTGCGGCCGAGGTGGTCGGTTTCCGCGACGGCCGTGCCCTGCTGATGCCCTTCGGCCCGCTCGACGGCGTGGCGCTGGGGGCCGAGGTGGAGGCGAGCGGCGGCGAGGCGACCATCCGCCCCTCCGAAGGCTGGCTCGGCCGGGTGATCGACGGCTTCGGCCGGCCGATCGACGGCAAGGGGCCGCTGGTGCCCGGCGCCCGTCCGCGGCCGATGCGGGCGCCGCCGCCGCCCGCCCATGCCCGCACCCGGGTCGGTGCCAAGATCGATCTGGGCGTGCGGGTGCTGAACACCTTCGTCACCTGCTGCCGCGGCCAGCGTCTCGGCATTTTTGCGGCCTCGGGCGTCGGCAAATCGGTGCTGATGGGCATGATCGCCCGCTATACGGCGGCCGATGTCTCGGTGGTGGGGCTGATCGGCGAGCGTGGCCGCGAGGTGCAGGAATTCATCGAAGGGGCGCTCGGCCCCGAAGGTCTGGCGCGGAGCGTGGTGGTGGTCGCAACCTCCGACGAGCCGGCGCTGATGCGCCGCCAGGCCGCCTATACCACTCTCGCGGTGGCCGAGCATTTCCGCGACCAGGGCGCCGATGTGCTGTGCATGATCGACAGCATCACCCGCTTCGCCCAGGCGCAGCGCGAAATCGGCCTGGCGGCGGGCGAACCGCCGGCGAGCAAGGGCTTCACGCCATCGGTCTTCGCCGAACTGCCCCGCCTGCTGGAACGGGCGGGGCCCGGCACCGGCCAGGGCTCGATCACCGGCCTGTTCACGGTGCTGGTCGAAGGCGACAACCACGACGAGCCGGTGGCCGACGCCACCCGTGGCATTCTCGACGGCCATATCGTGCTGGAGCGGTCGATCGGCGAACGGGGCCGCTATCCGGCGGTGAATGTGCTGCGCAGCGTGTCGCGCACCATGCCCGACTGCAACACCCCCGAACAGAACGCCGTCGTGATCCGCGCCCGCCGCCTGCTGTCGACCTATGAGGACATGGCCGAGATGATCCGCCTCGGCGCCTATCGCGCCGGTTCGGACCCCGCGGTCGACGAGGCGATCCGCTATCACGAGGGGCTGGAGCGGTTCCTCTCGCAGGGCAAGGCCGAACGCGCGACGCTGGCCGAAGGCTATGACCAGCTGGCCCAGCTGCTCGGCATGCCGAAGCCCGGAGGCTGATCCCCGATGGCGAACCCGGTCAAGGCCCTCGACGGGCTGATCCGCCTGGCCCGCAACGGCGTCGATGCCGCCCGGCGCAACGTCACCGCGGTCGAAGACCAGATCACCGCGATCGAGGCCGACGACGCCCGGCTGGTCGCCGAGGTCGCGGCCGAAAAGGCGGCGGCAGGCAACGACCCGGCGATGATCGCCGGCTGGGTCGCCTATGCCGGCCGGGTCGACCGGAGGCGGGCAGAGATCGCCCGGCATCTGACCCTTCTGCGCAAGGCCCGCGAACGCGCGCTTGAAGACCTGGCCGAGGCCTTCCGCACCGTGAAGCGCTATGAAATCGCCCGCGACAACCGCTTGGCCCGCGCCGCCCACGAAGCCGATCTGCGCGAAACCGACCGCATGGACGAAATCGGCATGGCCGGCTTCCGGCGCAAGGCGGCGGAGGAGGGGGAGTAGTCGGGACGGCTCGTCGGCAAGCCGCAGGTCTCGCAAGTCCCGCCACTTTCCACCCGGAAACACTTGAACCCCACCCCGCATCTGCCTACGCTTGCCGGCGTGACGGATGACAGATCCGTCGCATACGACATCGTCGTCCAGCGTAAGGAAGATGGGCATGAAAATCCGTCCCTCGCACGACTGCGTCGTCAGCCGCATCGCGTCCGGCAAGGCCACGCCCGGCGGCACCGTCATTCACAGCACAGCCTGACCACCATCCTGCGGGATCGGGTCTTGCATGGCCCGATTGCGCCAGGGCCGGCACGTGATGCCGCCGGGTCTGCACCGGCCGGGCCACGGTGTCGGCAGGGGCCGGGGGTCTGGTCTGCCTGATCCATGCGGGGGTGCGCCCCGTTCAGGCTGCCCGATCTTCGGCAGAGAGAGAGACCGGCATATCCGCGCGGAGGGAGGCGGACATGCCCGGGGTGGCGCCTTGCGCCCCCGTTCCGGCGAAGAGAATGATGAAGACGATGCTCCTTCGCGCCGCGGTGATCGCGGCGCTGCTGATGCCCGCCGCCATCGCACCCATGGCGGCCTCGGCCGAGACCAGCTCAGGGCCCGACGGGTTCTGGATGACCACCCCCTATCCCGATCTGGCGGTGAAGCCGGGCGAGACCGCCTCGATCCCGCTGACCCTGCGCAATCAGGGCCTGCCGCCGCAACGCGCGACACTCGACGTCTCGGGCCTGCCCGAGGGCTGGACCTCCACCCTGAAAGGCGGCGGCCGCGAGATCGGCGCGGTGATGGTCGGCCCCGACGACCGCGAGCGGATCACGCTGGAGGTGACCCCGCCCAAGACCGGCGCCAGGGCGCCGGTGCCGCTTGCGGTCAATGCCCGCCATGACGGCGAGACCACGACCCTGCCGCTGACCATCCGGCTGTCGGATGCGGCGGGTGGCGGGCTGAAACTCGCCCCCGAACTGCCGGCGCTCCGCGGAACCGCGCGCACCACCTTCAGCTTCCGGATCAAGGTGACCAATCAGAGCGGCGAGGGGGGCCTGTTCAACCTGTCGGCCCAGGCGCCCGACGGTTTCCAGACCCGGTTCAAGCGCGGCTACGGCACCGAAGAGATCACCGGCCTGCCGATCGAGCCCGGCGCGTCCGAGACCCTGACGCTGGAGGTGGTGCCGCTGCGGACCGCCCCGGCCGGCCGCTACCCGGTCAAGGTCGCGGTGACCGGCGGCGAGGTCAGCGCCGCCACCGATCTCGGCATCGAGATCACCGGCCAGCCCGACCTTGCCATTTCGGGCCCGCAGGAACGGCTGTCGGGCGATGTGGTCGCGGGCGAGCAGACGGAGTTCCCCTTCACCGTCACCAATACCGGCTCGGCCCCGGCCGAGGGGCTGGAGATGTCGGCGACCCCGCCCTCGGGCTGGAAAGTCGAATTCGCGCCGCAGCAGATCCCGAGCCTGGCCCCCGGCGCCGACGCCCAGGTGGCGGTCAGGATCACCCCGTCGGAAAAGGCGGTGGCGGGGGATTACGTGGTCGGCGTGCGCGCCGGCAGCGGCAGTCTTTCGCAATCGGTGCAGTTCCGCACCACCGTCACCACCTCCACGCTCTGGGGGATGATCGGTCTGGGCGTGATCGCCGTGGCGGTGCTGGTGCTGGCCGGTGCCGTGCTGCGCTATGGGCGGAGGTGACGCGATGACGCCCGAATTTTCATCCCGACCCGAGGGTGGTGCGATCGCAGCCACCCCGGCCGGGCCGCCGGTGATCGAGGCGCGTGGCCTGGTCAAACGCTATGGCGCGGCGGTCGCGGTCGCCGGCATCGACCTTCAGGTCGGTGCCGGCGAGGTGGTCGGCCTGCTCGGCCCCAACGGGGCCGGCAAGACCACCACCATCCTGATGCTGCTGGGGCTGACCGAGGCCAGCGCCGGCCAGGTCCGCATCCTGGGACACGACCCGCTGCGCGAGCCGCTGGCGGTGAAGCGGCGGGTCGGCTATCTGCCCGACCAGGTCGGCTTCTACGAGGCGATGACCGCGCGCGAGAACCTGGCCTATACCGCCCGCCTCGCCGGGATCGACGGGTCGGAGGCCGCCCGTCGGATCCTGGCGGCGCTGGAGCGGGTGCGGCTGGTGGAGGTTGCCGGCCGGCGGGTTTCCACCTTCTCGCGCGGCATGCGCCAGCGCCTGGGGATCGCCGAACTGCTGATGCGCGACTGCCGGGTGGTGATCCTGGACGAGCCGACCTCGGGGCTGGATCCGCAATCGACCCGCGAGCTGCTGGCGCTGATCCGCAGCCTCGCCGCCGATGGCATGACCGTGCTGCTCTCGTCTCACATGCTGGATGTGGTCGAGACGGTGTGCACGCGGGTGGCCCTGTTCAATCGCGGCCGGATCGGCTTCATCGGCACGGTGGAGGCGCTGGCCGCGCGGATCGGCGGCGGGGTCTATGTCATCGAGGTGGAGGCCGATGCCGGCGACCTGCCGGGCCTGCTGTCGGGGCTCGACGGCATCGAAGCCGTGATCCCCACGGCCCATGGCGGCTGGCAGATCGAGGCCCGTGCCGATCTGCGGGCGGCGATCGCCCGGCGGCTGGTCGAGGCCGGCATTGCGCTCCACACGCTGGATCTGAGGCGCGTGCGGCTGGACGAGGCCTATGGCCGGTTCTTCGAGGAGGCGGACAGAGATGCGTGAGGGATCTCCCTTCACCGGGGTCGGCACGATCGCGCTCAAAGAAGCGGCCGACCATATGACCGGGGCGCGGCTGCATCTGATCATGCTGCTCGTGCTGCTCACCGCCGCCGGCGCGCTTTATGGCGCGATCGGCACCATCCGTGCCGGGGCCACCGACGACACGTTTCTGTTCCTGAAACTCTTCACCACCGCCCGCCAGCCGGTGCCGTCCTTTGCCGGGCTGCTCGGCTTCCTGCTGCCGCTGGTGGCGATCGCCCTCGGTTTCGATGCGATCAATGCCGAACACGGCCGGCGGACGATGAGCCGCCTGCTCGCCCAGCCGATTTATCGCGATGCGATCCTGTTCGGCAAATTCCTGGGCGGGCTGCTGGTGATCGCGGTGGCGATGGTGACGCTCTGGCTCGGCACCACGGGGCTCGGCATCCTGTTCCTGGGGCTGCCGCCCACGGGGGCGGAGGTGTTGCGCGGCCTGGCCTATCTGGTGGCGACCATCGCCTATGCCGGGGTCTGGCTGGCGCTGGCGATGACGCTGTCGACGGTGATCCGCTCCACCGCCACCTCGGCGCTGGCGGCACTCTCCATCTGGCTGGTGCTGTCGGTGTTCTGGGGCATGATCGCACCGGTGGTTGCCTCGGCGATTTCGCCGGTCGATCCGCTGAACCCGATGTCGCTGATCGATGCCTTCCAGACCCAGCAGGCGGTGGCGCGGCTCTCACCCCAGACGCTCTATGGCGAGATTACCGCCATCCTGCTCGACCCGGCGGCCCGATCGGTGGGGCCGCTGTTCATCGACCAGCTGCGGGGCGCGCTGCTCGGTGCCCCGCTGCCGACGATCGAAAGCCTCGCCATCGTCTGGCCGCAGATGTCGGGGTTGATCGCCGCGATGATCCTGCTGTTCACCGCGGCTTATGTGCTGTTCCAGCGCCAGGAGATCCGGGCCTAGGATTGCTGCCCGGGGCGATCACGAGGCCGCGGGATCACGAGGCTGCGGGCGCCCGGCCGGCCGTCGTGCCGGCCGGGCCGTCCCGGTCGGCCTCGTCGCCGGCGGTCATCTGCAGCACGGCGGCGATCGTGCCGACCACGATCAGGCTGACCCAGCCGGTGGAATAGCTGCCGCTCCATTCAAAGCTGAGCCCGCCCAGCCAGGCCCCCAGGAACGCGCCGACCTGATGGCTCAGGAACATCACCCCGAACAGCGCGCCGAAATTGGCCGGGCCGAACAGGCCGTTGATCAGCCCGCTGACCGGCGGCACCACGCTCAGCCACAGAACCCCCATCGCGGCCGCGAAGATCAGCGTGGTCTCGACGCTGACCGGCACCACGAAGAACACGGCGATGGCGGCGGTGCGCAGCAGATAGATCAGCGCCAGCACGTTGCGATTGCCCCAGCGCTGGCAGAGATAGCCGGCGCCCAGCGTGCCGAAGGCGTTGCAGATGCCGATCAGCGCGATCGCCTGGGCGCCGACGATCGGCGGCAGGCCGCAGATGCCGATGAAATTCGGCAGATGGGTGGCGATGAAGATCAGCTGAAAGCCGCAGGCGAAGAAGGCGATGGTGGTGATGATGAAGGTGCGGTTGCCCAGCGCCTGGCCGATCGCCGCCCGGGCATTGACCGGCGGCACGGCCCCCGCGGCGGCAGGTGCGGGGGCGGGGCCGCGCCGGAACAACAGCGTCGCCACCGCCATCAGCGCCGCAAGCAGGGCAAGGCCGATCATGGCGTCCTGCCAGGTCCAGCGATCGATCATGCCCTGGGCGGCCGGTGCGATCACGAAGGTGCCGAGCGATCCGGTGGCGGCCAGGATCGACACCGCCGTTGCCCGCACCGCCGGGCTGGCCAGGCGCGAGACGATGCCGACCAGCACGCCATGCGATGTACCGGCGACCGCAAGCCCGATCAGCAGCCCACCGCCCAGATAAAGCCCGACATGGCTGCCGCTCGCCGCCAGATAGAGGCCGAGACCATAGAGCGCCGCGGCGATCAGCACCACCAGCCGGCCGCCGAAGCGGTCGCAGAGCGCGCCCATGAAGGGCTGACCGATGCCCCAGGCCAGGTTCTGCACCGCCATGGCGAAGCCGAAGGTGGCGACGGTGATGCCGGTGCCGCGCACCATCGGCTCGACGAACAGGCCGAGGCTTTGCCTCAACCCCATGGACAGTGACAGGATGATACCGGCAGCGACCAGCGACAGGATCAGCGCCGGGGTCCAGGATCGTGCAGCGGCGTGTGGCACGGGGGCGTCCTCCTCGTAAGACATCCCCCCACGATAGAGCCGCACCCGGCCCTGGAAACTCACTAGTCGGTATACATCAGCTCCCGCGCGGCGGCCGGCGCCACCGCCGGGCTGCCGCAGGCGACCAGCAGCGCCGCCGCACGGCCGCCGGCCAGGGCATAGGCGACGTCGCGGTGGATCAGCGTGTGCACGATCGCGCCTTCCAGCAGGATCATGACCTGCCGGCCGACCAGATCGGGGTCGTCAACGCCGCCCGCCGTCAGCTCTTCCACCAGCCAGGCCTCGAACCTCTTCTTGTGATCGGCGGCCATCACCACGGCCGGATGGCCGGGCTGGCCGGCCATCTCCAGCGCCGCCCTGGTAAAGCCGCACCCCCGCCATCCGGGCCGCTTCGCAGAATTGGCCAGCGCCGTGAACATGGCCAGGATCCGATCCGGCAAGGGCCGGTCATCGGGCCCCAGCCAGCTGCGGTACCGCTCCACCGTCGGCGCATCGCGCGCGGCCAGATAGGCGGCGATCAGCGCATCCTTGCTGTCGAAATGATAGTACAGCGTCCGCTTGGTGACACCGGCCCGCGCGGCGATCGCATCCACGCTGACACTGCGCAAACCCTGTTCATAAAACAGGGCCTCGGCGGCTTCGATGATGGTGGTGCGGGTGGCGTTTTCCATGGGGGCGGGGCTTTCGGGAGGGAGGCGCCTACGACGCTTCGGGGAGCGGCAGCCTGCCGGCCAGATACCGGGCAAGACTGCGAGAGCCGGTGACGGCTGCCTCCAGGTGGCGGCTGCGTTCATCCTGGCCGGCATCCTCGTCATTGGCGATCGACGCGTGCAGACCCACCAGCCAGGCGATGAACATGGCCCCGGCAACTGATTGCGGGGTCAATTTCACGGCTTGAGCTTCGATCGTCAGGCGACGTTCGTCCAGCAAAAGCGGCGAGGGGCCATCCTCTGTCATCCAGAGGGCTGCGACGTGATCGTCGAGCATGGCCCATTCGGCAGCAAGTTCTGCAACCGCGCAGGACATCCGACCTTCTCCCGTGTCGATGCGTGGACGAAACCCCGCAGCCGGCTGCGGTTTCCGCTGCCGGCCGGGCTGCGATACGATAAACTCCACTGGTCCGTATGATGCAACGTGCATCACGTAGATGCATAGTGCGCCTGATCATGCCGCTATGCAAGCCCTCCGTTACGCAGGTGATCGATCCCGATGTCTCCGAACAAGCCGATCCGCAAAGTCTTCACGCTGCCGGCGGACGTTGCTGCCGACATCGAACGGGCCGCCGCGCGCTGGGAGGTGAGCGAAGCGGAGGCCATCCGCCGTCTGCTGGTCGAGGGTCTTCGCAGTCTCGGCAAACCGGAGGTTCTGCTTGAACGCTGCCGCGACGCACTGGCCGAAGGCCGGAGCTTCGGCTGGATCCTGGCCAACATCGTCGACGGCCATCCGCGGCTGGTGTCCTACAGCCTCAACGATGGCCGGCTGGTCATCACGCTGACCGGGAACTGCCTGGTGACGTATGACGAGGCGAGTGGGGCGTGGGATGTGAGGCGGGGAGCGTAGAAGGCTGCCGGCCGGATGGCCTTGGCAATCAGCCTTCCCTGGACTTCTGAGGGGAGGCGTCTCCACCACGTTGCAGGGCTGCCCTAAAGCAACGCCAACCGCGCCATCAGGGCCGGGTTGGACCAGTTCGGGCGGCGTTCCTCGAAGGTGACGCGCAGGCCGCCCGAGGTGGCGTCGAGCAGCAGGACCAGTTGGAGGAAGCGGGGCATGACCTCGCTGCCGACATCGGCGATGACGGCGGCGGCGGCCGCTTCGGGGAGCGGCCAGGGGGTGGCGGCGAGGTGGGTCATGTAGGTGTCGAGCGCGTGGCGCGGCACGACCAGGCGGTCGGGCACGTAACGCAGGCGCCAGAGCACGGCGGCGGGGGGGCCGTCTTCCGAGAAGCGCAATTGCAGCCGGCCGCGATGTTCGACCAGATAGTCATGGGCGATGGCGGGGTTGTCGGCGGTGACGAGATGCGCGCGCCGTTCCCCCACCGCCTGCCAGCGGCGGTCGAGCGAGGTGATCGGATGCTCCGGGTCACTGCCCGGCGGGGTGTCGTCGGCGGACATCTCGGCGGATCTCATGCTGGCCATGCACGCGCTTCGGGCGGGGCCTGATCAGCCATCATAGCGCGATCGGGCCGGTCATGCGACCACGCCGCTGCCATCGGGGCGTGGCGCCGGGCGTGCATGGGCGGGCAGGCGCATCGGTGGTTCGGTTCGTATGGCGAGACCGCCTTGCAGGCCCGAGACCGCGAGCACGTCGTCCATCACCCGTGCCAGCGCCGCGGCGGTGCCGGGCGGCAGGGCGCGGGCGGTGCGCATCACCATGTCGACCCGGCCGGGGGCTGCCAGGCCGTCGAGCTGGATGTCGCCCAGACGACTCAGCCGGGTTTCGACCACGAAACGGCAGATGCCGTCGCCGCGCCCGCCGCCTTCCCCGGTGCCGTCATCATCCCGGCGAGGCTGGTGGATGTGGATCTGCACCGGGATGACGGTGGCATTGGCCCAGCTGGGGATCTGGATGCTGCGCCACTCACCGCCCAAAGCCTGGCCGGCAGATGTCTGGGCGCCGCGGCCGGCGCCGTCGAACTCGGACAGTACGGCACGGGCCGTGTCGGCGGCGTCCAGCTCGTTCAGCTCGTCGGCGAGCTTGTCCGCCGCCGAGGGGCGGTTGCCCGAGAGCACCTGCTTCATCAGCATCATCAGATTGGCGGCGAAATCCCGGCCGGGCGTGGGCAGCACGGGGGCGAGCAGGCGTTCGGCCGCGGCCGGATGCAGGGTGGCGATCAGCCGCGCGGCATCGGCCAGGGACTGCCAGTCGCCCGGTGCCGCGGTTCCGGGAAGCGGAACGGCAGGCGCGCCGCCGGGGGTGGCACCGCTGCGGCCGGCGGGCGGGGCTTCGGGCGCCACCACCACCGCCAGCCGCGTGCCCGGCGGCGGCAACGGCCCGGGCCGGTCGATCGACAACAGGCCGAGGGCGGTGGAGACCAGCATCCGGCCATTGCCGTCCCGGCCCAGCACCACGCCGGTCACACGGCTCGCCTCGGGTCCGTGTTCGGGGGCCGGGCGGACCGGCGGCGCATCATCGACAGGCGGGCGGGCGCTGCGGCCGGCCTCGGCCAGGATCAGCGCCCGGGTGCGTTGCGCCAGTTCGCGGGCGCCGGCCAGATCCTCGCCGGCCGCGACCGGATCGGTGGCCATCGTCGATGCAGGATCGGCCGGGATGGGGGCGGTGGGCCCCGCATGCACGGCTGTGGTCGGCGCGGCGGGCTGCGCCGGGGAGGTCGGCAGGGGGGCCGCTGCCGGCGGGGGCGCCGCCGGTGCGGGCGCCGGTGCCCAGAGCGGCCGGGCCACCGGTGCCGCCCCATCCTCTGCCGGCCACCCGCCCGTCGGAACGTTGAGCGGCTGGAACCCGGCCGCCGACGCCTGCGGCGGCGCCGGGCGCGGCAAATCGGGCTGGTGGGGCTGGGACGCCGGTGCCTGGGCGGGCGTCTGATATGGGGTCGGCTCCGCATGGGGGACCGTCGCGCCGGTGGTCGGGGCCGTGGCGGGCCAGGCTTGGATTGGCGGTGGCTGGACGGACGGGGCCTGCACGGACGGGGCCGGCGTGGAGGGGAGCTGGGCCGGCGGGCTGGCGGCAGGCCGGGTCGGATCGCCGCCATGGGCCGCGGCATCAGGCGTCGGCAGGACGGGGGGTCCGGCCGGGCCGGGCACGCGCGGGGCGGCTGCGTCGGCCAGCAGGGCTGCGGGGGCGGGGGGCTGGGCCGGCGACGACTGAACGGCAGGGTCTGCCGGCATGGCCGCTTCAGGCTGCGGCACCGTCGGTTGGGGCACGGCCGAGACGGCGGCCGTCGGGCCGAAGGCGGGCGTCGCGGCAGGCGGAGCGCCGGCAGGTGGAGCACCGGCGCTGGCAGCCGCGGCAGGTGGCGCCTGGACATGCGGCGCCTGGGCATGCGGGGCTCCGGCGACGGGTGCCTCTGGTGCGGAGGCCGTGGTGAACGGGCTCTGCATGGCGGGCGGCGCCTGCGGCGGGCGGGCGGCGGATGGCGGGGGCTGTGCAGCCTCTGGCGACGGCGCTGCGGACATGGCCGGCGCCGGGATCCCCCGGGCCGGGGTTTGCGGCGCGGGGGATGCCGGGCGCCAGGCGGTTTCGGGCGTTGCCACGGCCGGCCGGCCCGGTGCCGCGGGTTGCGGCCCTGGTGCGGTTTCCGGCGTGACCTGTGGCCCCTGGGCGAGGCCTGGCGATGGCGGCGCAGCCGCTGGTGTGCCGGTGGGCGCGGATGGCGGAGACGGCAATGTCGGGCCGGCGGCGCGGGGCGCTTCGGGGAGCTGCGCCAGCCAGGCGGTCGCACTGCCCGCGGGGGCTGACGGCTGCGACGGCTGTGTCGATGTCCATGGCTGCGGCCCGGCCGCGGGCGCCGGTGCCCGGCCATCGGATGGCAGGGGGGCGGGCATGCGGGGCGGCAGCGGGCCTGCTGTCGGATGATCGGCCTGCCAGCCCGTCGCGGGCGCGGGCTGTTGCCAGGCGCCGGCCTGCATCGGGCTGGGATCGGGTGCCGCTGCACCGGGCAGGGCCGGCGCCGGTGCGGGGACGGCAGGCGCGGCCGGACCCGGTGGAGGAGCCGGCATCGATGTGGCGCCGCTCGGGGCGCCGATCGGGCCGGCCGGCGGCCAGGATGCAGGCGGGGGCGTGCTGCCGGTCGCAGGCCATGGCGAGCCTGCCGGCGCCGGGGGGGCCGATGTGGCGCTGCCTGGTGATGCTGCGGTCGGCAGGGGCTGGGGTGAGGCAGGCTGGCCCGACGGTCCCGGCGCCGGTGTGACCGGGCCGGGGAGGGGCGCCGGTGTCGCGGCCGTCCGTCCGGGCACGGGGGCCGGCAGTTCCACCGACAGCAGGGTGAGACCGGTGCCGGCCGGTGCGCGGGCGGCCCATTCCACCAGCCGGGCGACCGGGTCGACGCCGGTCGGCTGGGGCCGGGGCGCCGTGCCGGTGGTTTCGCCCAAGGTAGTCGCGGCCGAGGATGTGGCGGCCCGGGATGTCGCGGCCGAGGATGTCGCGGCGGGATGGGGCAGCGGCGGCGATAGGCGGAGCGCCAGCAGGGCGCGGTCGCGCTGCGGCGTCGCGGCCGTCTCGGGGGCGGGGGCTTCGGGATCGGGGGCGGGCAGGCCCATCGTCTCGACCAAGGCGCGGCCGGCGACATCGAGCAGGGTGACCGGCACCCGGCCGCGATGATCGGGCAGGCGGCCGACCGAGGCATGGTCCACCCGTGCCAGAACCCCGTCATCGGCGAGCAGGCCGGCGGCGAAAGAGGGCGCCGGGGCGGCAGGCGGCGCGGCCCGTGCCGAGGCGGGCGCCGAGGGGGCGGGCGTGGCCGCCGTGGCAGAGGCGGGCGCCGAGGCGGGCGCCGTGCCGTCGCGCGGCGCCGCGGTCAGGGCCAGCTGGCCGAGCGGGGTGCGGACCAGCGGCCGGCCGGCCTCGTCGCGGCCGCGCAGCACCACCGGCAGGGCGATCCGGCCGGCGGTGTCTTCGGGCGGTGTGGGCTGGCGGACCTCGGACCCGCTGGTCGTGGCCGTCGCACGGGCCGTGCCGTCGGGGCCGGTCAGGCGGGGATCGCCGGAGCGGCCGGTCTCGGATCCCTGGAGGCCGGTTGTGCCCTGCTGGCGGACGGGCCGGCCATCGGCGGTGGTGGCGGCCCGGCCGTCGGGGCTGCGCGGATCGGGGGGCGATGCGTCCCCGGGCCGGCGGGGAAGCTGGCCGGGCGGCTGACCGCCGGTGCCGGGGTTGCGGCCGCCGGTTGCATCGCGCTGCACGGCGCCGTCCTGCCGGCTGCCCGTCCGGCCGGGATCGCCCGCCGGGGTCTGGGAAGGCTGGCCCTGATCCGGCGCGCGTCGCTGGCCCGCGCCGTCACGCCCCGTCGCCCCCTCTCGTCCACCGGCCGGGCGGCCGTCGACGGAGGTGCGGATCAGGGCGGCAGGGATGGCAGGCGGGATGATCTCGACCATGGCGTCCCGGGCGGATGCGCGGATGACCCGGCAGATTTTGCCGGGTCAGGGCAATTATTGCCGGGTGCCACGCAAGTTTCGTGCAGAAAACGCCCCCAGTCGGACCTTGCCTGCCGGACCAGACCCGTCAGGACGGGTCAGACGGCCAGGTCGCCGGCGATCTTGTCGACGTCCATGGCCGCCGGGGCGTTGGGGTGGCGGATGGTCAGCGGCGTCTGGCGGCGGATGGCCTCGCGCACCAGCTTGTCGCGGCGCACGATGCCGGCAAGCCTGGGCGCGACGCCCAGGAAGTTCTGGGCGGCGTTGCGCAGGGTTTCATAGGTCCGGAAGCCGCCGGCCTGGCTGTCGGCCATGTTGACCACGATCCGCTGGTCGGCCTCGGGGTTGTCGCGCAGCATCGCCTTCACGAAGGCATAGGCATCGGTGATCGAGGTCGGCTCGTCGGTGGTCACCACCAGGGCGGTGCCGGCGGTGGCGGCCAGCGCGCGCACGGACTGGTCGAGCCCGGCGGCCAGATCGATCAGCACGGTATCATACTGGCGCGCGGCCTGAACGATGCCGAGGCGCAGCATGGCGACCCGTTCCGCCGGCAGCCGGCCCAGCGAGCCGGACCCCGAGCGGCCGGGCAGAATGTCGAAACCGCCGGCCTCGTAGCTGCTGATCGCCTCGGCAAAGCCGATCCGGCCGGTGACGACACCCGCCAGATCGGTGGGCGGCGTCAGCCCCAGCTGGACGTCGACATTGGCGAGGCCCAGATCGCCGTCGAACAGCAGCACCCGCCGCCCGCGGCGGGCGAGCGCGCCGGCGAGCGTGATCGAGAACCACGTCTTGCCGACGCCCCCCTTGCCGGAGGCGATGGCGACGACGTTGCGGGCGCGCAGCTTCGCGGCGGGATGTATGTGAACCGAACGGTCGACGTTCATGGGCGGATCTCGGCGTCTCGGTCGAGCTTGGCGGGGCGGAGGTTTAGCGGATCTCTAAGCAAGAGTTGCGCCAACCCGGTCGCGCTCAACGGGTTCAGTCCTTCGGAAACATGAGCGGTCACGCTGGCCTCCGACAGCCGGACGCGTGCCGCGGCGGCGGCGCAGATCACTGCGCCCAATCGCCTGGCACCGTCGAGCCGGGTGCAGATCGCCCGTCTGGGATGCAGCACCGAGAAGGCGGCCCCCTGGTCGGCGGCCTCGAACGGGTCGATCCCGGCCGGCAGCACCAGCACGGGTTCCAGTTCGGCCGCATCGATCAGGGTGGCGAGTTCCTCGGTCTCTTCGGTGAAGAAGGGGTTCACGCCGGCGGTGTCCACCAGCAGGGTCATCGGTTCTCCGGCCGCGTCGGCCCGGGCACGGGCGGCGACGCGGGCCAGTTCCCGCGACGAGCCGGCGACCAGCAGATCGATGCCGAGCAGGCCGGTATAGGCCGCGAGCTGTTCCACCCCGCCGGCGCGGATGGTATCGGCCGTCACCACCGTCAGCCGCCGGCCCTGGGTGAGGGCACGGGCGGCGAGTTTGGCGACGGTCACGGTCTTGCCGGCACCGGCAAGACCGATCAGCGCCAGCGCCTGGGGGCGGCCGGCCGTGCGGCCCAGCGGGTCGAAACCCACCACCCGGTCCAGCGCCTGGGCCAGCGCCCGATCCGGTGCCTCGCCCGCGCGCAGCCGTTCGCGGACCATGGCCAGCAGCCGCCGGCCGGCCTGGCCGCCGATGCCATGGAAGGCGAGCGCCCGTTCGATCTGGGCGAGTTCGGGCGAGACCGCCTTGGAGACGGTCTCCGGATCTTCCTCTGCCGCAGCGGCTTCCCGGCGGGCGGTCGCGGCGGCGGCCGGCGTGATCGATGCGGTTTCCTCGCGCTCGAACTCCAGCTCGATCTCGTCGTCGACATCATCGGCGCGGCTGCGAAGCACGGGCCGCGCCGGGGGCGAGGCGGGCGGCAAATCGGGGGGCGGTGCCACCGGCGGTACGGCGCGCGGGCCGCTGCGCAAGGGCATTTCGGCCGCCCCCGGGCGCCTGCGGCCGGCAGCGGCCCGGCGTTCGGCCAGCACCGCTTCCGCGGCCGGCACGGCGGCGGGCAGGCTGGCGGGCGTGGCGACCGAGGATCGTGCAGCCCCGTCAACCGCAGCGGTCACCACCACGCCGCGGCCGTCTTCGGCCGGCACGGTGGCGACGATGATCGCGTCCTCGCCCAGCACCTTGCGCACCTCGGCAAGCGCCTGGGCCATGTTGCGGGCCTGGAAGGTCTTCAGCCGCATGGGCAGACCTCCCGGGGCCGGTCGATGGCTGTCCGGCGGTCACCGGCCCGAAGGCGTCGGAGCTGAGACGTCGACAGCAAACTCATCAGATCTGGGCCACCGTTCGGATGCGGGCGCGGGAATCGATCTCGTTCTGGGACATGACCACGGTCATGGGCCGGAAGCGCTCGATGATTGAACGGACATAGGGTCTGATCATGGGGCTGGTCAACAGCACCGGTGTCTCACCCAGCATCGCCTGACGTTCGAAGCTCTGCCGGACACGCGAAATGAACTCCTGAAGCTTGGTCGGCGCCATGGCCAGCTGCTTCTCGTCGCCCTGGCCGACCAGGCTTTCGGCGAAGGCATGCTCCCAATCGGGCGACAGCGTCACGATCGGCACATAGCCCTGGTCCGAGGTCACCGAGGCGCAGATCTGGCGGGCGAGCCGGGCGCGGACATGTTCCGTGATCAGCATCGCCGACTGGGTATAGCTGCAGGCTTCCGACACGCCTTCCAGAATGGTCGGCAGGTCGCGGATCGAGATGCGCTCGCGCAGCAGGTTCTGCAGCACCCGCTGCAGCCCGCCCACGGTGATCTGGCTGGGCACGATCTCGGCCACCGTCTTCTGGTGGTCGGGGCCCAGCTCGTCGAGCAGTTTCTGCGTCTCCAGGCGCGAGAGCAGCTCGGGCATGTACTCTTTCACCATCTCGGTCAGATGGGTGGTGAGCACGGTGGCCGGGTCGACCACGGTCAGGCCGCGGAAATGCGCCTCTTCGCGCCGGGTCTCGTCCACCCATTTGGCCGGCAGGCCGAAAGTGGGCTCGGTGGTCTCTTCGCCGGGCAGCGAGATCGGCTCGCCGCGCGGGTCCATCACCAGCAGCATGGCGGGGCGCAGCTCGCCGCGCCCGGCCTCGATTTCTTTCACGCGCAGGACATAGGTGTTGGCGGGCAGCTGCATATTGTCCTGGATGCGCACCGCCGGCATCACGAAGCCCAGATCGCCGGCGATCTGGCGGCGCAGCGCCTTGATCTGCTCTGTCAGCCGATGGCCGCGCTCTTCCGAAATCAGCGGCAGCAGGCCATAGCCCAGCTCGATGCGGACCAGATCGATGTGCAGCGCCGAGGAAATCGGCTCGTCCATCGGCACGGCCGGCGGAGGGATGTCGGCCTCGGCGGCTTCCACCGCCAGACGCTGGCTGCGCTTCATCAGCCGCCAGGTCATGAAGCCCAGCACGACCGCGAAACCCCAGAAGGGCACGGTCGGGATGCCGGGCAGAAGCCCCATGAACAACAGCAGGCCGGCCGCGACGCCCAGCGCCTTGGGATAGCGGCCAAGCTGGCCGATGATCGCCTGGTCGGCGGTGCCGATGATGCCGGATTTGGTGACCAGCAGGCCGGCGCCGGTGGAGATCAGCAGGGCCGGGATCTGCGAGACCAGACCGTCGCCGACGGTCAGCAGGGTATAGCTGCGCAGCGCCTCGTTGAAGGTGATGCCCTGCTGCACCGTGCCGATGATGATGCCGCCCACCACGTTGATCACGGTGATCAGCAGGCCGGCGATGGCATCGCCGCGCACGAATTTCGCGGCACCGTCCATGGCACCGAAGAAGGTGCTTTCGTCCTCCAGCTCCTTGCGCCGGGTGCGGGCGGCGGCCTCGTCGATCAGGCCGGCGGACAGGTCGGCGTCGATGGCCATCTGCTTGCCGGGCATGGCGTCCAGGCTGAAGCGCGCCGACACTTCGGCGATGCGGCCCGAGCCCTTGGTGATGACCACGAAATTGATCAGCACCAGGATGATGAAGACCACCACGCCGATCAGGAAGTTGCCGCCCATCACGAACTGGCCGAAGGCCTCGATCACCTGGCCGGCGGCCGATGTGCCCTCGTGGCCATGGCTCAGGATCAGGCGCGTCGAGGCGATGTTCAGCGCCAGGCGGAACATCGTCGAGACCAGAAGGATGGTCGGGAAAGAGCTGAAATCCAGCGGTTTCTGGATGAACAGCGTGATCAGCAGGATCACCACCGACAGGCTGATCGACATCGACAGCAGCAGGTCGAGCGTCCAGGTCGGCACCGGAAAGATCATGACGATCAGGATGCCGAGCATGCCCAGCGCCACGACCAGATCGGCACTGCCGAGCATGGCGCCAAGCCGGCCGAGCAGGCCGCCGCCGCCACCGCCCGGCCCGCCGCCCTGCGGCATGCCGCCGGGGCCGCGTCCGGTCACGGGTGTCGGAAGACCGCCTCGTTCAGCCATCGGTAGCAGCCTTGGTCATGCATCCATCCCCCGCCACGGTGTGATCGCCCCGGATCAGCGGTCGTAGGCGCCGGAGCGTTCGAAATCCCCGCCCGCCGGCGGCGGCACCGCCACGCCTTCTTCGGCATACAGCTTCAGCTTGTTGCGCAGCGTGCGGATCGAAATGCCCAGGATCGTGGCGGCATGGGTGCGGTTGCCCAGGCAGTGCTGGATGGTGTTGATGATCAGGTCGCGCTCCACCTCTGCCACCGTCCGGCCGACCAGGGCGCGGGTGGCGTCCTCGTCGTCGGCGGCGACCGGTGCGGCCGGGGCCGCAGGTGCGAAGCCCGCCGGCTGGCCATAGGCCGCGGGCGGCACGCCATAGGCCGCGGGTGGCCCGCCATAGGGGTTGGCATAGGGGTTGTGCGCGGGCACGCCCGCCGGTGCCGCAGGCGCGCGCGGGGGCTGGAAATCCTGCCGCCGGGCCGCAGCCGTCGCCAGGCTGGTGCCGTCGGCCAGCATGATCGCCTCGGCACCGATCTCGGTGCCGCGGGCCAGCAGCACCGCCCGGTGCATGGTGTTTTCAAGCTCGCGGACATTGCCCGGCCAGTCATAGCCGAGCAGCAGGTTGCGCGCATCGGGCGACAGCGGCCGGTCGGGCAGGGCGTTGGCGGCGGCATAGCGCTGCACGAAATGATCGGCCAGCGCCGCCACGTCCGATGGCCGCTCGCGCAGCGACGGCAGGCGCAGATTGACCACGTTCAGGCGGAAATAGAGGTCTTCGCGGAAATTGCCGCGGCGGACCTCGTCTTCCAGATTGCGGTTGGAGGTCGCGATCAGGCGGATGTCGACCTTGACCGGCCGGGTACCGCCGACCCGGTCGACCTCGCGTTCCTGGATCACGCGCAGCAGCTTGGCCTGCAGGCGCGGGTCCATCTCGCTGATCTCGTCCAGAAGCAGCGTGCCGCCATCGGCCTCTTCGAACTTGCCGACCCGGCGGGCGACGGCGCCGGTGAAGGCGCCCTTCTCGTGGCCGAACAGCTCGCTTTCCAGCAGGTTTTCAGGGATAGCGGCGCAGTTGACCGACACGAAGCGCTGGTCGGCCCGGCGGCTCTTGCGGTGCAGGAAGCGCGCCATGACCTCCTTACCCGTGCCGCTTTCGCCGGTGATCAGCACCGTGGCATCGGCGGGCGCGATCTGTTCGGCCAGCGACACCACCCGTTCCATGGCCGGGTCGCGGAAGATCAGCGCATGGTCTTCCGAGGCGACCGCCTCCAGCACCGCCGCGATCAGCTCCGGGTCCGGCGGCAGGGGGATGTATTCGCGTGCGCCCGCCTTGATGGCGCGCACGGCGGCCTGGGCATCCGCCCCCACCCCGCAGGCGACGACCGAGACATGGATGCGTTCCTGTTCCAGGCTTCGGACCAGACGGCCGATGTCGAGACCGACATCGACCATCACCAGCTCCGCCCCGTGGCCCGCACGCAGATGGTCCAGCGCCGCTTCCACGTCGGGAACCTGCGACACCTTGGCGCCGCGCGACACGGCGATGCGCGTCGCCGCGCCGATCTGGCCGCCCAGGGAACCGATGATCAGAAGTCGCATCTCGGGGTTACTCCTGCCGCCGTTACGCCCCGGGGGGCGTCACCGGCATTCTTGAACCGGAACTCGTCGTCTTGGGGGGGCCGTTCCGCACGGGCGGCGGCCCCTGGCGTCTTGGTCAGTCGTAGAACTGGATCCGCTTTGCCGGGGGCAGCATCGCGTTCAGGGTCAGTTCCAGCCGGCGGGGATTTTCCTGCCGGCCGATCGAGGTCGCCCCCGCCAGAAAGATCTGCTTGAACATCTGCTCCTCCATGGAGTTGCGTTCCAGCTTGCCCGCCAGCGGGTTGAACACCATGTTCGCCAGCACCGCGCCGTAGAAGGTGGTGAGCAGCGCCACCGCCATCGCCGGGCCGATGGTGCTGGGGTCTTCCAGATTGCCCAGCATCTGCACCAGACCCACCAGCGTGCCGATCAGCCCCATGGCGGGCGCCACTTCGGCCGAGCGCTTCAGGATCTGGGCCGACTGCATATGGCGATAGGCCATCTGCGAAATGTCGCGCTTCAGGATCCGCTCCACGTCTTCCACCGGTATGCCGTCCACCACCATGCTCAACGCCTTGTGCAGGAAGGGTTCCCCCTGCAGCTGGGCCAGCGTCTGCTGCAGGCCCAGCACGCCCTTGCGCCGGGCCTGATCCGCCAGTTCCACCACCTGCATCGCCGCCTTCGACGGATCGACCGGCTTCGACACCATGGTCTTCACCAGCAGTTTCTGGGCCCGGATCACCTCGGCCAGCGAAAAGTTGACCATGGTGATGAAGAAGGTGCCGCCGATGACGATCAGGATCGACGGGATGTCGATGAAGGCGCCGACCGAGCCGCCGAGGATGATGGCCGCCGCCACCAGAAGGAAGCCGACGATAAGGCCGATGACGGTTGCGAGATCCATGAGGTCCTGGGTTCCGGTCCGGTCCGACGTGGAAGGCGGTGGGGGGCGAGGGGCAGGCGCTGGAGGTTGACGTCAGAAAAGAACGGTGTGCGGACCGGAAGGTCAGCCGCGATCGGTCTTGATGATTTCGGTCATGGTCACGCCCAGCCGGTCTTCCACGACGACGACTTCGCCGCGGGCCACCAGCCGGTCGTTCACGTAGATGTCCACCGCCTCGCCGACCTTGCGGTCCAGCTCCACCACCGCGCCGCGACCCAGCTTCAGCAGCTGGTTCACCTGCATGGTGGCCTTGCCCAGCACCGCCGAGACCTGCACCGGCACCTGATAGACGGCTTCGAGGTCGGCGGCACTGCGCGGCACGTCGGGGACCTGCTGGTCCATCTCATCGCGCGAGGGCTCCCGGCGGCGTTCGCCGTCGAATTCCTCGAGGCTCAGATTGTCCTTGTCGTCGGCCATCGATGATCTCCGCGCCGCGGCGCCGGTTGGAGGGGTGAGAGAGGGAGAGGGGGTGAAAGGGAAGAAGGCGTCAGGTCATCATTCGGACGGCGCATGCCCCGGCGTCAAGTGCTCCATGCCGGAACCGTGCCCCGACGCGGTCGCCTCCGCCAGGGTTTCGTCGATCCGCTGCAGGATATCCTCGCGTGAGAGCACGGCCATGCCGCCCGGCCAGACCAGCCGGGCATCGCCCGGCGCGATGCCCGGATCGGCGATCACCCGGCACTGGCCCAGAACGCCTTCCTCGGCCAGCACCGGCGCCACGCGCGCGCTCATTACCGCCTCGGCGGCGGGGTTGACATGCAGCACCGCCTCGCCGGTTTCGGCAATGCCGGCGATGCAGTCGCGCAGCATGGTCTCGATCCGGTCCAGGCGCTGTTCCTCGGTGCAGCCCAGCTTGACCGCAATCATGCGGGCCAGCCGGACCAGATCGGCGGTGGTGGCATCCAGCCGGTCGTGCCAGCCATGGATCGCCTCGGCCGACTGGCGTTCCAGCCGCTGGATGGCCTGCAGGGTCTGCTGCTCGATCGCGGCCAGCGCCTGGGCGGCACCCGCCCGCCGGCCTTCCTCGAAGGCGGCGGCCTGGGCCTCGGCGAGCTGGGCTTCCGAAAAGGTCGGCGGCGGGGGCGGCGGCGGCGGCACGGGGGCGGCTTCGACCACCGGCTCGGGCTTCTTCTTGCGCGGCCGCCCGAAATCGATGTCGTCGTCGAAGCTGACGTCGAAGGTGAACTTCTTGTAGCCCGCCATGTCTCTGCCGTTCCTCCGGGGCCGGATGCCGTGACTGCGGATCCTCAGTAGACCAGGACGTCGTCGCCCTTGCCGTCGGCGATGACGATTTCGCCCTTGTCGGCCAGGTCCTTGGCGACCATCACCATGTAGGCCTGGGCCTCGTCGACGTCGCGCAGCCGGACCGGACCCATCGCCGCCATGTCTTCGCGCAGCATCTTGCCGGCGCGTTCCGACATGTTCTGGACGAACAGCTCGCGGATCTTTTCGGATGCGCCCTTCAGCGCCAGCGCCAGCTTGTCCTTGTCGACCACGCGCAGCACCGTCTGCACGCCGGTGGGGGCCAGATTGCCCAGATCCTCGAACGTGAACATGAGCGAGCGGATCTTCTCGGCCGAATCCTTGTTGCGGCCTTCCAGCGCGTCCAGGAAGCGCGATTCCGCCTGCCGGTCGAGGTTGTTGAAGATCTCGGCCATCATCTCGTGGGCGTCGCGGCGGCTGGTGCGGGCCAGGTTGCTCATGAATTCGGCCCGGAGCGTGCGCTCGACACCGTCGAGCACTTCTTTCTGGACCGGCTCCATGCGCAGCATGCGCATCACCACTTCCATGGCGAAATCATCGGGCAGGGCGGCCAGGATCCGGGCGCTGTGTTCCGGCCGGACCTTAGAGAGCACCACCGCCACGGTCTGCGGGTATTCGTTCTTCAGATAATTGGCCAGGATCTGCTCGTTCACATTGCCGAGCTTGTCCCACATGGTGCGACCCGCGGGACCGCGGATCTCTTCCATGATCGCCTCGATCCGCTCCTTCTCCAGGCCCGAGGCCAGCAGCAGGCGCTCGGTGGTCTCGAAGGTGCCGACCAGGGTGGAGGTGGACGAGATCTGTTCGGCGAAATCGACCAGCAGCCCCTCGACCATTTCGGACGAGACCTTGCCGAGCGAGGCCATGACCTGCGAAATCTCGCGGATCTCGTCGTCCTCCATCATGCGGAAGAGCTTGGCGGCATATTCATCGCCCAGCGCCAGCAGCAGGATGGCGGCTTTTTCGGGGCCGCCCAGCCCCCGGAGTTCACTCTTGCCACGTGCCATGGGGGCTCAATCCTCTTCCCGGATCCACGAACGGATCACGGCCAGTGCTTCTTCGGGATGGCGGTCGACGATTTCGGCGATCTTGCGGATCGAGGACTGCCGCACCCGGCCCTCGACCTGGCTGATGTCGATCATCGCCTCGCTGCTTTCGATGGCGGCGGCCAGCGCCCGTTCGGCGGTGGGGCCGGCCAGGGCCGGAACCGGGTTGCCGTCGGGGCCGGGCAGGGCGGCCATGGGGGTGCCGTCGGGGCCGGGGATCATGGTCACGCCACCGACGCCGCCCATGCCGCCGGCACCGGCTGCGGCACCCGCGGGCTGCGGGCCCAGCCGGCCGACCAGCGGCCGCAGCACCAGCAGGATGACCAGCAGGGCCACGATCGCCAGCACCACCATTTCGGCGATGCGCATATAGTCGCTGGTCTCCAGCCCCAGCAGGCCGGCATCGGTCACCGTCTCCTGGCTGCGGGCGAAGGGCAGGTTCACCACCTCGATCCGGTCGCCGCGCTGATCGTCGGCGCCCACGGCGGAGCGGACCAGCTGGGTCAGGCGCTCCATCTCGTCGGCGGTGCGGGGCTGATAGGTCTGGGTGCCGTCATCGGCGGTGACATAGGTGCCGTCGACCAGCACCGCCACCGACAGCCGCTTGATCGCACCGCCCTCGCGGACCTCGTTGCGCACGGTGCGCGAGATTTCGTAATTGACCGTCTGGCCGTCGCGGGTCGACTGGGTGCGGCTGCCGCCGGCTCCCTGGCCCTGCTGCGCATCGGGGATGTTGTTCGACGCGGTCACCGCCTCGTCGCCGGCCTCGGTCGACAGTTCGCTTTCGTTGTTCTTCTGGCGCGACCGGATGACCTGACCATCGGGGTCGAAGGTTTCCTGCGAGATGGTCACCCGGTTGTGGTCGATATCGGCATGGACTTCCACCTGCACCCGGCCGGGGCCGACCGATTCCTCGATCAGGCGGGTGACCTGGGCGCGCAGCTGGCTTTCGACGTTCTGGCGCACCTCTTCGGCGGCGGTGAGGGCGGCACCCGGGGCGCCTTCGGTGCCGCCGTCGCCGCGGGCGAGCAGGGTGCCGCGGTCATCGGCGATCGCCACCCGTTCCGGGCGCAGCCCCGGCACGGCGGCCGCGACCAGCTGCTGGATGGCCCGCACCTGGCCCTGGGTCAGGCTGCGGCCGCCCTTGGGGCTGACCACGATCGAGGCGGTGGGTTCGGCCTGATTGCGCGAGAACAGTTCCCGCCGCGGCAGCACGATATGGACCCGGGCGGCCGAAACCGCATCGATGGTCATGATCGTGCGCTGCAACTCGCCTTCCAGCGCGCGGACCAGGTTGACGTTCTGGGCGAAATCGGTGGTGCCCAGGCCTTCGGAGCGATCGAAGATCTCGTAGCCGATCGACCCGCCCTTGGGCAGGCCGCCTTCGGCCAGGGTGAGGCGCAGCCGGGCGATCTGATCCTGCGGCACCATGATCCGGCGGCCGTCGGGGCTGAGCGTGTAGGGCACGCCCGACTGTTCCAGCTCGGCCACGACCGAGGCCGCATCGGCAGTGTCGAGGTCGCCATAGAGCAGGCCCATGGTCGGGCTGCCCAGCCGGGTGGCCAGGAAGACCGCGAAGATCAGCAGACCGCCCGCCACGGCACCCAGTGCCGCAAGCCGCGCCGGCCCCAATCCCTTCAGTGCCTGCATCCAGGCCTTCAGCGTATCCGCCATGAGACCCGTTCCACTCCGTCTCGCAATGCCCCGATCGGGGCGCCCGACGATCCTCTTCCCGCGATGCCTGACCCCGGGTCCGGGGATCGGCACGCACGAAGAAGCCGGGCGATGCAGTGCACCGCCCACCCCTGTTTACGCGATCTTTGGTGAACAGAAGGTTAATGCCCGGCAGATTTTGCCGGGTGGGCGGCAAAAATTTCCGCCTGGATCATACTGTGGTTCAACGCAATGGCAATGTCTTGTTTTTGTAGAAAATGCAAGGAAATCCACGGCGATGATATCCGTGGACCGGGACCGCGCCGGCAGGGGGGAGATGGCGGGCGGAGGATCGATGTCTTAACGAAAGGTAAGCATTTGCCGGGATCGTGTGGCCAGATCAACCCTTGCGTCCGCGGCGGGAACGGCTGGCGATCAGCCGGCTGGCCTCGGCGCCATGGGTCTGGCGCCAGCTTTCGAACTCTTCGAGGCTGAGGGCATAGCGCCGGCAGATCTCGTCGAGGGCGGCGGCACCGGCCATCACCGCCGCCACGACCTCGATCTTCCGTCGGGCGACCCACCTGACCCCGTTGCCGGGCGGCAGGTCGAAACGCAGCGTGGTGGACCGCTTCTGCCGGGGAGGCTTCTCCGGCAGGACAAGAACATTGCCGTCGGTGGCCTCGGCAATGTCGGGCGCTGGGGATACCAGCTTCAACCTGGGTGTGGTCATCGGAAGGGCGGTCTCGCAACGGTTGCGGGGCATGGGGCGACCTCGCCCGAACACCCGACACGGATCCGATGCTAGTCCGATGTGTTTAACAAAATCTGAAGGCCGGCAGCACGACGCCGGGCACCGCGGCCCACGCCCCCGTTTCGGGAGGGCGGGGCGCGATGCCCGGCGTCGTCGGCGTGGGTGCCGCCAGGATCAGCGCTTGGTGCTGATGATTTCCTGCAGCATCTCGTCGACGGTGGTGATGATCTTCGAGCTGGCAGAATAGGCGCGCTGGGTGATGATCATGTCGGTGAATTCCGACGCCAGGTCGACATTCGAGGTCTCGAGCGAGGAGGGCGAGATCAGGCCGGCGCCGCTCTGGCCCGAGGCGCGCAGGTTGAAATTGCCCGACTTGTCGGTCTGGGCAAAGACGTTGCCGGTGCGCTCCTGCAGGTTCTGCGGGCTGGCGAAGGTCGCGATCGGCAGCTTGTAGAGCTGCTTCTGCTCGCCATTGCTGAACGAGGCGACCACGAAGCCGTCGGCGTCGATCTTCACCTCGGTCAACTCGCCCGACGAGGCGCCGTTCTGGCTGAGGTCGCGGACCTCGTAGTCGCCGGCATACTGCCGCAGACCATCGGCCTGGCCGGTGCCGAGCGGGCCGGCGGTGCCCCAGTCGACGGTGATGTCCGACGAGCCCGCGCCGGCCGCCCAGTCGATATGCAGCGCATTGGTCAGCGAGGGCGTGACGGTGTTGAGCGTGCCGTCGGAATTGAAGGTGACGACGCCGGCGGCGATCTGCGCCTGCGGGGTCGGCGCGGTGGTGACGACGTCGTTCTTGTCGACGGCGTTGATTTCAACCGCCCATTCGTTGTTGCCGACCTTCAGGAAGTTGACCATCAGATCGTGGCCGCGGCCCTGGCCGTCATAGACGCGCACCGAGCGGCTGAAATCGGACGACACTGCCCCCGAGCTCATGTTGAGCGCGCTGTTGGTGGCATCATAGGTGGCGGCGACCGGGGTGCCGGCGGTGTCGAGGGCGAGGGAGCCGCTGGCCGCGGTTCCGGACACGTCCAGCGTCCGGCGCGGATCATAGGCCGAGATCGAGATCGTGCCGGCGGTGGCGGTGCCGCCCAGCTCGGCGACGAAGCTGCCGGTGCCCTCCACCAGATCGGCCAGTTCGGCCAGGGTCGAGAACTCACCCGCACCTGTGCCCGCGGTGAAGGTCACCGTGTTCACGCCATCCGACAGGGTGATCGTCTGGCCGGCGGTGACGACGCCGGCGGCGATCAGATCGTCGGAGGTGGAGACGCCGGGGGTCGAGGTGCTGGTCGAGGTGGCGCCGGTATAGGTCTCCTGATTGGTGTTCAGGTTGACCGCGACCGTCATCTCGGTGGTGGCCACCGCCGTGCCGCTGATCTGGCCGACATTCACCGTCTCGAGGCTCGAAATGTCCGCCGAGGAGGTGGTGTTGGTCACATTGCCCGCCTCGCCCGGCAGGCGGCCGGCCGAATCGAGCGGCCAGCCCTGCAGGTAGAAGCCGGCGGCGTTGCGCAGATAGCCCTGCTCGTCGGGCACGAAAGACCCGGCGCGGGTGTAGAGCACCTCGTTGGTGCCCGTGGCCTTGCCTTCGACGACGAAGAAGCCGTCACCCGAAATCGCCACGTCCAGACCCGAGGTCGTGCCCTGAACCAGGCCCTGCTGGTCGATCAGCTGCTGCACGCTGGCGCGCACACCGCCCGGGGCATAGAAGGACTCGGAACCGCTGTCGGTGACCAGGGTCTGGAAGTTGGTGGTCTTCGCCTTGTAGCCGACGGTGTTGACGTTGGCGATGTTGTCCGAGATGACGCCCATCGCCGTGCTCTGGGCGCCCAGGCCCGACACACCGGAATAGAGCGAGCCGTAGAGACCGAAGCTCATCAGGGGCACTCCTCAATCATGGGGGCGGGGCACGTCCGCCCGCCTGATTCTGACTTTCGGGCCGGGGTATCTGGTCCACCGGCCGATGGTTCTGACGGGCTGCCGTCCTGGCGACCCGCCCAAGCTCTGAAGGTCGGCGCGGTCTGCGCCGTCGCTTCCCGAGATCCTTAAGCCGCGGCCGCTTCCTGAGCCGCGAGAAGTGTCGACTGGTCGATGAGACCGGAGTTGTAGAGCTGCTGGAGGGCCTTCAGCGTGGCGTCGGCCTCGCTGGTCGCGGCCGAGGCATCGCGGATGCCGGTCACTTCGGAGAGCGGGATTTCCACCCCGTTCACGTTCAGCACGACATTGCCGTTGGTGATGCCGACGCTGTCGACGGTGCCGGTGATGGAGGTGGTGACCGCGATCGTCTTGCCCTTGGCATCGAGCGCGGTGACGCTCATCCGGTACTGGCCGTCGTCCAGCAGCTTGCCCTCGCTGTCCTTGCCATCCCATTCATAGTTGTGCACGCCCGCCGTGGTCTCGCCCGCTTCGGAGCGGACCACCTTGCCGCTTTCGTCGATGATGTTGACCGTCACCTTTTCGGCGTTCTCGGGCAGGCGGTAGTGATAGCTGGCGCTGCCGTCGGTCATCTGGATCGTGTCGCCATTGGCGTCGACGACCTTGCCGATATACGAGGCGGCGTTCGCAACCTGCTGGCCTTCCGACAGCGAGATCAGGCTCTCCAGATTGCTGTTGGACTGGACGAGCTGCTCGGTCTGCGTGAACAGGACCAGCTGGTTGGTGAATTCGTTGGTGTCGAGCGGATTGGTCGGATCCTGGTTCTTGAGCTGCGTGGTCAGCAGCGTCAGGAACTGATCGAAATCATCGGCGAGCTTGTTGTTGGCGAGCGTCGCCTTCGACGTCGTCGCAGTGGTCGTCGTGGTGTTCGTGACGGAGCTGGTCGCCATGATGTCCTCTGCTCCTCTCGCCTCAGATCCGCATGTCGACGCGGCGGCCGTCGATGGTGGCCACCTGGTCCGCCGCCAGGCCGTTCAGACTGCCGATCCCGGCCAGCGGGTCGCGATCGATATTCGTGTCGCGGTCGCGGCGCGGGGCGCCATTGCCGCGGCGGTCGCCGTCACCGGCCATTCCGTTAAAGCCCTGGCCTGCGAAGTTCTGGCCTGCAAAGCCCTGGCCCTGCTGACCGGAGCCCTGCTGCCCCGCCATCTGCTGTCCACCCGCCTGGTTGGCGAGCGAACGGTCGACGTCGTAGCGCAGTGCGCCCGGCTCGATCTTGAACCCGGCCTGGGTGAGGCTGCGTTCCAGATCGCCCGCATCGGCGGAGAGGGCATCGACGGCCTCCGGCTTTTCGGCCGAGAAGCGGGCACTGATCCGGCCCTGGGCGTCGATCTTCATTTCGACCCGGACCCGGCCGAGATCGGCCGGCATCAGGGTCATCACGAAGTGGCTCTCACCACCTGCCAGCGGCATACCACCTGCCGGAGACATGCTGCCTGCCAAGGCCGTATGCATGTGCTGTGCCACCTGCATCGCCGGCCGGCCCGGTGCGGCATCCTGCATCGGCAGGGCCTGGGTCTGGCCGGCCCAGCCGGTGCGGAACTGACCGGTTTCGGGCAGACCCATCGCCGCGGCCAGATCGCCGCCGGCTGCCGTGGGGCGGCTCACCTCGTCGAAGCTGGTCATGGCCGAAAGGGCTGCCGCACCGGCGGGAAGCGCCTGAATCGGGGCCTGAACCCTGGGATTTGCGGCCTCGCGGGCCGGTTCGGCGGCGGAACGCGGGGCCGCGGTCGGCTCGGCATCGGTCTGCCGGGGGCCGGCGGCTGCGTCCGGTCGGGCGGTCATCGGCTCTGAGGCCCGATCCGTCCGGGCCGCCGCGGCGGGGGCGGCATCGGTTGCGGCGGATGCCGCCGGGGCTGCCGCCATTTCCGTGCGGCCGGCCGGCGGATCCTGCCGGGGCGGGAGGTTCTGACCGGCTGCGCGGGCATTTCCTGCCGGGGCGGCAGTTTCTGCCGTCGGGGCCGGGGCCGGCGCGGCAGTCCTTGCCGTCTGCGGGGCCGGGGCCGCCGGGGTTTCGGCGGCCTGGACCCGGTTGGTCTGGGTCCGCTCGGCCTGGACCTCAGCAGCCGGTGCCTGAACGGTCGGGGCCTGAACGGTCGGTGCCTGCACGGCCGCGGCCTGCGTGGTCGGGGCCTGCATGGTCGGTGCCTGCATGGTCGGGGCCTGGGCGGTCGCCGCGGCGCTCCGGCCAGCGGCCGCCGGCACGCTTGCGGCCTGTGCCGTCGTCACCCGAGCAGGCGCCGCCTGAACGGTGTCGTCGGTGATGGTCGCGGTCTCGGGCACGTCGCGCCCGGCCGGGGTGGTTTCCGCCATCGATGCCGCCTGCGGGGCCGGCTTCGTCTCGGCAGAGGGGGCCGTCGTTGCGGTGCGGGCATCCGCCACGTCACGCGGCGCGACGATCGGCGTCGTGTCGGCCGCCGCCATCTCGGGCGTTGCCATCTCGGGCGTCGTCGTCCCGCCGGCCGTCGCACGAACCGTGACCGGGCGGTCGACGGCCGGGCCATCGATCACCGGTGCCGTTTCCAAACCGGTCATGGGGGCAACCGGGCGGCCGGCCGGTGCAGGGGTCCCGGCTGCCGCCGGCTCTGGCGAAACCGGCTCTGGCGAAACCGGCGCGGCATCAGGGGTGGCGTTGCGGCCGGTCGCGACCGTGGTCGTATCGGTATGGGCGGTGAAGGCGACGGTGCGGCCGGCCGGGCGCGCCAGACCGACGGGCAGATCCATCCGCGCCACCAGCTCGCCGCCCATCATGTCCACGGCCTGGTCGGCGACGACCGACTGGCGGGTGCGGGTGGTGACCACGCCGTCATTGCCGGCCCGGACCGTCACCGCCAGAACGGCGTCGTCGCCTGCCGGCGGGTTGTCGAGCGCCGCCGAAACCGCCTCTTCGAAGCTGATCGCCCCCGGCACGGTGACGGTTCGTCCGGCCCCGGCTGCATCGGGCAGGGCGGGCGCTGCCGCGGGCGGCTGCGCCACGCCGGCGACCACGACCTCGTCGGGGGTAAACGTCAGGGGTGCCGCGGCCGTCGTCGCGGGCGCAAGGATTGCCGGTGCAGGGGCCGCGGCGCTCGCGACCGCCGCCAGCGTCGCCGGATCGATCTCATCGTCGTCATCGGCGATGGCGCGGGGGGCGCGCGGCGCCTGGCCGGCGGGGGCCTCTATGCCGGCAGCTCGCCCGGGTCGGAGGTTGACGCCGCCCTCGGGCACGGCCGGTGCGCCGTCCATGCGGATGCGGGCGGTATCGATCACCACTGCGGCCGCGGTCACCGCGCGGGCGGCCAGGTCCTGGCCAAGCGGCGACGATGCGGCGGTGTCGTCGTCGATATCGGTATCGCTCCCGGTATCGGGCGCCGGGCGATCGACGGCAGCAATTGCCGGTCCCGGCAAATCCTGCCGGGGGGAAACTGCCGGATCGGTGGCGTGGTGCGGAGGCTCCGACGTGGCCTCGGCGCCTGCCGCTGCGTGCGTCACGGGCGGTGTGTTCGCGGCCCCCGGGGTCTGTGGCGCCTCTGCCGCCATCGGGGTGGCAGGGGCGGCGGGCGGGGATGCGGGCGTATCGGTGCCCTGATCCACCGTCACACCGACCGTGCGGCCGGCCGGGGCAGGAATGGCGGGACCGGATGCCGAGGGGGCTGTGGGCTGGGCCGGGGCACGCACCTCGCCCGCCACATCGGCGGCCGCCGTCACATGTGCGGCAAGCAGCGCCTGGAAGGCGGCTGCACTGTCGTCCGACACCGTCACGGCCTGGGGGGCAGCCGTGCCGCCGGCAGATCCGGCGGAACGGCCGACCAGGCCCGACAGAAGTTCGGTCAGCGATGCGGGGGCAACAGCGGACATCGGCAACGGCTTTCGACCGGGGGGCCGCACCCCGACGGTCGGGAATGCGTGCGCCCCCGGAAACAGCAAGTACCGTGCCAGTCACGGGTCGGATATGCGGGTGTGCGCGAGAGGTCAGTCCGCCCGTCGGGCGTCGGGTGCGGCCAGCGGCAGGTCGAAGCACGAGGTGGTGCCCCGGCCCTCGGTGCTTTCAAGCGTCAGCGTGCCGCCCTGCAATTCCACCAGCATGCGGCTGATCGTCAGGCCGAGCCCGGTGCCCTTGACCTGGGTTTCGGCGCCGCCGTTGCGGGCCTGCTCGTAGGGGCGCATCAGCCGCGCCAGATCTTCCGGAGCGATGCCGGGGCCTTCATCGCTGATCGCCACGATGAAGCGATCGTTCTGCACCCGGTTGTCGACGGTGATCGACCCGCCGGGCGGGCTGTATTTGATGGCGTTCGACAGCAGGTTCAGCATCACCTGCTTGAGTGCCCGATCGTCGGCGACGATCTCGGGCGAGGGGCGCAGCGGCGTCCAGGCGATCCGCACCCGCTTTTCGATCGCAAGCCCGCCGACCACGCGAATGGTCTGCGACAGCACCGGATTGGCGGCCATGGCGGTTGGTGTGACGTCGTATTTGCCGGCCTCGATCTTGGCCATGTCGAGCAGGTCGTTGATGATCGAGAGCAGGTGCTTGCCGCTGCCGTGGATCGAGTTCAGATAGCCCAGATAGGTCTCGTTGCCGATCGGTCCCAGAACCTGCTGTTCCATCAGCTCGGCAAAACCGATGATCGCGGTCAGCGGCGTGCGCAGCTCGTGGGTCAGCGTGGCCAGAAACAGCGATTTCTGCTGAAAGGCGCCTTCGGCCGACAGCCGCTGGGCGTAGTTTTCCTCGGCCAGCCGGACCAGTTCTTCCGCCTGCTGTTCCAGAAGGCTGCTCTGATGGGTCAGTTCGGCCTCGTGTGCGGCCAGGCGGTCGGCCTGATCGAGGGCGGTCGCCACCGTCACGCCCAGATCCATCACCGCGCCCAGGGCGTCGAGCTGCCGCTGCAGAACGGCGGTGGCGTGGGCATCCATGCGCGGGCAGCCGTCCAGCGCCAGAACGGCGATCGTGGTGCCGTCTTTCGCCCGGATCGCGGCCAGCAGCAGATCCTCATCACCTTCGCCGCCCAGCTGACGTGTCACCCGGGCGAACAGGTCCTGGGAACCGGGGCTGCCGCGCCCATCGGCCTGTGTGCCCGCAAGGACACGCGGGCCGCGTTCATCCAGCCCGACCAACAGACCGGCGGTTGCGTCAAGCGCCGAGGCCGCGGCCGTTACCAGCTGGCTCAACGCCGGCGCAGACTCCGATCCGAGAACCCGATAGCGGCGCAGCGTCTCGATTTTCCGCCGGTCGGTGGTCAGGTCGAACGTCATCTCTCCTGCGCGGCCCGGTCGCCGCCCGCGGTGGCGCGCCCGTTCCACAGTGCAGGGCGCATGATGTGTCCTGGTTAACCCGTGGTGACGGTCCTGTCCACAGCATTCCGCGTGACGAATATGGGACTCAGCGACCACTGATGTCTTCGGGCATATCCGTGTACGCCTGTTGGTGGTATTCCACCCGTGATAGCAGGGCGACCATGCGCCGGTCGTGGATGCCGGCGGCGTCGAGCGCCCCCACGCAGGCCCGCAGATAGTCGGCCGACGAGCCCAGCTCGCCGGTGGCATGGGCGATGATCCGGGCGGTCTGGTCTTCGGTCAGCCGGCCGGCATAGCGTTCATGGGCGGGGTTGATCACGAAAGTCAGGGCCGGCACGGGCCCCTCTGGTGTCTGGGCCGATACCCAGCGCGGCAGGTAAGAGGCGGTCAGCATCTCGCGCCGCCAGATCAGGGCAAGTTCGGCGCGCCAGTCGGCCGGGTCGGGCATCAGGGTCATAGCGGTGCACGACCCGCCGCGGTCGAGCGCCAGCATCAGCCCGGGCTGATCGGGCGTGCCGCGGCCGAAGGGCATCCACAGGCAGAAGCTGCGGTGCAACCCCACCACCCGCGCGCGCCGCCGCTCGGTGATCGCCACGCAGGGGTTCCACATCAGCGAGCCATAGCCGAACAGCCGCGGCGCGCCGCCCGCGAATGCGCCGGGCGGGGCGGTGTCGAGCATCTCTTCCAGCGATTGCGCCAGCTCGGCATCGTCCAGAATATGGATGTGCGGATAAAGCCGGGCGAAGCGGCGGCGGATCTCGTCGGCCTGCAACATTTCGCGGGTGACGCCATGCGGCCCGCCGCCGGCGAGCGGTCCGTCGGCCATTCCGGAGCCAATCGTTCCGGAGCCGGTGGTGGTTCCCGAAGCCGCTGCGGCGGTGGTCTCGGAAAGGGCGGCCGCACGCCCGTTGTCGGGTGAGGTCATGCCGTGGCGTCACCGATGATGGCCGGCGGCCTGCGGAAGTGTGGCGCAGGCCCCGTGGAGAATGACAGTATAGCGACGCAGCGACCTTTTGTCTCGGCGCGCCGCAGCGGCGAGCGCAATTGATCGGCATGCGAAATAATACAACAGTCTTGCGTATCTTGCCTCTCAGAGGCTAACACTTGGACGACACGAACGGCCCCGGGCAGGGAAACGGCCGGTGAAGACCGGCATAGCCGAGGGCCGCGCCCCAGGAGGAAGCACATGCCCATGCGTATCGAAGAGGGCGCCGAACTCTGGCGCCCCTCGGCCGAGACCGTCGAGGCCGCGCGCATCACAGATTTCATGCGCTGGCTCGCGGCCGAGCGCGGCGTCGAAACCGGCGATTACGAGGCGCTGCGCCGCTGGTCGGTGACCGAGCCCGCGGCCTTCTGGCAGGCGCTGATCGACCGCTTCGGCATCCGCTTCTCCAGCCCGGCCGAAACCGCGATCGCCTCGGAAGAGATGCCGGGGGCGGTGTGGTTTCCGGGGGCGACGATCAACTATGCCCGGGTCGCCTTCGATCAGGCCCGGCCGGGCGAGGTCGCGATCTTCCACCAGTCGGAAGTCCGCCCGCTCCAGGCGCTGACCTGGGACGCGTTCGAGGTGAAGGTGCGGGCGCTGATGGGCCGGCTGCGCGCCATGGGCGTGAAGCCCGGCGACCGGGTCGCGGCCTATCTGCCCAACACGCCCGAGGCGGCGATCGCCTGCCTGGCGGCGACCGGCGTCGGCGCCATCTGGTCCAGCTGCTCGCCCGACTTCGGCACCCGATCGGTGCTCGACCGTTTCGGCCAGATCCGGCCGAAAGTGGTGTTCGCGGTGGACGGCTATGCCTATAGCGGCCGGCAGTTCGACCGGCGGGCGGTGGTGAAGCAGATCTTCGAACATCTGCCCGATGCCGAGCATCTGGTCTTCCTGCCCTATCTGAACCCGGCCGATCGCAGCTTGCCTGTCGAGAGCGCCGTGCTCTGGGACGATCTGGTCGAGGGGCCCGAGGCGATGGCCCTTGCCGCGACCCAGGAATTCGAAGAGGTGCCGTTCGAACACCCGCTCTGGATTCAGTATTCCAGCGGCACCACCGGCCTGCCCAAGGGCATCGTCCACAGCCATGGCGGCATCGTGCTGGAGCATGTGAAGAGCCACGGCCTTGCTGGCGATCTCAATCCGGGCGACCGCTTCATGTGGTTCACCACCACCGGCTGGACGATGTGGAACAGCCAGCTGTCGGGGCTGCTGGTCGGCGCGACGCTGGTGATCTATGACGGCAACCCGGCCTGGCCCGACCCCTATCCGCTCTGGCGGCTGATCGAGAAGACGAAGCTCAACGTCTTCGGCACCTCGGCCGCCTGGCTGACGGCCCAGGCCGCCGCCGGGGTCGAGCCCGGCGCCATGTTCGACCTGTCGGCCCTGCGCTCGATCGGCTCCACCGGCTCGCCGCTGCCGCCCGAGGGCTATGCCTTCGTCTACGAAAAGGTGAAGCGGGATCTGTGGCTGAACGCGATCAGCGGCGGCACCGACACCTGCGCCGCCTTCGTCGGCGGATCGGTCATTCTGCCGGTCAATGCCGGCGAGATGCAGGCGCGGGCGCTCGGCGTCGATGTCGCGGCGCTGGACGACGAGGGCCGTGAATTGATCGGCGAGGTGGGCGAGCTGGTGATCCGCCGGCCGATGCCCTCGATGCCGGTCATGTTCTGGAACGACGAGGACGGTAGCCGCTATCGCGAAAGCTATTTCGAGATGTATCCCGGCTGGTGGCGCCATGGCGACTTCCTGAAGATCACCAAGCGCGGCACTGCGGTGATCTATGGCCGGTCGGACAGCACGCTCAACCGTCACGGCATCCGCATCGGCACGGCGGAGGTCTATCGCGTGGTCGACAATCTGCCCGGCGTGCGCGACAGCCTGATCGTGAACCTGGACCTGCCTCATGGCCGGTTCTTCATGCCGCTCTTCGTGTCGCTGGAAGAGGGGGCGAGCCTGGACGAGGCGCTGCAGAACCGGATCCGCCGCGAGATCCGCGAGGCCTGCTCCCCCCGCCATGTGCCCGATGTGATCGTCGAGATCCCCGACGTGCCCTACACGCTGACCGGCAAGAAGATCGAGGTGCCGGTGCGCCGCATCCTGATGGGGGCGCCGATCGAGAAGGCGGCCAATCCGGGGGCCATGCGCAACCCGGAAAGCCTCGACGTCTTCGTCGCCTATGCCGACGAGGTCCGCCGCCGGATCCGCGATGCGGAAGAGACTGCGGCCTGAGTCGGGCTTTGCCCCGCCGCCCGCGCGGCGGGGCGTTTCCTCTGAACTCTTCATGGTTTCTTATCCGGGGCGGCCCATATTCTAACCTCATGACGGCCCGACCAGCTGGTTGCGGAGGGGCCGGCTGGGGAGGGGAATGGATGGCCAATATCCTGACCGGTGAGACCGCGATCTCGCTGCCGGCGCTGTTTGCGGCGCTGCCGGTCGCGGTGATGCTGATCGGTCGCGACGGCCGCATTCTCGCCGCCAATCCCGCGACCGCAGTCCTGCAGAAGGGCCCGCCAGAGGCGATGCTGGGCCAGCAGGTGGCGTACATCCATCCCGACGCAATCCGTAACATGGCACGTGACCTCTGGTTGGCTGAAGCGGGCCTGGAGATTCCGGATCACCAGGTGACATTCGGCGATCGGCAGTATCAGGTATCGGTCCGTGCGGTCCGCAACGACACGGGCGAGGTGGCGGCCGTTGTGGTCGCCTTCACCGATATCAGCCGGTTGAAGCGGGTTGAACGGCGCCTGTCCGAAACAAACCGGCGGCTGAAGGCGCGGGTCTGGGAAGATCACCTGACCGGCATTCCGTCCCGCCGCTATCTGGATGCCGCCCTGGCGCGCGAGGTTCGCCGTGCCCGACGTGGCGGGCAGGCGCTGTCGATCGTGATGGCCGATATCGACCGGTTCAAATCCTATAACGACCGCTATGGCCATCCGGCCGGCGATGACTGTCTGCGCCTGGTGGCGCAGGCCGCATCGGCGGCGCTGGGCCGGGGCGAGGACGAGCTGTGCCGCTATGGTGGCGAGGAATTCGTCGCCATCCTGCCCGGAACCGGCACCGATGGTGCCGCCGATGTCGCCGAGCGGATGCGCTGCGCGGTGGCCGACCAGACGATCCCCCATGACGGTGTGCCCTGGGGCCATGTGACCATCAGCCTGGGGGTCGCCAGCCTGCCGGCCGTCGATCACGGCAGCCATCGCGACCGTGATGCCCTGATCGCAGCCGCCGATGCCGCCCTTTACGCCGCCAAGGCGGCCGGCCGCGATCGGGTGGCGCGGGCCGGTGACGACGGATCTAGCCCCCGATCAGCTTGATGCAGTCATCGGCCCGGTTCAGCGTCGGCGCGTAGGCCCGATAGGCGGCCTGATAGTCGTCGACGGCTCCGGACAGCTTTTGAAGCACCTCGGTATAGTTAATACCCTGTGTATCCTTCTGGCTTCTGCTGGCCAGGGCCATCGCGTCGGTGGTTGCACGCGCCTGCGCGATTGCCGCTTCGGGGGAGGACGCCGAGGCGGCCGCACCCCCCGCCTGGCCCGGCAGGGCCCGGGCCGCAAGTGCCGAATAGATCGTCTGATAGTCGATGCCCCGGCCACTTCGCACCCGTTTCGGGATCTCGACATAGATCCGCTGCAAGGCTCCGGTCAGCCGGCTCTGACGCTCGCCCCAGGCCGCATATTCGTCGCGAGTGATGGCGTTCAGCTTGTCGGCTTCGGCCAGTGTCGCGGCCAGAACCCGGACCGCTGCCGCATCCGACGATCCGTCATAGGCCGCACGTGCGTTGATCGTTGCCTGTTTGAGAGAATGTGCGGCCTCGACGAAGTCTGCCCATTCTTTGAAGCGGGTGGTGTTGATCGCCTCTGCTGCCTGGTAGCCGGGGCGGTTCTGGTCCGTCGCCGCCTGGACCAGGGCCTTGGCCTGGGCCTCGCTGGCGTAAGGCGGAAAGCGGATCGCCTCGCTCACGAAGCACTGCAGCGCTGCCACGCCCGAGATATAGAGCAGGTCGAGTCCGGGCGGGGCCACATAGTCGCGGGTAATGCCCAGCAGACCGGCACCGATCGCGATGCCGATCGACAGATCCGTCGGCGCCCCGAAAGCCAGAGCCGAAACGCCTGCGCCGGCAAGCCCGATCAGGCCGATTGAATACAGATCGGAGTAGCGTGCGGACTCGACGTAGTTGGCATTCCACGTGGTGATCGTCTTGTTCGCAGAAGACACCAGGTCGGCAATCTCGTAACGCGGCATCGTCGACGGCACCGAGCCGACCTCGACTTTGGGCACATTGGGAATATAGATGCCGGCACAGCCACTGATCGCGAGTGCGGTCGTCGCGACGACCAGGAGCCTCTTGATTTCTCTGTGCATGCCCGGACTCACATCTGGTGAAGACCTGAATAATATGCATAAACGGTATCATGGTCACCTGTTCTGTCAACCATAAGGGCGTGTGGGGCGGGGGACGATCGGCCTCTATGGCGGCTTGCGCGACGCGGCCGAAAGCCTAGACTGCCGCCATGGTCGATTTCCGCAGCCTGGAGAGCTTCGTCTGGATCGCCCGCCTCGGCAGTTTCCGGGCGGCGGCGGACAAGCTGAATGCGGCACAACCCTCGGTTTCAGCGCGTATCGCCAAGCTGGAGCAGGAGCTGGGCGTCCAGCTCTTCGATCGCAGCGCCCGCAATGTGACGCTCACCTCGAAAGGGCGGGTGCTGCTGGACTATGCCGAACGGCTGCTGGGGCTCAGGGCCTCGATGCTCTCGGCTGTGGCCGATATTTCGGGGCTGGGCGGCACCATCCGCATGGGGGCGGCCGAGACCATCGTCCACACCTGGCTGCCGCGACTGATCGAGCGGATCCACAAGCATTACCCGGGTGTCACGCTGGAGCTGGAGGTCGATACCTCGCTCAACCTGCGTGACGGGCTGGTCAATCGCGGGCTGGACATCGCTTTCCTGCTGGGACCGGTCAGCCAGCCGACGGTGCAGAACCGGCCGCTCTGCCACTATCCCCTGGCCTGGGTGGCGAGCCCCAGGCTCGGGCTGCCGCGCGACGGCGCGGTCACGCTCGACACCCTCGCCAACTGGCCGATCATCACCTATCCGCGGCTCAGCCGGCCCTATATCGCCATTCAGGACATGATGCACGGCCTGCCCGGCCGCCGGCCGCGGATCTACGGCTCCAGCTCGCTCGCCACCATCGTGCGGATGACCCTGGACGGGATCGGGATCAGCGCCATCCCGCCCCGGATCGTGCGCGAGGAACTGGCGTCCGGCGCCCTGCATCTGGTGGAAGCCGATGCCGCCGCCATGCTGCCGGGGATGGATTTTACCGTCTCCTGGCAGGCCCAGGCCGATACGCCCCTGGCCCGCGCCATTGCCGAAGCCGCGATCGAGACTGCGGCAGGCGATACCGAGGCCTGAGGGGGCTGGTCGAGTGGGGGCTGGGCGAGGGAGCCCTGGTCCGGGCGGCGTCAGCCCGCCTCGCGGATCAGATCGTGGACGAAACGCAGCTTGTCGATCACGGCGGGGGCCAGCACGAAGGGATAGAGATCCTGCTGGCCCATGCTGCGGTTCAGGCTGTTGACGGCATAGGTCAGCGGCAGCCAGGCCTCGATCAGCGGTGCGAAATCGCGCTGGCGGTAGGCATCGAAATCATAGGCGACGTCGCTGGGGGCGGCGGGATCCAGGATGTTCTGCGGCTTCAGGCGGATGCCGAAGGCATGCGCCGTTTCCAGCGTGTCGACGATGTGAAGGTAATGCGCCCAGGTCTCGGCGAAATCCTCCCAGGGGTGAGAGGCGGCATAGGTCGACACGAAACGTTCCTGCCAGTCGGCCGGCGGGCCTTCGGCATAGTTGCGGGCCAGCGCTTCGGCATAGTCGCAGCTCTCGTCGCCGAACATCGCCCGGAACCGGTCCAGCCGGCCCAATGACGGATCGGCGTCGCGGATCAACCGGTTCCAGTAATAATGGCCGATCTCGTGGCGGAAATGGCCGAGCAGGGTGCGGTAGGGTTCGCCCATGTCGCGGCGGATCCGCTCGCGCTCGGCATCATCGGCCTCGGCGACGTTGATGGTGACCAGCCCCTCGGCATGGCCGGTCATGATCCGCGGCGCCTCGGGGTCGACATCGGCCAGGAAGTTGAAGGCAAGCCCCCCGACCGGATCCTCCCATTTGGCCGCGACCGGCAGGCCCAGGCGGAGCAGGGCATAGATCAGCCGGTGCTTGGCGACCTCCAGCCTCTGCCAGGCGGCGAGATTGGCCGGCACGGCAAGGTCCGGCACGGTGCGGTTCAGCCGGCAGGCCTTGCACCAGGCATGCGGGCTGCTGGTCGGGATCAGCCAGTTGCAGGCGTCGTGGGTGGCATTGGCGCAGAAGCGGAACATCTGATCGGGCATCGCCAGCGGCCGCCAGCGCCCGCCGGTTTCGGGTTCCAGCGCGCTCAACGTCGTGGCATCCGGCAGATAGCCCAGCCGGTGCCCGCAGCGCAGGCAGGTTGTGTTCTCGAAGAACAGGGTCTGGCTGCAGTTCTGGCAGGAAAAAAGCTTCATCCGGGCGGGGCATCCGATCTGGTCGCGCAGCCGGCAGGATGCATGCGGATTGCATGCGCCCTGCCGGCTCTCTCGCACGATATGAGAGATGCGCGAAGTGTGTCCAAGTCTTTTCTGGTCCCCGTTGCTTTCGGTGCTTCGTTGCGCGGCCCCTGACGCTCGCCGGTTTACCCCAGCCCCCGGCACAGATTGGCGATCATGCGCGGGCCCGCCTCGTCCTGAAGGCTGAGCAGGCTTTCGGGGTGGAACTGCACGGCGCGGATCGGCTGCTCGCGGTGGCGCAGAGCCATCACGATGCCGGCCTCGTCGACGGCGGTCGCCTCCAGGCAGTCGGGCAGTTCGGCGGCGAACAGGGAATGGTAGCGGCCGATGGTGATCTGCTCCGGCAGGCCCTCGAACAGCAGATCGGGGACAAGGATGCGGATGCGCGACGGCTTGCCGTGCATCGGCACCGGCAGGCGGCCCAGCCGGCCGCCGAAATACTCCACGATCCCCTGCAGACCCAGGCAGACGCCGAAAATCGGGATGCGGGCGGCGGTCAGCAGGTCGAGCGTGGCGTTCATGCCGAAATCCGCCGGCGATCGGGGCCCGGGGGAGAGCACGGCCAGATCGGGGGCCAGGCGGGCGGGCAGGTCGGCCGCGAGCGGCGCGCGCCAGGTGACGGTTTCCGCGCCGGTCGCCTTCAGATAGGCCGAAAGCGTGTGGACGAAACTGTCCTCGTGGTCGACCAGCAGGATCCGGCGACCCTTGCCCGGACGGGGCGGTATGGCCTCGCGGCGCTCCTGATCCGGACGCTCCAGCACGTCGATCATCGCCGAGGCCTTGAGCACGGTTTCGGCCTCCTCCGCGGCCGGTTCGCTGTCGAAGAGCAGGGTGGCTCCGGCGCGGACCTCGGCCACGCCCGCCTTCACCCGGATGGTGCGGAGCGTAAGGCCGGTGTTCATGTCGCCGTCGAAGCCGATCCGGCCGATGGCGCCGCCATACCAGGCGCGCGGGCTCTTCTCCATCCGCTCGATCCAGCTCATCGCCGCCCGCTTGGGCGCACCGGTCACCGTCACCGCCCAGCAATGGCTGAGGAAGGCGTCGAGCGCGTCATAGCCGTCGGCCAGCATGCCCTCGACATGATCGACCGTGTGGATCAGGCGGGAATACATCTCGATCTGGCGCCGGCCGACGATGCGCACGCTGCCCGGGACCGAGACCCGCGACTTGTCGTTGCGGTCGACATCGGTGCACATGGTCAGCTCGGCCTCTTCCTTGGCCGAGGCGAGCAGGGTGCGGATGCGCTCGGCATCCTCGATCGCATCGCGGCCGCGCGCGATGGTGCCGGAAATCGGGCAGGTCTCGATCCGCCGTCCGGTCACCCGGACATACATTTCGGGGCTGGCGCCGATCAGATGCTCCGACCGGCCCAGATTGATCAGAAAGCCATAGGGGGCGGGGTTGCGGCGGCAGAGGCGCCGGAACAGTTCCGACGGCGGTGTCGTCGCCGGGCGGCGGAAGACGCGGCCGGGCACCACTTCGAACAGATTGCCGGCGGCGAATTCAGGCAGGGCGGCTTCGACCATCGCGGCGTATTCGCCCGGGCCCATGTCGTCGGCCGCGGCATTGGCGGCGGGCGGCGCCGCGATGTCGGCATGCACCTCGCGCGGCAGATCGTCGGTGGAGGCGCCGTCGACGGTGAAGTCGTAGGCGATCGACCAGGCCCGGCGGGCGGCGTGATCGACCGAGATCACCCGGTCGGGCAGGTAGAGCACGATGTCGCGATGATCCGACATCCGCTTGCGGGCCAGGGGGATACGCTCGAAGGCCAGTGCGATGTCGTAGCCGAAGGCGCCATAAAGGCCCAGATGCGGATCCTCGGGGCTCGCGAACAGATCGATGATCGCGCGGATCGCCGAGAAGGCCGAGGGCTGGCGGCTGCGGTCCTCTTCCGGAAATTCGGCCGGGCCGTCGAGAATGCGGGCGGTGACCTGGTCTTCGTCGATCATCAGCCCGGAGACATGGGGGTGATCGCCCAGCGCCCGGGTGATCGCCGGCAGCAGCACCCGGCCGCGGGCATTCAGCGCCCGGATGTCGACCTCGGCACCGGCAAGCCCGGTCATGCGCGCGGTAAAGACCAGCGGCGGATCGGTGAAGCCCAGATCGAAACGGACATAGCGGCCCGGATAGTCGTAAGAGGACGCAAGCAGCACGCCGGGCCGGGTGTCGAGCGCATCGATCAGCGGCTGGGTGGCACCGTCATGGGGCAGGGCCTCGACATGGCGGCGCACGATCACGCCGCCGGCGGTGCGCCAGCTGGACGGGGCAGGGATGGTCTCGGCGGTCATGCGGCGGGCTCTCCTTTGCCGTGGAACAACCGGATGGTCCGGCCGGATGGGCGGGAGAGCGGGCAGGGGTTGCGGCCCGCCCGCGTGCGGGCATGGGCGGCAGTCTCGGCCGGACCCCCGTCTTCCGGGGCGGCCGTGCGGTCGGTCAGACGCGCGTGATCGGCGACCCCGGTCGAACGGGGCCCCGCCACTGGCGGCCATGGATGGCCGGATATGTGCGCATCGTGATCATGACCTGAAGCATTGCCGCAATCGGGGCGCCCCGTCAACGCCCGGCATGCGGCAACCCGTCGCGGGCAGGGACGGGAGGATCTTTCCGATTCGGGCTTGTGGAATCTGCGTATCTTCATATATTCGAAGATATGAAGATCGAAGCCATGACAGAGACCGCCGAGCGGGTCGCCGAGTTGATGAAGACGCTGTCGCATCCGAAGCGTCTGCTGATCCTGTGCAACCTGGTGGAAGGCGAACGATCGGTCGGCGACCTCGCCCGGCTGACCGATATGCGCGAGACCGCGGTGTCGCAGCAGCTGGCCCTGCTGCGCCGGGAGGGCATCGTCGCCCCCCGGCGGGAGGCCCAGAGCATCCTCTATCGCCTGGCCCGGCCGGATGTTGCGAAACTGCTCGGCTTTCTCTACGCAACCTATTGCACGCCTTCGGAAACTACCGAAGGTGCGGCACCCATCACGGAGAGCGTGGCATGACGCCCGAGATGATCCAGAGCTGGAGCATTGCCCTGATCGGCGGCGTGCTGATCGGGGCGGCCGCGGTCTGGCTGATGGCGGCCCAGGGGCGGATCATGGGGGTGAGCGGCATCCTGGCCGGCCTGCTGCCGCCGAAGCCTGCGGCGGGTGGCGATCGCGGCTGGCGCATCACCTTCGCGCTGGGGCTGATCGGCGGCCCGCTGATCGTCCAGGCGGTGACCGGCGCCCCGGCGATCGGCGCCCCGGTGGTGTCGCTGCCGCTCCTGGTGGTGGCGGGGCTGCTGGTCGGCTTCGGCACGGTGATCGGCTCGGGCTGCACCAGCGGCCATGGGGTCTGCGGCCTGTCGCGGCTGTCGGCGCGTTCGCTGGTCGCGACAGGCACCTTCATGGCCACCGGTGCGTTGACCGTTCTGGTCATGCGACACCTGATCTGATCAGGCCAAAATATTGAGACAACACGCTATCCGCATACCCTGCGGATCAAGGAGACGTTCATGCTCAAGCTCGCCTCAGGGTTGATCACCGGTCTGATCTTCGGTGCCGGTCTGGCGCTTGCCGGGATGACCGATCCGGCGGTGGTGCTGGGCTTCCTGGATGTCGCCGGTGCCTGGAATCCGGCACTCGCCTTCGTGATGGGCGGCGCGGTGATCGTGACCTTCATCGGCTTCCGCATCCTGCGCGGCCGCCGCCATCCGCTGCTCGGCACCGGTTTTTCCTGGCCGACCGCAACCGCGATCGACCGACGTCTGGTCGGTGGTGCGGCGATCTTCGGCATCGGCTGGGGGCTCGCCGGCTATTGCCCGGGCCCGGCGATCGCCTCCCTCGCCGGCGGCCGGATCGAGGTGGTGATCTTCGTGGCGGCCATGCTCGCCGGCATGATTGCCGCCCGCTTCATCTCCGCCGCGCCGGCTTCGGCGTCTCCGGCCTCCGCGTCCCCCGCTGCCCTGAAGAGGTGATCCGATGTCCGCGACCGCGTTCCAGCCCGATTTCGCCATCCCCGCCGCCGTGGCACCCGAGGTCGAGAGCTTCTTCGACCCGGCCACCTTCACGGTCACCCATGTGGTCGCCGATCCGGCGACGAAGCGGGCGGCGATCGTCGATCCGGTGCTCGACTACGACCCGGCCTCGGGCCGGACCTCGACGCAGTCGGCCGATGCCGTGATCGCCCATGTCCGCGCCTGGGGCCTGAACATCGACTGGATCCTGGAGACCCATGTCCATGCCGATCACCTGTCCTCGGCGCCCCATATCCGGGACGCGCTGGGCGGACGGGTCGGGATCGGCGCCAATATCCGCACCGTGCAGAAGACCTTCGGCGACGCCTTCAATGCCGAGCCCGGCTTTGCGCGCGACGGCAGCCAGTTCGATCATCTGTTCGCGGATGGGGAGCGGTTCGCCATCGGCTCGATCGAGGCGGTGGCCCTGCACACGCCCGGCCATACGCCGGCCTGCATGACCTATGTCATCGGCGATGCCGGCTTCGTGGGCGACACGCTGTTCATGCCCGATTACGGCACCGCACGCTGCGATTTCCCCGGCGGCGACGCCCGGGTGCTCTATCGCTCGATCCGGCGCCTGTTCGCGCTGCCGGGCGAGACCCGGCTGTTCATGTGCCACGACTATCTGCCCGAGGGGCGCAGCGACTATCGCTGGGTCACGACCGTGGCGGAAGAGAGGGCGCGCAACATCCATGTCCACGAAGGCATCTCCGAAGATGATTTCGTGGCCATGCGCCAGGGCCGCGACGCCACCCTGTCCATGCCCCGGCTGATTCTGCCCTCGGTGCAGGTGAACATGCGGGCCGGCGAGATGCCGCCGGCCGAAGCCAATGGCGTCGCCTATCTCAAGATCCCGGTGAACCTCTTCTAAGGCATCAGGATTCGGCCGGAAACCAAAGGGTCCCGACCGGGCCCGCAGATGACGGAAGATGAAAACATGAAGGCGAATGTCGGCGGTCTCGACCGCGTGCTGCGCATCGTCGTGGGCCTGGCCCTGCTGTCGATGCTGCTCTGGGGTGACGAGGGCTGGAAGTGGTACGGGCTGATCGGCCTGCTGCCGCTCGCCACCGGCCTGGTCCGCTGGTGCCCGGCCTATACGCTGTTCGGCATCCGCACCTGCCCGCTGGCGCGGCGCTGACCGCATAAACCCGCCCCCTGCCTGAAGGTCGACCTCGCCATGGCCCGTTTCCGTCCGGCCGCGCTCGACTGGCTGCGGCGCTATGACGGCCGGACGGCCGGCGCCGACGGTCTTGCCGCAGTCATCGTGACCATCATGCTGGTACCGCAAAGCCTGGCCTATGCCATGCTGGCGGGCCTGCCGCCGGCAGCGGGGCTCTATGCCTCGATCCTGCCCCTGATCGCCTATGCCGCCTTCGGCAGCAGCCGGACGCTGGCGGTGGGGCCGGTGGCGGTCATCTCGCTGATGACCGCGGCCGCCACCGCCGAAGCGGCAGCGGCGACCGGCATCGCGCCTGCCGCAGCGGCCCTGCTGCTGGCAGGGCTGTCGGGGCTGATGCTGCTCGCCATGGCGGCGTTGCGCCTGGGCTTCGTCGCCAATTTCCTCAGCCACCCCGTGGTCGGTGGTTTCATCACCGCCTCGGGCCTGCTGATCGCGCTGGGCCAGACCGGCCATCTGCTGGGCGTTTCCGCCCGCGGCGACACGCTGCCGGCCATTCTGACGGCGCTTTACGACGGGCTGCTTACCCGCGGCATCAACCTGCCGACCCTGGTGGTGGGGGGGCTGTCGCTCATCTTCCTGTTCTGGTGCCGCAAGCGGCTGAAGCCGCTGCTGGTCACGGCCGGCTTCGGGCCGCGTGCGGCCGATGCCGTCGCCAAGGCCGCCCCGGCCGTGGCGGTGCTCGCCTCTATCCTGGCGGTGGGGCAGCTGGATCTGGCCGCCGCGGGGGTGAAAGTCGTGGGCGCGCTGCCCGCGGGCCTGCCGCCGCTGACCCTGCCGCCGCTGGATGCCGATGCCGTGCTGGCCCTGCTGGGCCCCGCGGCGCTGATCTCGCTGATCGGTTTCGTGGAGAGCATTTCGGTCGCCCAGACCCTGGCCGCCAAGCGCCGCCAGCGGATTTCCGCCGATGCCGAGCTGGTCGGGCTGGGGGCGGCCAACATTGCCGCCTCGGTCACCGGCGGCTATCCGGTCACCGGCGGTTTCGCCCGGTCGGTGGTGAATTTCGACGCGGGGGCGGAAACCCCGATGGCGGGCGTGTTCACCGCGGCCGGCATCGCGCTCGCCGCCCTGTTCCTGACCCCGGCCTTCCGCGACCTGCCGCAGGCGGTGCTGGCGGCGACCATCATCGTCGCCGTGCTGTCGCTGGTCGACCTCAAGGCGCCGCTCAGGGCCTGGGCCTATTCCAGGGCCGACGGCATCGCCATGGCGGTGACCATTCTGGGGGTGCTGCTGGCGGGGGTGGAGGCCGGCATCCTGGCGGGTGTGGTCGCCTCGCTCGCCCTGTTCCTGCGCCACAGTGCCCGGCCGCATATGGCGGTGGTGGGACAGGTGCCTGGCAGTGAACATTTCCGCAATGTCGATCGCCATCGCGTCGCCGTCTCTGACACCGTGCTGACGGTGCGGATCGACGAAAGCCTCTATTTCGCCAATGCGCGGGCGCTGGAAGACCGGATTGCGTCGCTGGTCGCCTGCCGGCCCAGCCTCCGCCATGTGGTGCTGATGTGCCCGGCGGTGAATCTCATCGACCTCTCCGCCCTGGAAAGCCTGGAGGCGATCAACCGCCGCCTCGCCGAGGCCGGCATCAGCTTTCATCTGTCGGAAGTGAAGGGCCCGGTGATGGACCGGCTGGCGCGCAGCCACTTCCTGGACGAGCTGACCGGCCAGGTCTTCCTCAGCCAGCATGCGGCGATGCAGGCACTGGATCCGGGTTGTGTTGCCGCATCCTGCAACAAGTCCTGAATAATGACAATGCCGGAAACATCATAGCGTCGTCCCCACGGCGGTGAATGTCACTGCCGGGGGGCGAGGTGCGGACATAGGGCCGGGCCTCGTCTTCATGATCAGACATGAAGAAGGTTCCGAGCATGACGAATACCATTGCAGACCTGAAGGCCCTGGCCGTCACGTCTTCCACCACGGAAGTCGAGGTGCTGGGCTATCATGGCGTTGCCGATGGCGGCGGCGGCCTGTTCGCCTGGCGGGCGGGGGCGACCGCCACCGATGACGGTGGGCTGTGGATCGAAAGCACGGTTGCGACCGGCGGTCTGTGGCAGCGGATCGTCGACAGCGCCGCCCCGGTCAGCGTGCGCTGGTGGGGTGCCCGTGGCGATGGCAGCACCGACGACACCGCCGCCATCCAGACGGCGCTGGATGCGGGCTTCTCTGCGGTGCATCTGCCGGCCGGCGTCTATCCGGTTTCGGCCACGCTGACCGTGCCGGTGGGGACGATCGTCACCGGCGAGGGCTCGGGTGGATTCCGCCCGACCGATGCCCGCACCACTATCGTCAAGACCAATGGCGACACCGGTGGCGATGCGGTGATGGAGACGGGGAAGTCCTGCACCATCCGCGATCTGAAGCTGCAGCCGCATAACGAGGCGGCGGTCACCTATGAGCGGGCAGTCTATCCCACCGGTACCGGCAACACCTCGATCGGCCTGAAGGCCGGCTCGGCCAGTACGGTCGAGGACGTGGTCTCGCTGGGCTTTGCCGATTCGGCGATGGTTCTGGGCACCACCACCAAACTGATGCGCTGCCACATCTTGCGCTCGCGCCGGGGCATCACCACCAGCGGCTCTGACGGCATGATCACCAACAGCGTGACCATGTTCTGCCACGAGGCCGGCATCCTGCTGACGACCAATTACTGGATCGTCACCGGCTGCCGCATCGAATGGAACGCCACCTACGGCATCCAGTCGAACAGCGGCGAGCACACCTTCACCGCCAACCTGTTCGACCGCAACGGCTGGGCCGGCCTGTACCTGAACGGCGGCTGGGGCAATGTCGTGACCGGCAACTACTTCTCGCGCAACGGCGCCGGCGGCGACGGCACCATGGGGCGCTGGAACTGGGCGACCCCGAACCACCGCGCTTATCTGGCACCGCCCACGCCGGCCGACAGCTGCCATATCAAACTCTATTACCAGCGTGACTGCACCATCACCGGCAACCGCTATCGTGCCGGCGTGGATGACGGCGGCAGTGGTGCCTTCGCACCCGGCTATGTCTACAACATCGATGGCAACTTTGGGGCCACATCGAACGTCACGATCTTCGCCAATGCCGGCGAGGGTGGGTCGACCGGCGCTTTCGGCGGCTATGCGCTGAGCTATCCGGCCGGCTCGGGCCTCTTCGGCGGAACCGATACGGCGGATCAGCAGCTGGGTTATGGCCGGAATGTGCGTCTGGGGCGCGTTGCCACCCCGGGCACATCGACGCCGCGTCAGCCCTATGGCCTGCCGCAGGCGGCCTCGGTCGACGTGCCGATCGACCACGCGATCGGTGGGCGGATCAAGGTCTGGACCAATTCCTGGAACAGCACCCCGTCCTATGCCGAAATCACCTTCACCCGCGCCTCGGGGGCTGCCACGACGGCGACGGTGGTGATCGACAACGTCATCGGCACCAATGTCAGCGCCGCGGCCATTTCGACCGATCCCGCGGTCATGACGGTGACCTTCCCGGGCACCCGCTTCTACAACGTCTCCCACGACCTGCACACGATGTGAGGTCAGACCCGCCGGCCTGGTGCCGGCGGGTTTTTTTTGCCTCACATGCCGGTGATGCCAAGCTTTACCAGCGTGTCGCCATCCAGCCGGCCGGTTACCGGCAGATGGCTGTCGCCCTGGAAGGTCTTGATCGCAGAGCGGGTCCGCTCGCCCAGGATCCCGTCAGCCGGCCCGGCGTCGTAGCCGCGGGCATTCAGGGCAATCTGGGCCCTCAGGACCATGTCGCGCAGCTCCTGGCGTGTGGCCGCCACCGCGCCGCCGGTCCCCGGTCCCGAAGTCGTGGCCGGGGATCTGCTGCCCGAAGATGTCCGGCCAGGGGCCGTATAGTCCGGGGCCGTATAGTTCGGCGCCGTGTAGCCTGGGGCTGTGTAGCCGGGCGTGCTGCGATAGCTGCTCGACGAATAATGCGAACGATGGCTTGAGTGGCTGCGGTGGCTGGAATGGCTGCGGTGGCCCGCGAAGCGAGTGAGGCCGGCGCCTGCGGCATCGAACGGGTTGTCGAACACGGGGACAGGCAGACGGCCGTCCGGGCCGAATTCGGGGGCAGAGCCGGGCGCGGCAAGCGCAGGCTGCGGCAGCAGGCCGGACAGCATCGCCGGCAGGGAGAGCCCCGCCAGGGCGGTGACGGTCTTTCTGATCAGACGGGACATGACGGTCTGGTTCCCTGATGGGCCGCGGGCGGCCAGTGGTCGAGCGGCCCGACATCGCGTCCGATCCATCGGCTGTCGGCCGAGGTGAAAAAGCCGGCGCAGTCCTGCCGGGCCGGGCAGGGGGCGCAGACCGGGGCAAAATCGTTCTTCCAATCCGAAATCGACGCCCGGGCGAAAGCGAGAAGATCGGCAGGAAGCACGCAGAGCGGCAGATTGTAGATCGATACCGTCATGCCGAGCGCCGCCAGCCGATGGACGGCGCGGGACAGGGCACCGGCATAGTCGGCCGGATCGATCCAGATCAGCGTGCGATTGCGCCGGGCGAAGCCCATCGGTTCCAGCCCCATGAAGGCGATGTGGGCCGCGAAGGGCAGGGCGCGATAGATGAAGCGCGCAAGCGCTTCCAGGCGCGCCACGGTCGGTCGGGTCAGGACCACACGGATCTCCACCGTCGCGCCGACCGCTGCAAGATTGTACAGGCCCGCCATGGTCTCGGCGAAGGCGCCTTCGGCCTGCACCACATGGTCATGCAGGCTGGCGACGTCGCCATAAAGGGGGATGCCCCAGGTCACTGCCTCGGGGGCGGCACCGGCCATGGCGCGTGCCAGGCCGGGATCGGCGAAACGCCGGCCATTGCTCAGCACATGCAGGGATGCTGCCGGCAGATGCCGGCGGGCGCTCCGGATCACCTCGATCAGGCCGTCATCGAGCAGGGTCGGCTCGCCGCCGGATATGCCGAGCTGGGTCTCTTCGGGGTCGATCAGCGTGATGATCTGCGTCAGATGTTCGACGCGATACGTGTCGTCGACCTCACGCGGGGGCTGGGAGCACATCAGGCAGAGGCTGTTGCAGCGTTCCGTGGCAAGCAGTGTGTTCGCACGCGAGCCGCGCCGCCAGAGTATGGTGACGAGCCCGCCTTCGGGGGCGAGCCCGACCACGTCACCCGGCGCCACCAGATCCCGTCGGCTTCCGCCGCCCCACCAGGGGCCATGATATCCCACCGGCGGCGCGGCATGGCCGGCCCCGAAGACGCCGGCGGCAAGAGCCTCGATGCCGACAGGCAGAATGCCCGCGGAAAGATCATCCTGCCAGAGCAGGCAGTGCTCAATCGGCACCCGGCCGGTGGCGAGAACATCGATATCCGCGACCTTGGCGACGTCGACGGCGGCCGGAGGGCCGGTACGGATCAGGCGCTGATGCAGGGGCAGGGACATGGCGTGCAGCCTCTTCGATCAGTCGAGGCGGATATCGCCGCCAGGCTCGGCCGGCTGTCGACGGCCGATCCAGGCTGCGAAGATCCGGTTGACCTCGGCATCGTTCGCTGCAATCCGGGCGAAGAGCAGGCGAAACAGCGCCTTATGGCGTGCACAGTGATCGCTGAAAGCGCGATGGCCGACCGGGTCGCCTTGCGTGGCCAGATGGTGAACCGGGTCATTGCCGCAATAGGGCAGAAAGGCGCAGCTCCAGCATCCGGGCAGGCTTTCCGCCAGGCCGGCGGCGAGGAGGGCGCGGAGGGTGCCGCTGCCGGCAAGCTCCCGGAACGGCGTGTGAACGTCCCCGATCCTCAGCCGATGATCCCCGCTTGCCGCCAGCATCCGCGCCTCGTCCGAGACATAGACGCCGCCATCATGGTTATAGACCAGCACGCCGTGCCCGGCACCCGCGGGGGAGCGGAGATCGACATAGCCGCCGCCGAAGGGGGTGAGGATGTGGGTCAACAGGATTGTGGCATAGGCTTCCTCGATGTGCCGGCCGGCACGGCAATGTTCGATGCAGCGATCGAGCGCCCGGCGATAGAATTCGATGAAGCCGGTGACGGAAGGAGCAAGGCCGGGTTGGCGGCGGGCGAAGCCGTAGGGGGCGACCGGCCGCAGAAAGACCGAGCGGAAGCCAAGGTCGACATAAGCGTCCACGACCTCGTCGGGCCGGTCGAGCGCGTCGCCGGTGATGGTCGCAATCGCAGCGACGGCCTCGGCTCCCAATATCCGGCGCGCGCGGTCCAGCGCGCGTCGGGTGGCATCGAAGGCGCCGCCCCCAGGTCGCCGGCGATGGCGGTCATGCAACGCGGCGGGGCCGTCGATCGAGGTCGAAAGCGCGATCTCGTGCTCCAGGCAGAAGCGGAGCATGTCGTCATCGAGGCGCTGCAGGGTGGAGACCATCGAGAAGGTGAGCGGTCTTCCGTCTGACCCGGCGCGATCTCGGGCAAGGGCCACGATCTGCCGGACCCGGTCGAACGCGAAGGCCGGTTCGCCGCCCTGGAACTCGATGGTGAGCGCGGGGGCGGGGCTTTCGAAGATCCGGTCGACCGCGGCTCGGGCTGTCTCTTCCGACATGTCGAAGCCGGCGGCAGAGGGGCCGCGGCGCGAGACCTGGCAGTAGTCGCAGCCGTGGTCGCAGCGCAGCGTCACCACGCAGATATGCAGCGACGGTCCCTCGGCGACGAACCGCTTCCGGGTCGCAAGCTGGGCCGCGGTGATACGCCGGGTCGTGGCGGTCAGCGGGTCGTGCAGGAAGCCCCGGGCAAGAAGGTCGTCCCGGATGTGGGGGGCCAGGTCGGCGGGATCCTCGATCAGGCGGCGGAAGTCCGTCTGGTTCAGAAACGCGAAATCACCGCCGTCATGGGTGACGAGGACCTGCCCCGGCGGGATGGTCAGCCGCTCGAAGCGCAGGGGCATGAGGTCGAGCTTGTTCATCCGGGCGCCAGCGCCGCCATGGCCGTGCTGAAGACGGCGTCCCGCACGCCGGCAGTGCGATCGCGCAACATGACCCGCAGGGACTGATCCGTCAGTCGGTCCAGAAAACGAGCGGCGAGCGCCGCATCGACCGGCGCGCCGTCCGGAGATCTGCGGGCAAAGGCCACGAGCCGGCTGCCCTCGGGCGCATCGGGCACAAGCCAGATCAGGGCCTCTGCCGCCATGTCATAAGCCGTGTGAAGAACGGCTTCGGCGGGATAGGCGGCGTCGAGCCGGAGAAGCTGCTCCGGCTCGACGGCTGCTGCAATCTGGCTGGCGGGTAAAGGCATGGCAAGGAGGCCCATGACGGCAGAACGTCTGGTGACGCTAATCCCGCATGGTCACTCTTTGCAATTGAAAAGACATGTCTGCCGTAAAATCACAGCTTAAGATTGTTGGTCGCTTACCGCGCCAGCACCGTCGCGGCCTGTTTGGTGGTCTGAACCGTGCCGGCGACGCGGCTGACCGCGTCGGTGATGCCGTCCAGGCTGCGGGTGACGGTGTCGACTGCGGCGGCGGTGGTGTGCATATTGGCCGACAGGTCGCGGGTGACGACGCTCTGTTCCTCGACCGCGGCCGCGGTGGTGGTGACATGGTCGCGGACGGTGAGGATCGAGCCGCGGATGGTGCGCAGCGCTTCCGCCACCTCGCCCGACAGCCCCTGCATGCCCTCGATTTCGTTCGAGATGCGGGTGGTGGCATCGGCCGACTGGTTGGCGAGGGTCTTGACCTCGGTTGCGACCACCGCGAAGCCGCGACCGGCCTCGCCCGCGCGGGCGGCTTCGATCGTGGCGTTGAGCGCGAGCAGGTTGATCTGGCCGGCAATGCCGCGGATCACCTCGACCACGCCTTCCATCGAGCGGGCGACACCGTCCAGCCGCTGGGCGGCCTCGTCGGCGCGCGTGGCCCGGTCGACCGCGCCATCGGTCGCTTCCCGCGACTTCACCATGCTCTGCGAAATCTCGGCGATCGAGGCTGCCAGTTCTTCCGTCCCCGCCACCATCATCTGAACCGCGCCGCTGGTCTGGCCGGCGGCCGTGGCGGCCGCGCCGGCCTCGTTGGTGGAGCGGTCGACCGCGTGGTCGATCTCGGCGAAATTGCGGTCGATCAGGGTCTTGAGATCGGTCAGCATGCCGATCTGCCGGGTGATGTCGGTGGCGTATTTCACCACCTTCACCGGCCGGCCCTCGGCATCCAGGATCGGGTTGTACGAGGCCTCGATCCAGACCGTGCGACCGCCCTTGGCGATGCGCTTGAACTGCCGGGCCTGATACTCGCCGCGCCGCAGCGCCGTCCAGAACACCTTGTAATCGGCGCTATCCCGTTCGGCGGCGTCCACGAACATGGAATGGTGGCGGCCCTGGATCTCGTCCAGCCGATAGCCGATGACGTTCAGGAAATTGTCGTTCGCCCACAGCACCTTGCCGTCCAGATCGAACTCGATCACGGCCAGCGCCTTGCGGATCGCCCGCATCTGTCCGTCCAGATCGGCGGCGGCGGTCTTCTCGGCGGTGACGTCGGTGGCGTATTTGACCACTTTCACCGGCCGGCCCGCGCCATCGAGCACCGGGTTGTACGAGGCCTCGATCCAGACGACCTTTCCGCCCTTGCCGATCCGGCGAAACTGACGTGCCTGATACTCGCCCCGGCGCAGCGCGTCCCAGAAGGCGGTATAGGCCGGGCTCTCGCGCTCCGCCACATCCACCAGCATGCGGTGGTTCTGGCCCTTGATCTCGTCGAGCGTATAGCCGACGAGGGTCAGGAAATTGGCGTTGGCATCGAGTATCCGGCCATCCATATCAAACGTAATCATGGCCTGGGAACGGTTGACGGCGGCAATCACTGCCTCGGCATCGCTCCGTCGACGCGGCGACAGGAAATCGAACATGTGGTCGTCCCTCACGATCTGGGCTTTGATGGTCTGTGCGACATCTTTGACGGTGCCCCGGGTCTTGGTCGCGAAGGTTGAAGGGCAGTCTCATCTTCGCAGCGCATCTTTGGAACAGGTGCGGAGCAGGCGTGAGGACATGATGATGCTGATCATCTTAAATTTTCATTAGCATCAGTTGCCGACTGTTCTGAATTTCGCGCCACGACGCAAAATGCATCATTTCATCAACCAAAAGAAGAAAAGAGGGCGGGCTCCTTTTTATCTGGTCCCGATGGCGTGCATGGACGGCCACTCAAGCCGCGCCTTGCCCGGAGACTATGCAACCGTGGTGACTGATCGAAAATTCCGATCAGTCACCATCCAAACGAATCATTGGACCCGCTCAGTCGGGACGGCGTAGCCTGACGGACACGGAGATGCCATGGGAGGGCGTCTCCGGCCCCCAGTTGACGACAGGACGGACGGGACGAGATGGCGGCAGGCACCAGGCATGCGGCGACGGGAGAGCTGTGCGTCGACCGGGCGGATCCGGCGATCTGCCGGGCGGCGATCCGCAGCGGCGCCTTCACCGGGCAGACGGCGGGGCTCGCCCCCGGTTTCGTGCAGGGCAATGTGATCATCCTGCCCGCCGCGTATGCCGGGGATTTCCTGCGCTTTGCCCAGGCCAACCCCAAGCCCTGCCCGCTGCTGGCGGTGGGGGAGCCGGGCGATCCGAAGCTGCCCGGGCTGGGCGCCGATATCGACATCCGCAGCGACGTGCCGCGCTATCGCGTGTTCCGCGACGGCGTCGCCGCGGCAGAGGAACCCACCGATATCGGTGATCTCTGGCAGGATGATTTCGTCACCTTCGTGATCGGCTGCTCCTTCTCGTTCGAAGAGGCGCTGATCCAGGACGGGCTGGAGGTGCGCCATGTCGCCCGCGGCCGCAATGTGCCGATGTATCGCAGTTCCATTCCGCTGACGCCCGCCGGCCGTTTCGGCGGCGGCATGGTGGTGTCGATGCGGCCGTTCAGGGCGGCAGACGCCATCCGTGCGATCCAGGTGACGAGCCGCTTCCCGGCGGTGCACGGCGCGCCGGTACATCTGGGCGATCCGGCGGAGATCGGCATCACCAACCCGGACCGCGCCGATTTCGGAGACGATCCGATCATGGAGGCGGGGGAAATTCCGGTCTTCTGGGCCTGCGGCGTCACGCCCCAGGTGGCGGTGGAAGCGGCGAAGCCGCCGATCGCCATTGCCCATGCCCCCGGACATATGCTGATCACCGATCTGCGCAATGCGCGGCTGGCGGTGATCTGACGAGCCGACAGGCCCGATCGACGAGATCGGGTGGCGATGTGATCGGGCGGCAATGCAACCGCCCGACGACCGACACAGGAGTTCAGGATCAGATGACCAGCATCAGCAAGGCCCTTCTCGCCGGCGTCACCCTTCCGGCGGCCGCCCTCGCCATTCTGGCGGCACCGGCATCGGCCGCCGACATTCCGTCCGCGAAGCTCAGCTTCGTGGGCAGCTGGAGCGGGCTCAGCCTGCACAAGAATTTCGAGAAGCCGTTCTGGTCCGAAACCCTGCCCGCCGACAGCAAGGGCGCCGTCGAGGTTCAGGTCACCACCTTCGATCAGATGGGTCTGGCCGGTGCCGAGGTCTACCGCCTGCTGTCGCGCGGCGTGTTCACCATCGGCGCCACCGTCGCCGACTATTCGATCGAGGATGCGCCCGAGATCGAGGGCCTGGACATGCCGATGATCGCGCCGGGTGTCGCCGATGCGAAGAAGGTGGTGGAGGCCTATCGTCCGACCCTGAACGAGGCCTTCGGCAAGCGTTTCAATGCCGAGATCCTGGCGATCGTGCCCTATCCCAGCCAGATCGTGTTCTGCAACGCGCCGATCGCAAGCCTGGCCGATCTGAAGGGCAAGAAGGTCCGCGCCAGCGGCCGCACCACCGCCGAATTCCTGAACGCCATCGGCGCCGAGGGCATCACGCTCGCCTTCTCGGAAGTGCCGGCCGCCCTTCAGCGCAAGGTCGTCGACTGCGCCGTCACCGGCTCGCTGTCGGGCTACAGCTCGGGCTGGCACGAGGTCTCGACCCATCTTCTGCCCATGCCGCTGGGCGGCTGGGACTATGTCGTGACCGCGGTCAACAAGGACAAATGGGCCGAGGTCGACCCGGCGACGCAGAAGTTCATCCAGCACGAGATCGCGACCAAGTTCGAAACCCCGGTCTGGAACGCCGCGGTGGGCGAGACGGTCGAAGGCATCGCCTGCCTCACCGGCAAGGGCAGCTGCACCCGCGGCGAGCCCGGCAAGATGACCCTGGTTCAGGTCACCGACGGCGATCGCGATCTGGCCCGCAAGGTGCTGACCGAGACCATCCTGCCCGGCTGGGCGGGGCGCGTGGATCCGGCGGTGGTCACCGCCTGGAACCAGGGCGTCGGTGCGGTCACCGGCCTCACGGCGGCGAAGAAGTGATCGCAGCCCTCGCGTAAGATCAGTCTTTGTCCCACGCCACCAGCCGCCGCAGGAACCGACCCCATGGCCAGAACCGCCTCTACCGGTCCGCTCGTCCGAACCCTCGATTGCCTTCTTGGCATATCGACCAGGATCAGCCGGGCAGGGGTCTGGGCCTGCGGCGCGCTGCTGTTTGCCGCCGTGGCGATGATCGTGATCGAGATCGTGCTCCGGGCCTTCGGCTCGTCGCTGCACGGCGCGCATGAACTCTCGGGCTATGTGCTGGCCATCGTCACCTCGTGGGGGTTGGCCTGGGCGCTGATCGAAAAGGCGCATATCCGGATCGACGTGATCTATATGCGGGTCGGCCCCCGGCTGCGGACCGTGCTCGACCTGATCGCGATCCTGATGATGGCGCTGTTCGTGGTGGTGCTGCTCTCCCAGGTCTGGGAACTGGTTGCCGGCACGCTGAAGCGCGGCTCCACCGCCAACACGCCGCTGCAGACGCCGCTCTGGATCCCGCAGATGCTGTGGATGGCTGGCCTGGTCTGGTTCGCCTTCACGGTTTTCGTGCTGGCCGCCCGCACCGTGCTCGGCGCGCTGACCGGCGATCGCGATGCCGTGGCCCGCGTCTGGGGCAATCGCAGCATCGAGGACGAGATCGCGGAGAACGACCATTCGACGCGCGGCTGACCTGCCGCCGCCAGCATCTCCGTAGCTCTCCGCCTCGCTCCGCCCGTCAGCCTCCTCAGGGGAACCTCGTCCCGTGCTCGGCATCGCCCTTGTCGTCCTGCTTGTCCTGCTTCTGCTCAGCGTGCCGATCGCGGCCACACTGGTCGGCCTCGGCCTGTTCCTCGACCAGACCTTTTCGTTCTTCCCGCTCTACAAGGCGATGGGCGAGGTGTTCTGGAGCGCGAGCAACAGTTTCCTGCTGATCGCGGTGCCGCTTTTCGTGCTGCTGGGCGAGATCCTGGTCCGGGCCGGCATTGCCGGGCGCACCTATGCCGCCCTCGACAAATGGCTGTCCTGGATGCCGGGCGGGCTGCTCCACGCCAATATCGGCACGGCGACGCTGTTCTCGGCCACCTCGGGTTCGTCGGTCGCGACCGCGGCGACGGTGGGCTCGGTCGCTATGCCCCAGGCCAAGGCGCTCGGCTATGACGACCGGCTGTTCGCGGGCTCGATCGCGGCCGGCGGCACGCTCGGCATCATGATCCCGCCCTCGATCAACCTGATCGTCTACGGCTTCCTGACCGAAACCTCTATCCCGCGCCTGTTCCTGGCCGGGCTGATCCCGGGCCTGCTGCTCGCGGCCCTGTTCATGGCGACCGCGGCCGCCGCCTGCACGCTCCGCCCTGAGCTTGGCGGCCCCCGCCGCCCGGCGCGCTGGTCGGAACGGTTCCGGGCGCTGCCCGACCTGCTGCCGGTGCTGGGCCTGTTCGCGGTGATCGTGGGCTCGATCTATGCCGGCTGGGCGACGCCGACCGAGGCGGCGGCGCTGGGCGTGGTTGCGGCACTGGCGCTGTCGGTCGCCAACCGCACCTTCAACCTCCGCATGCTGAAAGAGGCGGTGGAAAGCGCGGTCAAGACCACGGCGATGATCATGCTGATCATCATCTCGGCCTATTTCCTCAACTTCGTGCTCGCCGGCGCCGGCGTCACCCGCCAGCTGGCCGCCCTGATAGACGGTCTGGGCTTCGGCGCCTATGGCATGCTCGCCTGCATCATCCTGCTCTATGTCATCCTGGGCTTCTTCATCGAGACCCTGTCGCTGATGGTCATCACCATCCCGATCGTGGCCCCGGTGGTGATCGCGCTCGGCTTCGATCCGATCTGGTTCGGCGTGCTGCTGATCCTGATGATCGAAATGGCGCTGATCACGCCGCCGGTCGGGCTCAACCTCTATGTCGTCCAGGGCGTGGGCGGGGGCATCTCGCTCAACCGGGTGATGACCGGCGCGCTGCCCTTCGTCGCCGCCATGCTGGTGATGGCGCTGCTGCTGGTGCTCTTCCCCGGCATCGCCCTCTATCTGCCGGGGGCCATGGCGGGCTGATCCCCCCGCATCCCGCCCCCCCCACATCCCGCATATCGCAGATCACCGCCAACCTCCGGGCCCGATCGCCCGTTCAGAGGAGACGCCCCCCTCATGTCCGTCATCAGCCTCGACACCACCGAAGGCACCCGCCGGATCGACGTCGCCGAACTGGTCATCGCCGGCTGGGCCGGCCGCGACCGCCATCATGTGGAGGAACATATCCGCGAGCTGGAGGCGATCGGCGTGCCCCGCCCGTCGCGGGTGCCGCTGTTCTACCGGCTTTCCGCCCAGATGCTGACCCAGGACGAGACCATCGAGGTTCTGGGCCCCGACAGTTCGGGCGAGGCCGAGGCGGTGCTGGTCGGCGATACCGACGGCACGATCTGGGTGACGGTCGGCTCCGATCATACCGACCGGCGGGTGGAGGCCTATTCGGTCGCCGTTTCAAAGCAGATGTGCCCCAAGCCGGTCGCCCGCGACGCCTGGCGTTTCGACGAGGTCGCCCCCCATTGGGACCGGCTGATCCTGCGCTCCCGCGCCGTCTTCGGCACCCGGACGGTGCTTTATCAGGAAGGCCCGGTGAACGGATTGCTTGACCCGCGGGAGCTGGTTCGGGACTACAATGCCGGCCGGGACGGTCTGGCCCCCGGCCAGGCGATGCTCTGCGGCACGCTCGCGGTCATCGGCGGCATCCGCCCGGCCGACGCTTTCGAGGTCCAGCTGGAGGACCCCGTGCTTGGCCGGCGGATCACGCACCGCTATACCCCGAAGATCCTGCCCGTGGTCGCCTGACCCCGCGGTACCAGGCCTTCGCCTTCATAACAGTCCGACGAGGAAGCGCGCGAGATGACCTATCCGACCCCTCTGTCCCGGATCGCGGCCGGGTTCAACGACGGCAGCGTCTCGGCCCTGAAGCTGGCCGACACTGCGCTCGCCCGCATTCATGACGAGGGGTTCGCGCCGGGCGCGCAGATCTTCACCCGCGTCTATGACGCCTCTGCGCGCGCCGAGGCCCTGGCCGCCGACCACCGCCGCGCGGCCGGGCTGTCCCAGGGGCCGCTGGCCGGCCTGCCGATCTCGATCAAGGATCTGTTCGATGTGGCGGGCGAGACCACCATGGCGGGCTCGGTGGTGATGACGGATGCCGCCCCGGCCATGGAAGATGCCCCGATCGTGGCCCGGCTGCGTGCGGCCGGTGCGGTGATCACCGGCAAGACCAACATGACCGAATTCGCCTTCTCGGGCGTCGGGCTCAACCCGCATTACGGCACGCCCGGCAATGTCTTCGATGCCGCGCGCATCCCCGGTGGCTCGTCGGCCGGTGCCGGCATTTCGGTGGTGAAGGGCATGGCGGCGGCGGCCATCGGCACCGATACCGGCGGCTCGATCCGCATCCCGGCCAATTTCGCCGGCATCGTCGGCTTCAAGCCCTCGCAGGCGCGGGTGCCGCTGGACGGCGCGCTGCCGCTGTCGTCCACCCAGGATTCGATCGGCCCGCTGGCCCCCACCGTCGCCTGCTGCGCGCTGGTCGATGCCGTGCTGGCGGGCGAGGCGCCGCGTATCCTGCGCCCCCGGGCGCCCGAGACGCTGACCTTCGCCGTTGCCCGCGGCCTGCCGATGGACGGTGTCGACGACCAGGTCGCCAATGCCTATGACGCGGCCCTGAAGCGGCTGCGCGATGCCGGCGTCCGGCTGATCGATCTGGAACTGCCCGAGATTGCCGAGGTGCCGCAGCTGAACGCGGCCGGCGGCTTCTCGGCCGCCGAAAGCTGGGCCTGGCACCGCGCGATCATCCAGACCGGCGCCGAGCGCTATGATCCGCGGGTGCTGTCGCGCATCCGCCGGGGCGAGGCGATGGGGGCGGCCGATTACATCGACCTGATCAAGCGCCGCCGCCGGATGGTGGCCGCCGCCGATCTGGCGCTCCGCCCCTTCGACGCGCTGCTGATGCCGACGGTGCCGATCGTGCCGCCGCGGATCGCGGATCTGGCCGATGATGCCGATTACACCCGGCTGAACCTGCTGGTGCTGCGCAACCCGACCTTCGGCAATGTGCTCGACCTCTGCGGCGTCACCCTGCCGATCGCAGAGCCGGGCGCGCTGCCGGCCGGGCTGATGCTGCTGGGCCGCAACGGCGCCGATCACGACCTGCTCGACGTGGCGGCCGGTGTGGAGGCGCTGGTCGTCCGCACCCGCACCGCCTGAGCGCCCCTGGCTCCCCCCGCGCCATGGAAACGCTGCTCGCCGACCTCTCCGTCCAGCTGTTGCCGATCGCAGCCCGCGTGGTTGCGACCGCGATCGTCGTCATGGGCGTCTCGCTGCTGGTTCAGCATGCGGGCCCCGCCCTCGGCGGTATCGCCGCCGGGCTGCCCATCGTCATGGGGCCCGGCTTCTTCTTCCTGATCGGCCACCACCCGCCGGATTTCCTGCATGATGCGGCGGTGGCGACGCTGATGGCGCTGGTGGCGACCCTGATCTTCGTCGCCTGCTTCATCGTGGTGGCGAAACGGGCAGGGCCCTTCGCCTCGGTCGGCGCGGCCATCCTCGCCTGGTGCGTGGTGGCCGCGGTGACTGCGGCCCTGCCGGTGGAACTGGTGGTGGCGCTGCCGCTCTATGTCGTGGTCGCCATCCTGGCGCTGCGCTTCTGCCGCAATGCCGCCGGCGACGGCCCGGCCCCGCGGGGCGCGCGGCGCGTCGCCGATCTTGTCCTGCGCGGCATCCTGGCCGGCACGCTGGTCGCCAGCGTCTCGGTGGTGGCGGCCCTGGCGGGGCCGGTCTGGGCCGGGCTGCTGATGGGCTTCCCGATCGGCATGATCACCATCTCGCTGACCGTCCACCAGCGCTATGGCGGCGAAACCGCCCGCCAGACCATGCTTGCGGCGCTGGGCGGCATGAGCAGCCTTGCCGTCTTCACCACCGTCATGGCCCTTGCCGTCACCTCCACCCCGCCGATGACCGCCTGGGTGCTGTCGCTGGCGGCCTCGCTGCTGCCGCCGATGGGGCTGGCGGCCCGGCAGATCCGGCGGGGCCGCTCGAACGGGGTTTGAATACGTCGTGATGTCGACACCGGGCTTGGCACCGCCGCCCGGTCGTTCCATCCTCTCCGCGATCCCGTTCGATGCCTCGCGGAGAGACCGATGTCCGACAAGCCTGCCGCCGCCACCCCCGCTTCTGCGCCTGCATCCACGCCTGTGCCGAGTGCCATTCCGGCGCCGGGGCGGGATCCGCAGCTGTTCAAGCCGATCAGCTTCCGCAGCGTCACCGCGCGCAACCGGATCATGATTGCGCCGATGTGCCAGTACAGCGTGCCGGACGGGCTGGTGGGCGACTGGCATCTGGCGCATCTGGGCGGCTTCGCCAAGGGCGGGGCGGGCATCGTCTTCGCCGAGGCGACCGGTGTGCTGCCCGAAGGGCGGATCACGCCCTGGTGCCCGGGACTGTGGTCGGATGCGCAGGAAGCCGCCTTCGCCCGCGTGGTCGATTTCGTGGCCGGGCAGGGCGCGGTGCCGGCGATCCAGCTGGCCCATGCCGGGCGCAAGGCGTCGACCGATGCGCCCTGGCGGGGCGGCGGGCTGCTTACCCCCGATCAGGGCGGCTGGCAGCCGGTGGGCCCGACCGATGCCGCCTTCTCGCCCGCCCATGCGGTGCCGACGGCGTTGACCGAAGACGGCATCCGCCGCATCGCCGATGCCTTCGCGGCCTCTGCCGCGCGCGCCCGCCGGGCCGGATTCCGGATCATCGAGGTCCATGGCGCCCATGGCTATCTGCTGCATTCCTTCCTGAGCCCCTTGTCCAACACCCGCGACGATGCCTTCGGCGGCGATGCCGACCGGCGGATGGCGGCGCTGATGCTGGTGCTGGATGCCGTGCGATCCGAATGGCCAGCGGAGCTGCCGCTGTTCCTTAGGCTTTCCTGTTCCGACTGGGTCGAGGGCGGGCTCGATATCGCGGCCTCGGTCGAGATCGCGAAGCGGGTGAAGGCGCGCGGCGATGTCGACCTCATCGACTGTTCCTCGGGCGGCGGCGATCCGCGCCAGAAGCTGCGCGCCTATCCCGGTTATCAGGTGCCCTTCGCCGAGGCGATCCGGCGCGAGGCGGGCATCGCCACCGCCGCCGTCGGGCTGATCACCCAGCCCGAACATGCCGAGGAGATCATCGCCAATGGCCGTGCCGATCTGGTGGCGCTGGCCCGCGTGACCCTGGGCGATCCGCATTGGCCGCTCCGCGCCGCCAAGGCGCTGGGGGCGGAACTGCCCTGGCCCGACCAGTACAGCCGCGGCATTCTTCAGCTCTGACCGGGCTTCTGACCCGACCGCTCCGGCGGTCGGGATCGTCCATGTAAGAGTTATGTTATACTGTTGCATTGACGTGGCGGCAGGCGTAAGCAGGAAGGGTTCCGTCTCCTTCCGGACCTTGAGCCCATGGACATGCATCGCCCCGTCGCCACGCCGCCCCTTCCCCATCCGCCGCCGGGGAGGGTGCTGACACGAAGCGCGCTGGGGGCGGGCGTGCTGCGCCGGCTGATGGTGGCGGCGGTGCCGGTTGCCCTGCTCTGGCTGGCGGTGACGGGGGCGATCCGGTGATGATCTCTCCTGCCGCCCGGGGGCGGCTGACCCCGATTTCGGCCCCGGGGCCGCGGGTCGTCTGCACCGGTCTCACCCTCGGCTACGGATCCGGCCGACCGGTCGTGGAGGGGGTGAGCCTGACGCTCGCCCCCGGCAGCCTGACCGCCGTCGCGGGGCCCAACGGGGCCGGCAAATCCACCCTGCTCAAGGCGCTGACCGGGCAGATCGTCCCCGAGGCGGGGCAGATCGATCTGGGTGGCCTGGGCCGGCGAGCCCTCGGCTACCTGCCCCAGCAGACCGAAATCGACCGCAGCTTTCCGATCCGGGTTGCCGAGATGGCGGCGATGGGGCTCTGGCAGCGGCTCGGGCCGTTCCGGGCGATCGGCCGGCGGCAGGGTGCTGCGGTGCTGCAGGCGCTTGAGACCGTGGGGATCGCCGATCTGGCCGACCGGCCGATCGCAGCCCTGTCGGGCGGGCAGATGCAGCGCCTGCTCTTCGCCCGGCTGCTGCTGCAGGATGCCCGGCTGATCCTGCTCGACGAACCCTTTGCCGCGATCGACGAGGCGACGGCGGCCGAGCTGATCCGGGTGATCCATGGCTGGCACGACGAGGGCCGCACCGTGCTGGCGGTGCTTCACGATCTGGACGCGATCCGCAGCCATTTCCCCGACTGTCTGCTGATCGCAGGCCGGCTCGTCGCCGCCGGCCCCATCCATCGCGTGCTGACACCCGGGAACCTGTCCCTGGCGCGGCTTGCCCGGATGCAGCAGAGCTGACGGAGGGGCCCTGGATGATCCACGACCTGCTGATCGGCCCCTTCGCCGACTATGCCTTCATGCGCCGTGCGCTGGCGGGCTGTCTGGCGCTGGCGCTGGGGGCGACGCCGATCGGCGTGTTCCTGACCCAGCGGCGGATGAGCCTGACCGGCGATGCCATGTCCCATGCCATCCTGCCCGGTGCCGCGATCGGCTATCTGGCCGCCGGGCTGTCGCTCGCCTGGATGACCCTGGGCGGCCTGATCGCCGGGCTGGTGGTGGCGGTGCTCTCTGGCCTCGTCGCCCGCCGCACCGGCGGGCGCGAGGATGAAAGCCTGGCCGCCTTCTATCTGCTGTCGCTGGCGGCGGGCGTGCTGATCGTGTCGCTGCGCGGCAGCAATGTCGATCTGCTGCATGTGCTGTTCGGCTCGGTGCTGGCGCTGGACGATGCGGCACTGTTCCTGCTCTCAGGGATCGCCTCGGTATCGATGCTGACCCTGGCGGTGATCTGGCGGCCGCTGGTGCTGGAATGCGTCGATCCGGGCTTCCTGCGCGCGGTGGGCCGCTCCAGCCCCATGGCCCATTACGGGCTGCTGGTGCTGTCGGTGCTGAACCTGGTCGGCGGCTTCCATGCCCTGGGCACGCTGATGTCGGTGGGGATCATGATCCTGCCGGCCGCCGCCGCGCGCTTCATTGCCCCCCACGCCCTGTTGCCGCGGATCCTGGCGGCGGTGGCGATCGCCTTCCTCTCAGGGGTGGTCGGCCTGCTGCTTTCCTACCATCTGGGCCTGCCCTCGGGCCCGGCGATCATTCTGGCGGCCGGCGCCTGCTATCTGGCGGCGCTGCTCGCCACCCCGGCCGGCGCAGGCCGCCGCGTCCGCCCGGACGCTTCCTCCCGGACAGAAAGGACCGTCTCATGATCAACCGCCGCCACCTGCTGGCCGCGGGCACGCTGGTTGCGCTTGCCCTCCGGCTGCCGGTTCCCGCCCTTGCGGCCGACGAGCCGATCAGGGTCGTCGCCAGCTTCAGCATTCTGGGCGACATGGTGCAGCAGGTGGGCGGCGACCGGGTGCGCGTCACCACCCTGGTCGGCCCCGATGGCGATGCCCATGTCTGGCAGCCGGCGCCGGCCGATGCCCGCACCGTTGCCGATGCCGATCTGGTGGTGATGAACGGCCTGGGTTTCGAGGGCTGGATGGACCGCCTGGTCCAGGCCGCGGGCTATGACGGCCCGGTTGCCGTCGCGACCACCGGCATCGTGCCCCGCCAGATGGCCGAAGCGGAGGCGGGCGAAGAGGATCATGATCATGCCGAGGGTGGTGATCACGATCATGACCACCACCATGGCGGCACCGATCCCCATGCCTGGCAGAGCCTGACCAATGCCAGGATCTATGTCCACAATGTGCTGGAAGCGCTGATCGCGGCCGACAGCGACGACCGGTCGGTGTTCGAGGCCAATGCGGCGGCCTATCTGAAAAAGATCGACGCGCTCGACGCCCGGATCCGGGCTGAGATCGCGAGCGTGCCGGCCGACCGCCGCAAGGTCGTGACGTCCCACGATGCCTTCGGCTATTTCGCGGCCGCCTATGGCGTCGGGTTTCTGGCGCCGGTGGGGGTGAGCACCGAGGCCGAGGCCTCGGCGGGCGATGTCGCAAAGCTGATCGATCAGATCCGGGCGGAGAAGATCCCGGCCGTGTTCATGGAGAACATTTCGGATCCGCGGCTGCTGGATCGGATCGCCTCGGAAACCGATGCGAAGATCGGCGGCACGCTCTATTCCGATGCGCTCTCGCCCGCGGGCGGGCCGGCTGCGACCTATCTGGAGATGATGGACTACAATGTCAGGACGCTGGTGGCCGCGCTTCGCACCTGACCAGGGCCATGTAATCCTCGATCCGCTTGCCGGGCTCGGGGCGGAAATGGGTGCCGGTGCGGGTAAGCTGGCGGATCCGGTCGATGCGGAAGGCCCGGAAATCGCCGCGCAGCTCGCACCAGCCGGTCAGCGTCCAGACCGCGCCCCAATGCTGCAATTCCAGCGGCCGGACCACCCGTTCGGATGCGGCGCCGGCCGCATCGGCATAATCGAGCATCAGCTTCTCGCGGGTCGCAATCGCCTCGCGCGCGGCCTTGAGCCGCTGGCGGTCGGCGGCGGTCAGCCGGAAGCCATAGGCGGCGGCCGTGGTGGGGATGGTTATGCCGCGGGTGGGGGTGGCGGCGCGGAGCTTGATCTCCAGCTCTTCCGCCGCCCGGGCCAGGCTTTCATCGGCATGGGCGCGGACCATGGCCACGCCCCAGGTCAGGGCTTCAAGCTCTATGGCCGACAATGCCAGCGGCGGCAGGAAGAAACCGTCGCGGAGCAGATAGCCCATGCCGCGCTCGCCATCCACCGGCACGCCCTGGGCCTGAAGATCGGCCAGATCGCGATAGACCGTGCGGACCGAGACTTCAAGCTCGTCGGCCAGCTGTTGTGCCGTGCGCAGCCGACCGCCCCGAAGCGACTGAAGAATGGCGAAGAGGCGGTCGGCGCGGCGCATCGGCGTCAGCTCGCGTGGGCGATGTCGAGATGGGTCATCACCACGCTACCCCCGTCGATGGCAGTAAGGAAGGGGCGGGCGGTGGGTTCCTGCATCAGCGCATCGGCCGCGGCGCGGGCTGTGGCCAGATCCTGCCATTCGATGCAGTCGATCCAGACCCCCATATCGGCGAGACCCAGGCGCCGGCGCACGAAGCCGGGGCGGGTGGCCAGCCAGCCGTCCATGCGGGCGGCATCGGCGGTGAAGGCCTGTGGATCTATGCCGGGTCTGAGGCGGAAGCGGACGATTTCGAGAACCGGGGAAGGCTGACTGATCTGGTCCATGGGGCTGAGGCCTTGTCTGGGTTGTCCCATCTGCGCCCCATCCATAGCGCACGTCTCCTGACAGCATCTTGTCAGGAGACGTGAACGCATCGTGATCAGCCGAGTTTGGTGAAGTCCGGCTTCCGCCGCTCGGCAAAGGCGGTGAAGGCCTCGCGTGCCTCGGGGCTTTGCAGACGCTCGAAGAACAGCCGGCTTTCCCTGTCCATCACCGTGGCGATGGCGGCCGCGTCGCGCATCAGCCCCTTGGTCGCCTTGATCGCGCCGATCGGCTGCTGCGCAAGCCGGCCGGCGGCAGCACGTGCGGCGCCGAGCACATCGTCGGCGGGCAGGGCCGCATTGACCAGGCCGATCTCGGCCGCGTCGAAACCGCTCAGCACCTCGCCCAGGGCAAACATCGCGAAGGCGCGGCGATGGCCGATCGCGGCCGGCAGCAGCAGGCTCGATGCCGCTTCCGGCACCAGGGCCAGGCCGACGAAGGGGGTGGAGAGTTTGGCATCCCGGGCGACATAGACCAGGTCGCAATGCAGCAGCATGGTGGTACCGATGCCGACCGCCTGGCCCAGCACGGCCGCCACCACCGGCTTCTGCATCCGGGCGAGCTGTTTCAGCACCCGCTGGACATGGCGCACCGCCGGGCCCTGGCCGGCGGCGATCTTCGCGAAATCGCCGAGGTCGTTGCCGGCGGTGAAATCGCCGCCCTCGCCGCGGATCAGCACCACGCGGATCGCATCATCGGCCTCGGCCGCTTCCAGCGCGTCGGCGACGGCGCCGTACATCTCGTTGGTGATCGCGTTCTTCTTCGCCGGGCGGGCGAAGACGATCTCCATGATCCCGTCGGCGGTGGTCGTGCGGATATCGTCGGTCACGATCGGTGACGTCATGATGGGGGTGCTTTCCTGATCCTCGGGCGGGAGACCGGCATCGGTGTTCGTGCCGACCGTCTTCAGCCAATGCGCGATCACCGCGCGCTCCTCGGGCGAAAGCCCGTGGGCCATGCGGCGGGTGAGGTCGTTGGCGCGGCGCGCGGCGACCCGGCGGATCGCCTCGCCACGCTCGGTGAGCCGGAGGGTGACCGCCCGCCGGTCGGCCGGATCGTCGGTGCGGGCGACCAGCCCGGCCGTTTCCAGCTTCTGGACGAGGGTGGAGGTGGCGGACTGGCCAAGATCCAGCGCCGCCCCCAGCGCCGTTACCGACGACGGCCCGCGCTCCCCCAGCACGAACAGCGCCGCCGATTGCGACGTGGTGATGCCCAGATCCTCGAGCCCGGCCTCGGCGATCGCCATCACCCGCCGGTTGGCGGCGGCCAGAAGGTGGATCAGGCGGGGCGTTCTGGACATGCGCTCCTGTCTCCGAACTGCATCGACGTCGAAGTATATGCATCGACGTCGATGCATTTCAATATCCATCGATGTCGATGTATCTCAGCCGAAGACGACCCGGTGCGGCACCGGGAAGCGGCCCAGGATCTGCTCCACCCGATCGACCAGCGCCGCCCGGTCGTCGTCCGGAACCGGCATGCCGTCGCCTCGGGTCAGCGTCACCACCGCACAGGTGCCGAGCCTGTCGTCGGGGCCCGTCGCCACGGTCGCGGCCAGGCCCTCCAGCGCTGCCAGTTCGGCCGCATAGACCCGGTCGGTGGCAAGCTGGCGCAGCGTCGGTTTGAAGATCTTGCCGATCGCGGTCACCGGCATCTCGGCCAGGATGATCACCTCATGCGGGGCGGCGGGCCGTTCGGGTACCCGGTCGCGCGCCCAGGCGACCAGCTCGTCGGAACTGGCGGCGGCGCCGGGCTTCAGCGTCACGAAGGCGACCGGGATCTCGCCCGCATAGGCATCGGGCCGGCCGACGGCGCCCGCCAGGGCCACGGCGGGATGGGCGTGCAGCACCTCTTCGATCGATTGCGGATCGATATTATGGCCGCCGCGGATGATCAGATCCTTGGCGCGGCCGACCAGGAAGATCCGCCCCCCGGCGTCGATACGGGCCAGATCGCCGGTCGAAATCCAGCCGTCGCCGACGAACAGCCCGGCATCGAACCGGCTCTGTTTGTAGCCCGAGATGGCATTGGGGCCCTTGAGGCACAGCACGCCGATTTCGTCGACCGCGGCATCGCGTGCCACCTTGCCGTCGGCATCCAGGATCACGGTCTTCATCGGCTGGTACGGAAAGCGGATGCCGACCGATCCCGCCAGCGCCTCGCCATAGGGCGGGTTCACGGCCGAGGCGCAGGTGCCCTCGGTCAGGCCGTAGCCTTCCAGAAGCTTGATGCCGGTCAGGCCTTCAAAGCCGCGGATCACCTCCAGCGGCAGGGGGGCGGCGCCGACCACGGCGAAACGCAGGCTGGAGAGATCGGCACCCGCCACCGGCACCTGCATCAGCGCAGTCAACACCGTCGGGACCGAGGAGAAGGTCGTGACCCGGTAGCGCTCGACGATCTTCCAGAAATTGCGGATCAGATCGGGGTTGCGATAGCCGGCCGGGGTGGCGAGCAGCACCCGGGCACCGGCCATGAACGGCGCCAGACCGGTGACATGGACGGCGTTGACATGGAACAGCGGCAGGCCCGACAGCGTGCAGTCGGCCGGCGACATGCCGATCACCCGCGACAGGATCCAGCCCATATACAGCTCGTTGCGGTGCAGATGGCGGGCGAGCTTGGGCGTTCCGGTGGTGCCGCCGGTGTGGAAATAGGCGCAGACATCGTCCGGGCCGGGTTCCGACCAGCCGACCGGCCGGTCGGCGGGGGCGGCGGTGAGCAGGGCCCCCCAGTCCTTCACCTTCGGATGCGCGGCCATGTCCACCGGCCCGCCGCCGACCTTGATGACCGCGGTGATGCCCGGCAGGCGCTCGGCCGCGGCCAGCGCCTTTTCCCAGAGGTCGAGCCCGGGGATGGGGCCGGGGGCCAGGATCAGCTTCGCATCCGCCGCCTCGGCGATTTCGACGATCTGGTCGATGCCGAGCAGCGGATTGATCGGCGCCGCGATGCCGGCCGCCTCCGCGCCCCAGAGCGCGATATGGGTCTCGGGCAGGTTGGGCATCAGCATGGCGACGGCCTCGCTGCGGCCAAGGCCGAGGGCCGCGAAGGCGTTGGCCGCCCGGGTCACGCTCTCGAAAAAGGCGGTATAGCCAAGCTCGCGCGGGGTCTCCTCGGCGGTGCCGGCCGACAGATGGGTGATCGCCGGGGCATCGCCATAGGCCATGGCCGCCCAGCGCAGCACGTCATAGGTGCTGGTGAAACCGAGGCGCTGGTCGAGCGGCATCTCGGTCTCGATCCGCTCGACATCGGCGATCGAGGCGATGCGGAACCGGGGCCCCATCGGGTGGCGGGTGGCGGCGGGGCTGGGGGTCGTGGGCATCCGGGGCGGTCTCCCTTCGTCCTGATTTTTCGGGCCTGTTTTTTCAGGTCTGGTGTTGCCGGATGATGCCCGTTCCGGGACGCGCGGTCGAGACGCGAGACGGGTCGTGTCCCGGTATGTGACCGGTGTCGCAGAATAAATGACCGATGGTCATTTAATATCGGACACGGTTCACGACTGTCAGGAAGATCCGCCGATGTCCACGCCCCTCTCCAGCAGCCGGCCCTTCGCGGGCCGCACCGTTCTCGTCACCGGCGCCAGCAGCGGCATCGGCGCCGCCATCGGCCGCCGCCTTGCCGCCGACGGCGCGGCCGTGATGCTCGCCGCCCGCCGCACCGACCGCCTTGAGGCGCTTGCCGCCCAGATCACCGCCGCCGGCGGCACGGCCGCGATCGCCACCGTCGACATCGCCGACCGGGCCGCTGTCCAGCGCCTGGCCGACGAGACCGAGGCCCGCTTCGGCGCAATCGACGTCCTGGTCAACAATGCCGGCCTGATGCCGCTCTCGCCGCTCGCCGCCGGCAAGGTCGACGAGTGGGAGCGGATGGTCGACGTCAATCTGAAGGGCGTGCTCTACGGCATCGCCGCCGTGCTGCCGAAGATGCAGGCCCAGGGCCGCGGCCATGTGATCAATGTGGCCTCGGTCGCCGCCCACAAGGTCTTCCCCGGCGCCGCGGTCTATTGCGCCACCAAATTCGCCGTCCGGGCCCTGTCGGAAGGGCTGCGGATGGAGGCGGGGCCGAAGATCCGCACCACGGTGATTTCGCCCGGCACGGTGGCGACCGAGCTTGCCGACACGATCACCGTGCCCGAGGTGGCGGCCATGGTCCGCCGCTATCAGGAGATCGCCATCGGCCCCGAGGCGATTGCCGATGCCGTGGCCTATGCCATGGCCCAGCCCGCAACCGTCGACGTGAACGAGATCGTCATCCGCCCGACGGCGCAGGACCTCTGAACCTCGTGACAGCCGGAGGGGCGCCGTGGCGGCGGCCCTCCGCTTCGCGTGTGCGCGCAGGTCGACATGCCGTCCCGGCCTTGCCCCGCTGCGACTTCCCGGCCATTCTGACACCCAGATGGGACGATCCGTGCGGACGTCCCGCCACTGGCCAGGATGGAGCCCCCTTGACCATTGCCCCCGGACGGCGCGCACGCAGTACCGAAGCCAAGGCGGCCCGGCGCGAGGCGATCCTCGATGCCGCCCGGCGGCTTTACGAGGCGGCGCCGACGATCGAGGCGGTGGGTATCGAAGAGGTCGCCCGCGCGGCCGGTGTCGCCAAGGGCACGGTCTATCTTTATGCGCCGTCCAAGGAAGCGCTGTTCCTGGCGCTTTATGAGCGCACCACCCTGGCCTGGCTCGACCGGCTGGAGGCGCGGCTTGCCGCCAAGCCGGCGGCCGATCCGGCGCGGGCGGGCTATGCCGCCGATGCGGCCCGGGCTGCGGCCGCCGCCGTGGTGGGGGCCTGTACGGATGTGCCGTTGATGGCCCGGCTGAACGCCGCGCTGCACGGCTCGCTGGAACCGCGGCTGGATGCGGATGCGCTTTATGCGGTCAAGATCGGCATGATCGAACGGTTGAACGGCATCGCCCGCGATCTCGGCCGGGTGCTCGGCCTGCCGGCGCGGGAGGCGGCGGAGGTTGTTCCCGGCCTGTTCGTGTGCATGATCGGTTGCCATCATGTCGCGATGCCGCCGCCCAATCTGGCCGGGCTGTACGAGCGGCCCGAGATGGCGCCATATCGGCTTGATTTCAGACGGTTGATGGGGAATTCCCTGCGGGACATGTTCCTGGGACGGCTGGCCGCCCGTCCGGAAGAGCCTGCCTGACATAAATCCGAATCCTCCCTCTTTTATTCCCTGATCCGACCGGTTGCGATGGCCGGTGCCTGCGCGCGAGAGGCGAGCGGCACCGGCTTTTTTGCGTGTTCCGGTCCCCTTGACTCGGCCTGTCACGGCGCCGTAACGTCGGGGCGTGAAAGAAATTCTGATCTATGAAAAAACTTTCACAGCCATCATCGGGCCGCGGAATGCGGCCGCAGTGAAGCACCGACGCAGGCCGGGAGGGCCGGGCGGAGGGTATGGGCCAGAACGGGCGCCGAGGGATCCGAAGCCAAGCGATCCCGGGCCGAGACGTTGGGGAAACGCCGAGATGAAGACTTTCACCGCCGCCCTGCTCGCGGGGGCGATCGCCGTGGCCGGGATGGGCATGACCACCGCCGCGGCCAAGGCCGAAGAGACCTCTCCCTTCCGCTGCAAGGAAGGCGAGACCTATGCCATGAACGTCATGGTGTCGGGCGTGGAATACTGGTTCCCGGTCTATGAGATGTTCAAGCAGGCCGCCCATCAGATGGGCTGCAAGACCGTCTATACCGGCACGCCGGATTACGACGTCACCAAGCAGCTGGCGACCTTCGAACAGGTGCTGGCCAAGCAGCCGGCCGGCGTGCTGCTGCACCCGATGAACCCCGATCCGTTCATCGAGCCGATCGATCGCGCCGCAGAGATGGGCATCCCGGTCGTGACCTTCGCGGCCGATTCGCCCAACAGCAAGCGCGTCGCCTATGTCACCTCGGACAATTTCCGCGAGGGCGCCACGGCCGCCGACACCATCGCCAAGGCCATGGGCGGCAAGGGCGAATACGCGATCCTGGAAAACCCCGGCCAGGACAATCACGACCGCCGGGTGTCGTCCTTCATCAGGCAGATGGAGGAAAAGTATCCGGAGATGAAGCTGGTGGCCCGCACCGCCACCAACCAGGATCCGACCCGCGCCTATAACGCGGTGCTGACCATGGCCCAGGCCCATCCCGGGCTCGGCGCCGTGTTCATGCCCGAGGCGAGTTCGGCGCTGGGCGCCGCCCAGGCGGCGAACGAGCTGGGCGGCAAGATCAAGGTCATGAGCGTCGACGTGAACGCCAAGGTTCTCGACATGATCAAGGCCGGCCAGATGTTCGGCGCGATCAACCCGAACCAGGGCGTGCAGGGCTATATGGGCTTCATGATGCTGTTCCTGGCGGCCCATCCCGACCTGATCGACCCGATGAACGACTATAAGCGCAGCGGCTTCAACCCGTTCACGCTGCCGGTCATCGACAACGGCTTCTCGATCGTGACGCCCGAGAACGCCCAGGATTTCTATTGGGACGCCTACCTGAAGCGCCGCGGCACCAAGGGCATCGACGAGTGAGCTGAGGGGGGCGGCCCCTGCGGCCGGGCGGGTGACCGCCCGGCATGCTCCCGTCCTCTTTCTCCTGCTTCCTCTCTTTCCTGCCCCCTCTCTTTCCTGCCTCAGCATCACCCGAGAACGGTCCGGCTGATCCATGACCCATCCTGAACCGGTGGCCGGCGCACAGGGCGAGACCGTCCTGAAGCTTAGCGGCATCACCAAATCCTTCGGCCCGGTCAGGGTGCTGACCGGGGTGGATTTCGACCTGAAGGCGGGCGAGGTCCATGCGCTGGCCGGCGAGAACGGTGCCGGCAAGTCGACGCTGATGAACATCATCGACGGCATCCACCGTCCCGATGGCGGCCGGGTGGAGCTGTTCGGCGAAGCGGTGCATCTGTCGGGGCCGGCCGAGGCCCAGGCGCGGGGCATCGGCTTCGTGCATCAGGAAATCGCCCTCTGCCCCGATATCTCGATCGCCGAGAACATCTTCATGGCGGCCCCCCATGCCCGCGGCCGCTGGTTCCTGAACCGGCGCGAGCTGCGGCGCAAGGCCGAGGCGGTGCTGGGGCTGCTGCACCCGATGCCGGTGGATACGCTGGTCGGGCAGATCGGCATTTCGGCCCAGCAGCTGGTCGAGATCGCCAAGGCGCTGACGCTCGACTGCCGGATCCTGATCCTGGACGAGCCGACCGCCGCCCTGACCGAGGCCGAAACCCGGCGGCTGTTCGACGTGATCCGCACCCTGAAGGCACGGGGCATCGCGATCATCTATATCAGCCATCGCATGGCCGAGATCTTCGAGATCTGCGACCGGATCACGGTGCTGCGCGACGGCCGCAAGGTGGTGACCAAGGCGATCGCCGACACCACGCCCGAAGAGGTGGCGGAACGCATGGTCGGCCGCGAGCTGGGCGACCTCTACCCGGAAAAGCCGGGCGTGCCCGCGGGCGCGCCGGTGCTGCTGCAGGTGGAGGGTCTGGCCGATGCCGACGACCACATCGCCGATATCGCCTTCGACCTGAAGGCCGGTGAGATCCTGGGTCTGGCCGGGCTGATGGGCGCCGGGCGAAGCGAGATCGCCCAGACCGTCTGCGGGCTGCGCCACCGCGCGGCCGGGCGGGTGGTGGTCGAGGGGCACGAGGCGCGGATCCCCGACTATCGCGGCGCCACGAAACAGGGCCTCGCCTATCTTTCCGAAGACCGCAAGGGGGCGGGCGTGTTCCTGGACATGTCGATCGCGGCCAATGTCTCGGCCCAGGATCCGGGCCGGGTGGCCGGCCGGCTGGGCATGATCGACGGCCGCGCCGAGGCGGCCCAGGCGGCCGAATTCGGCCGGCGGATGTCGCTGCGCATGGCGGGGCCCGGCCAGAAGGTGTCGGAGCTGTCGGGCGGCAACCAGCAGAAGGTGGCGATCGCCAAGCTGCTGCTGACCGGCCCGCGCATCGTCTTCCTGGACGAGCCGACCCGCGGCGTCGATGTCGGCGCCAAATCCGAGATCTATCAGATCCTCCGCGGCCTGGCGGCCGAGGGCAGGGGGGTCGTGGTCATCTCGTCGGAACTGCCCGAGCTGATCGGCCTGGCCGATCGCATCCTGGTGATCCGCGAAGGCCGGATCGCCGGTGAGGTGGCGGGGCCGGAGATGACCGAGGAACACATCATCCGACTTGCATCCGGCGTGGGCGCCCCCGGCGCCGCCGGCGAAGGGAGCCTGCGGCCATGAGCACGGCAGAAACCAACCGCGCAGAGACTGACGGGCGGGAGACCGGAGACATCAGGGCCGGGGCGCAGCCGGCCGAACCGCGGCTGTCGCTGCTTGCCCGGTTCAACAAGATGCGCGAGGCCGGGCTGATCGTGATCATCGCGGCGCTGTTCGTGATCATGAGCTTCGCCTCGCCCTATTTCCTGACCGTCGCCAACATGAAGGCGCTGATGCTCTCGTTCTCGATCGAGGGCATCGTGGTGGTCGGCATGACCATCCTGCTGATCGTGGGCGGCATCGACCTGTCGGTGGGGGCGGTGGTCTGCTTTGCCATGGTGGTGGCGGGCAAGCTGTTCCTGCTGGGCGTCGACCCCTGGACGGCATCGCTGGGCGGCATCGCCGCGGCGGCGATGTGCGGCGTGATCATGGGCGCCTGTGTCACGCGGATCGGTCTCAACCATTTCATCGCCTCGCTCGCGATGATGGTGATCGTCCGCGGCGCCTGCCTGGTGATCACCGAGGGCACGCCGCTGTCGCTGTTCTCGCTGCCGAAAGAGTTCAAATTCGTCGGTCAGGGCTCGCTCGGCCAGGTGCCGGTGGTGATCCTGATCTTCCTGGCGATCGTGGTGGTCTTCGACCTGCTGATGCGCCGGGCCGTTGCCTTCCGCCGGGTGTTCTATACCGGCAGCAACCCCAAGGCGGCCGACTATTCCGGCATCCGCACCTCGCGCGTCATCTTCTGGGTGACGGTGCTGAGTTCGGCCCTGGCCGGGCTTGCCGGGGTGATCTTCATGGCCCGCTTCGGCGCCGCCACCCCCACCTTCGGCGTGGGCATGGAGCTGAACGTGATCGCGGCCGCGGTCATCGGCGGCGCCAGCCTGAAGGGCGGGTCCGGTTCGGTCTTGGGCGCGGTGCTGGGTGTCGCCCTGCTGTCGCTGGTGACCAATTCGCTCATCCTGCTCGACGTCTCGGTCTACTGGCAGGATATGGTGAAAGGTCTGATCCTGCTTGTCGCGGTCTCGGTCGACCATATGCTGAACCGCAGACGCGCCTGACCTGCCACCCGACCCATGACCGAACCGCTCAAACGTCGGGTGCCCATGCGGAGAGTGACCATGCGGCATGACGACCGGACGCCCACCGGGGATGTCAGACAATACGACCTGACCCGCCGGATCTACCGGGCGCTGGTGATGCATTATGTCGAGGGCCTGAAACAGGCCGAGATCGCCCGTCTGACCGGCCAGTCGATCGCGACGGTCAGCCGGCTGATCAAGCAGGGCCATGATCTGGGCATGGTGGAGATCACCGTCCGTGCGCCCTTCCAGCCTTCGCTGGAGCTGGAGCGGCGGCTGGCCCGGGCGGCCGGGCTGATGGAGGCGCTGGTGGTGCCCAACCTGTCGACCAATGACGAGGTGGCGCTGGCGAGCGTGGGCGAGGCGGCGGCCGGGCTGCTGCTCTCGCGCCTCAAGGATGGCGACACGATCTGCATTTCGGGCGGCAAGGGCGTCAGCGCCCTGGTCGCCGGGCTGAACCCGGCCAGGCGCTACGACGTGTCGGTGGTGCCCGCAACCGGCCTGGTCGAAGGGCCGCTTTATACCGACGTCAACTATGTGGCGGCGCAGATGGCCGAGAAGCTGGGCGGGCGCGCCCATCGCATCCATGCGCCGATGTTCGCCGACACCGTGGACCAGCGGGCGATGCTGATCGATATGCGCTCCACCCGCGACATCCTGGACCGGGCGCGCCATGCCGATATCGCGGTGGTGGGTGTGGGCTCGGTCACGCCGGCCGGCAGCTCTTACTACGACCTTCATCCGGAACTCGCCGACGACCGGACGGAGATCGAGCGCTCGGGCGCCGAGGCCGAACTGCTCGCCCATCTTCTGGATGGGGCCGGGCGGGTCTGCCGCTATCAGATGAACGACCGGCTGGTGGCGGTCACCCCGGCGGAACTCTCGCGCGTGCCGTTCTCGATGGGCGTCGCGGTCGGGCCGGCCAAGATCGGCCCGATCCGCGCCGTGCTGCGCGGCCGGCATCTGAAGGGGCTGGTGACCGACGAGACCACGGCCGATGCCGTGCTGCCCGGCCTTGAGGCGGAGGCACCTGCCGCCGGGAGCTGAGCCCGACCCCCCACATCAAGCCCCCAGATCCTTCCGCCGACGACGCCCGCCGCATCGCAGCCTTGCGATGCGCGAGGGGAGGCTTTGTCTCCGCGCCGCCGGCCCACCCCCCCTCGCTTTCCCGTCCCTTGTTTCGCGTCACCGCAGTTTTCCGGAGGCCTGCCCGTCATGACCACCCGCACACGCGGATACCGGCTGGATGTTCTGGCCAAGGCGCCCGATCCTGACGTCGTCGTGATCGGCGGCGGCATCAACGGGATCAGCGTCTATCGTGAACTGGCCCTGCAGGGGCTGCGGGTGGTGCTGGCAGAGGCGCAGGATTACTGCGCCGGTGCCAGCGGTGCCCTGTCGCGCATGATCCATGGCGGCCTGCGCTACATGGAGAACGGCGAGTTCGATCTGGTGCGCGAGGCATTGCGCGAGCGGGACCTGCTGCTGCGCAACGCGCCGCATTTCGTGGCGCCGCTCGCCACCACCGTGCCGGTCTTCGAATATCTCTCAGGGATCGGCAATGCGCCGCTGCGCTTCGTGGGGTTGAGCCGCAAGCCCAGCCGGCGCGGGGCTGCGGTGCTGAAGCTGGGGCTCACCTTCTACGACATCTTCACCCGCAAGAGCCGGATGGTGCCGACCCATCGCTTCGCCGGCAAGGCCCGGACCGCGCGGGACTGGCCCGACCTCAATCCGAAGGTCAAGTGCAGCGCAACCTATTACGATGCCTGGATCACCCATCCCGAACGGCTGGGGCTGGAGATGATCCGCGATCTGGAAGCGACCTGCCCCGATGCGGTGGCGGTGAACTATCTGGCCGCCGAGGGCACCGATGGCGACGCCCTGCTGCTGCGCGACCGCATCGGCGGTCGGGAATTCCGCCTGCGGCCGAAACTGGTGGTGAATGCTACCGGCGCCTGGATCGACCTGACCAACCGGCGGGTGGCCAACCTGGTGGATGCCCCCGGTGCCGGTGCGCTGCCGCGGATGATCGGCGGCACCAAGGGCTCGCATCTGATCGTGCGCAACCCGCGGCTGCTGAAGGCGCTGGGCGACCAGATGATCTATTACGAGAACCAGGAAGGCCGGGTCTGCATCCTGTTCCCCTATTTCGGCAATGTCCTGATCGGGTCCACCGACATCAAGGTCGACACGCCCGAGGGTGTGCATTGCGAGACCGACGAGCGGGCCTACATGCTGCAATCGCTGCGCTTCGTCTTCCCGGATATCGAGATCACGCCCGACCAGATCCTCTACACCTTCTCGGGCGTGCGGCCGCTGACCAATGCCGCGGCGGCGACCACCGGGCAGATCCCGCGCGACCACCATTGCCGCTTCGTGCCGGAAGAAGCGGGGCTGCCTTTCCCGGTGATGTGCATGATCGGCGGCAAATGGACCACCTTCCGCGGCTTCGGCGAGATCGCCGCCGATCAGGCGCTGGACCGGCTGGGCGGGCGACGGCGGGTGTCGACCGACACGCTCGCGATCGGCGGCGGCCGCGATTTCCCGCCGGCCGGGCCGGCGCGGGAGCGCTGGATCGCCGATCTCGCGGCCGCGACGGGCATCGGTGTCCATCGGGCACGGGCGCTGGCCGAACGTTACGGCTCTGCCGCGCGCCGGCTGGCGGATGATTTCGTGGCCGCGGGCGACCGGCCGCTGGCCACCCATCCGGGCTATGGCACCGCCGAAATCCGCCATCTGATCCGGGCCGAGCATGTCGAGGCGCTGGAAGACCTGATCTGCCGGCGCACCTCGCTCGCCATCTCGGGCGAGCTGTCGGCCGATCTGCTGGATGAACTGCTGGCGCTGCTGGCCGGGGAGCGCGGCTGGACGGCGGACCGGGCCGCCGATGAACGCGCCCGGACGCTGGACCGGCTGGCCGCGCTGCACGACGTGACCGAAGACATGCTCCGCGCGCGCAACGACACAACCCGGGCCGCAAAACGGGCCCGGACAGAACCTGCCTCTGAACACCTGGCTTGAAGAAAGGGCCCATCGTCGATGTCCGACAAATTCCGCCTCAACCGCCTGTTCCGCAACGGCCGCTGCCTCGACGTCGCGATCGACCACGGCATCTTCAACGAGCCGACCATGCTGTCGGGGCTGGAGGATGCGAAGGCCGTGTTCGATAGGCTGATCGCGGCCGCACCCGATGCGATCCAGACCAATTTCGGCCAGGCCGACCTGCTGCAATCGGTGCCGACCCCGGTGAAGCCGGCCCTGGTGATGCGGGTCGATGCGGCGAATGTCTACAACCGCCACAAGCACACCCATATGTGGTCGACCCTGCAGCAGGCCGATGATCCGGTGCTGCCGGCGGTGCAGCTGGATGCGGCCTGCGTGGTGATCAACCTGCTGATGCTGCCGGGCGAACACGACCTGTTCCGCCAGTGCGTGGAGAACATCGCGAAGGTCCGCGCCGCCTGCGATCGCTATCGCATGCCGCTGATGATCGAGCCGCTGGTGATGGCGCCCCATTCCGAGGCCGGCGGCTATATGGTGGACGGCGATGCCGAAAAGATCGTCGCCCTGGTCCGCTTCGCCCGCGAGCTGGGCGCCGATGTGATCAAGGCCGACCCGACCACCAATCCCGAAGACTTCCATCGCGTGGTCGAAACCGCCCGGTGCCCGGTGCTGGTCCGCGGCGGCGGCAAGGAGGATCTGCTGACGGTGCTGAAGAAGTCGGAAGCGCTGCTGAAGCAGGGGGCGAAGGGGCTGGTTTATGGCCGCAACGTCTATCAGCACGACAACCCGACGGGGGTGACCCGGGCGCTGATGACGCTGATCCACGACGACGCCACCGCGGAAGAGGCCTTCGCGGCGTATAAGGCTGTTGCCGCCTGAGGCGGGGGCGGGCGCTGCCCCCAAGGCAGCGCCACCCGTAAGAAGACGTCAGGGAGGAAAAGACATGGCCTATCTTCTGGGCCTCGATGCCGGAAACACCATGGTGAAGGCGGTGCTGTTCTCGATCGACGGCGTCGAGCTTGCCGTTGCCGAGAAGGGCGGGTCGACCCGTCATCCGCGGCCGGGCCATGTCGAACGCGACCTGGACGAACTCTGGGCCTGTGCGGCCGCGGCGATCCGCGGCTGCATCGCCCGGGCCGGGATCGACCCGGCCGAGATTGCGGCGATCGGCTGCGCCGGCCATGGCAACGGGCTGTATGCGCTGGACCGCGACCGGCAGCCGCTGATGGGCATTCAGTCGATCGATGTCCGCGCGGGCGGGCTGGTCGAGCGCTGGAACCGCGACGGCACCACCGACCGGATCTGCCGTCTGGCCCTGCAACGGCCCTGGGCGGCACAGCTGCCGACCCTGCTGTCGCATATCCGCGAAACCGACCCTGAAACCTTCGCCCGGATCGGCACCGCGTTTACCTGCAAGGATTACATCGCCTTCCGGCTGACGGGAGAGGTGGCGAGCGACGAGACCGATATGAGCGGCGCCGCCTGCCTGAAACTGCCCGACGGCCGCTATGACGACGAGCTGCTGGCCGCCTATGGGCTGGAGGGCTGCGGCGGCATCCTGCCGCCGGTGCACCGGTCGAGCGCGGTGACCGGCCGGGTGACGGCGCGGGCGGCGGCCGATGCCAGGCTTGCCGCCGGCACGCCGGTGGTCGGCGGGCTGTTCGATGTGATCGCAAGTGCGCTCGGATCGGGCGTCGTCCGCACCGGTGCCGCCTCTCTGGTCGCCGGCACCTGGAGCATCAATCAGGTGATCGTGGACGAGCCGATCCGCGACAACCCGCCCTTCATCACCTCGGTCTATGAAGGCACCCGCTTCATGGAGGTCGAGGCCTCGGCGACCTCGGCCGCCAATCTGGAATGGTTCATGCGCGAATGGGTGGCGCCCGAGGCCGATGCCGCCGAGCGGCCCTATGACATGGTCAACCGGCTGGCCGGTACGGTCAGGCCCTCGGCCGATCTGCCGATCTTTCACCCCTTCCTGTTCGGGGCCGGTGACGATGCCGCGGCGCGGGCGGGGTTCTTCGGCCTGGCCGGCTGGCATCAGCGGGCGGATCTGATGTTCTCCCTGTTCGAAGGTGTCGCCTTCGGCCATCGCGCCCATGTCGACAATCTGCGCCATCGCGGCATCACGGTCGCCGATGCGGTGCTCTCGGGCGGGGGGGCCCGCAGCCGGGTCTGGTCGCAGATCTTCGCCGATGTGCTGAACCTGCCGGTCACCGTCACCCGCTGCCAGGAAACCGGGGCGCTGGGTGCCGCCATGGTGGCAGGGGTCGGCGCCGGCATCTTTCCGGATTTCGCCGCCGCCGCCGCGCGCATGGTGGTGGTGGACCGCGCCCATGAACCGGATGCGGCGGCCGCAGAGATCCACGACCGCCGCTATGGCGTCTATACCACCCTGGTCGAGGCGCTGCGCCCCCACTGGAAGCGGTGGGGGAGCTGACGGCTTACGCCGGGCGCGCGTCCTTGATCCGGCGGCGCAGCTTGACCATGCCGCCGATCCAGCGGTCATAGTCGTTGGTCTTGTTGCGCATGTAGTTGAGCACCACCTCGTGCGGCAGGATCAGGAAGCGCTCGTCGTCGAGCGCCTTGACCACGATGCCGGCCACGTCTTCCGGCGTCAGCACGCCGTCGAGCGAGGCGGGATTGCCGTCCATGGAGCGCAGCATGGCGGTATCCACGCCCTGCGGGCAGAGCACCGACACCCTGATGCCGTCATCCTTATGGGCGATGGCGAGCGATTCGGCGAAGCCGATCGCGGCATGTTTGGTGGTGGAATAGGTGGTGCTGCCGATCTGCGACAACAGCCCGGCGGCCGAGACGGTGTTCAGGAAATAGCCGGCGCCGCGCGCCTTCATGCGCGGCAGCAGCGCCTTGGCCGCATGAATATGGGCCATCACGTTCACGCCCCAGCTGCGCTGCCAGTCGGCTTCGGTGGCGGAGGCGACGTCGTCGAAATCCGGATCGCCGATCGCGATGCCGGCATTGGAGCAGAAAAGGTCGATCGGGCCGAACGTCGCTTCGACATCGTCGACCACCGCCAGAATGTCGTCGAATTTCGAGACATCGGCCCTGTAAGACGCGGTGGCGGCGCCCTGGGCGACGGTTTCGGCCGCACCGGCCTCGTTCAGGTCGACGGCGATCACCGCCTTGGCGCCCTCGTCGGTGAAGCGGCGGCAGAGCGCGCGGCCGATGCCCGCGCCGCCACCGGTGACGACGACGACCTTGTCCTTCAGCTGCATGGGGGGAGTTCCTCCGGCTTTTCTGTTTCTTGGTTCGTGAGACGTTGCGGGAAGACTATACGGTTTCCGGCCCGGCCGCTGGAAGCGCCACATAGCCTGCCCGGGGATCCGCCGTGCCGGTATGGAGCGCGCGGATGATCCGGGCGGCGGCCCCCAGCCCGCGGGCTTCCTCGATCCGGATCCAGGGATCGGCGCCGGTGGTGGCGGCGGTCATGAACCGGGTCTGGTCCAGGTTGAAGCGGCGGGTGAATTCGGCCCCGCCCCAGTCGGCATTGCGTTTGCGGATCTGCACCGGCGCGAAGAACATCACCGGCGCCGGGCCGGGCAGGGCGGCACCGGCCGCGAGCGTCCGGTCGAGCGGCGCAGTGTTGGCCGCCGATCCGACCAGACAGTCATGGACCAGGCCCGGGCCGAAATGGCCATGGATGCGCGCACGTAGCCCGTCGTCGCCCGAGAAATCGACATAGGTGGTCGGGCGGTCGGCGGCGATGCCACCCAGCTCGTCATAGGTCACCACCCGGTCGTAGAGGCCGAGCGCTTCGGTGAAACCGCGATTGGCCCGGCTGGTGAGGCCGATCAGCTCGGGGCGACCCGCAAGGCCCGCCAGGCAGAAGGCGGCCCCATAGGCCGTCTTGGCCGAGGCGGACGAGATCACCAGCCGCGCCGCCCCGAACCATCCATTGTCGGCCAGATAATCCGCCAGCACGAAAGAGGTGATGAACAGCGGCCGGATCAGCATCTGGGCGTTTTCCAGGGCCGGCGCCCAGACCGGATCGGCGGTGCAGCGGGTATACTGGTTATAGGCCGAGACCAGGGGCAGGCGATGCTCCGCCTGGTCGTAGAAGCCGCGCTCCGTCACCCGGCCGGGCTGCATGACGATCCGGGTCGCGATCGGGAAATAGCCGTAGAAGCGCTCGCCCGGCGCGATGCCGTCGACATCGGACGCCTCGACCTCGGCAAAGCCCCAGACCGGCATATGGCCGTGATCGGGCCGGCCGGTCGGAAAGAAATCCCAATAGCGCATCGCCTCGCCGAAGGCGGCATAGGTGATGTTGTTGGTGGTGAGCGCGAAGCGGTCGAGCCGGAGCCGGATGCTGCCCGGCGCGGCGGCCGGGGCGGGTATGGTCTCGACCAGGGCCGCGCCGAGATCGGCCTTCGGTGTCAGCAGGCGGGTGATGGCAGGGCTGTCTGTCATGGGTGTATCCTCCCTTTATCTGCCATCAGCCTAGCCCTTTGCCGGGCTCCGGGGGTTCGGATTTGCCATGCCTGCCACGCCGCTGACACCGCCGGTCGCAAGGCCGCTGAAACGGCCGGTTCAGGCCCGCGCGCGCTTCACCGTTCAGACGATCTATGACGGTCTGGTTCGGATCTGGCTGCGCGACGGGCCGGATGCGGTGACCATGAAGGCGGTCGCCGCCGAGACCGGTTTTGCGGTCGGCACGCTCTATGACTATTTCCCGAACCGGGCGGCGCTGCTTTCGGGCTATGTCCGCCACTGCATCGACGATCTGATCCGGCGGCTGGAGGCCGATGCCGCCGCGGAACCCGATCTGCCCTGGGCGCCGCGGATCGTGCGGCTGGTGCGGATGACCTGCGGCCAGGATGGTGCCGCGCCCTGTTTCGACCACGACATGCTGATGGTCGAGCACGCGATCGCCGAAGAGAAACATCATCGCCGCGCCTATGAGGAATTGTCCGCCGCCTGGCTGCGGATCCTGGAGGTGACCCCCGACCGGCCGCCGGGCATCGACGCCGCGGCCATCCGCGCCGCCTTCCTCACCGTGCTCGGCACCCGCCGCTATGTGCTGCTGGTGGAGCCGACCGGGACGGAGGTGGGGGACTGGGCCGGGCGGCTGGAGCGGATGTGCCTTGGGGCGCTGGCTGGCGGCTGAACCCGGATCTCGTCATCCCGGAATGGCGAGGGTCCGGCCTTCGGCGGCGACACGCCAGCTTGCCACATCGCCCAGCATGATGTCGGCGGCCTGCCGCGCCCGTTCCTGTGCGGCGGCAAGGCCGTCGGTGCCGGCCGCATCGTCGGCCTCCATGGCGGCGATCAGGGCGGCGATGTCGGCGGCCATGCGTTTCGAACGGCGGGCGCTGCCTTCGAAATCCCCGATGACGCGAATGCCATAGGCGGCCGTGGCCAGCACCGGCAGGCCGGCAGCGGCCGTCTTGGTTCCGGCGCTTCAGTGATATTGATAATGAGTTGCAGAATCGATAGCCTGCCGTCCCTTTTCGCTTCTCCGCAGACGGCTGCCGGCCATGGCCCCGACGAAATCCGCAGACCTGCCCGGGCTGGTCGAGAGCTTCCAGATGCACTACGGCGATCTGCTGCGCTTTCTGCAACGGCGCTGCGGCGACCCCGAACGTGCGGCCGATCTGATTCAGGATCTGTACTTCCGGGTCCGCGCCGCCGAGGAAGAGGGGCGGGTGGTTGAGGATCCGCCGGCCTGGATGCGCCGGATCGCCATCAACCTGGCGATCGACGGTCAGCGCCGTGACCTTCGCTTGCGGCGCGAGCAGAGCGACGAGATCGAAGGCATGGCGGTGCCCTGCGAGCGGCCCCTGCCGGACCGCGCGGTTGCGGCGCGCGAACGGCTGCGGGTGCTTGACGCCGCTTTGCAGGCGCTGCCTGATAACCCGCGCCGGGCGCTGCTGCTGCATCGTGTCGAGGGGCTGACCCAGGCCGAGATCGCGCGGCGGCTGGGGGTGTCGGAAAGCATGGTGATCAAATACGTGGCCCAGGCCCTGAAACATTGCCGCGACTGGCAGCGCCGGATCGACGAGGGGGCTCTGCCGCTCGTCGGGCATGGCCGGCAGGGCGGCGCCTGATGGTCGCGTCCTCGCCATCCTCTCCCCCATCCCCGCCCGAGGGTGGCGATGTCTCGGATATCGCCATCGACTGGCTGGTGCGTGTGCGCCTGGGGGCGGCCGATCCGGAGGGCTTCGCTCTCTGGCGCGCGGCCTCACCCGCGCATGAGGCGGCGGCGGTCGAGGCCGAAGCCCTGCTCGACGAGATCGGGCAGACGCCGACCGCACAGACCTTCGGGGCCGAGCGGGTCGTGCCGCTCCGCCCGCCCCCGGCCCCGACCCTGCGGCACCCCCCGGCCCTGTCGCGCCGCCGCCTGCTGACCGGCGCCGCTGCGGCCGGCGTGGTTGCAGCCGCAGGCGCAGGCGCCCTGGTCGCCGCCGGGCCCGGGGCCGGCGGCCGGCTGATCGCCGCGCTCGATGGCGGCGAGACGACATCCCGCGGCGAGCGCCGGGCGATCACCCTCGCCGACGGCAGCCGCGTGACACTCGCCGGCCGCTCGGCGATCCGCGTCGATGTTTCGGCGGCCGGACGACGCATCGAGCTGCTGGCCGGCGAGGCGCTGTTCCAGGTGGCCGCCGACACCACACGCCCCTTCATCGTGACGGCCGGCACCGGCCGTGCAGAGGCCATGGGCACGCTGTTCTCGGTTGCCTGTGCGGGCAGGGCGGCCCGGGTGGTGGTGGTCGAGGGGCGCGTCGAGGTGGCCCCCGCCGACGGCCGCGCGCCGATGACCCTCACCGCGGGCCAGGCCGCCACCACCGGCCCCGACATGACCGCAGAGCCGGTCGACGCCGCAAGCCTCACCGCCTGGGCCCGCGGCCGGCTGATCGTGACCGGCCAGCCCCTGTCCGAGGTGGCCGCCCGCCTGGACCGCGACGGTGCGCTGCGCCTGCTGGTCCTGGGCGACACCGCCCGCACCCTTCCCGTCACCGGCGTCTTCGACCTGGACGATCCGGAAGGGACGCTGCGGGCGATCGCAACCGTGCTGCCGGTGCGCGTGCGGCGGGTGGGGGGTGTGGCTGTGGTGACTGCGGCGGCCTGAGCCGTGCCCGCCACGCCCTGAACGCCCCGCCCCGAAAAAAATCACGGCCCCCACTGTCGGTTCCCGTCCGCCCGGTCGTCCTGGTCATAGAAGCTGCGAATGATCCGCAATCGCTTTGTGGATCGGCGGCAGCCGACAGGACGGCATCTGCACGGAGTATCGGTATGACTGAACGGGGTATGGCGGGGCCGGGTGCCCGGCCCGGCGGGCGCAAGGCGGGGATCGGGCTGGCGGCGGCCGGTGCGGTGGTGATTGCGCTGGCGCCGGCAGGGCTGGCAACGCCGGCCAGAGCGCAGGCGGCGGCAACCGCAGAGGCCGGGCTGGTCACCTTCGACATTCCGCCGCAGATGCTGGATGGCGCGCTGACGGCGCTGGCCGATCAGGCCGGGCTGGTGCTGCTGTTCTCGGCACCCGAGGCGGCGAGTATTCCGTCGGACGGGCTTCGCGGGCCGCATCAGGTGGACGAGGCGCTGCGCCGGTTGCTGGCGGGCACGGGCTACGGCCATCGTTTCGTCGACGGGCGCACCGTCACCATCGATCCGGTGCGCACACAGGCGGGGTCCGTCGTGCTGCCCGACATGCTGGTGACCACAACGGCAGCCGGCTATGAACAGAAGCTGGTCGATGCACCGGCGAGCGTTACCGTGATCCCGCGCGAGGAGCTGGAGAAGCGGCCCTTCCGATCGCTGTCGGATGCCGTGCGCCATGTCGAAGGCGTGAATGTTGTGGGCGGCGACAAGGGTTCGATCTCGATCCGCGGCATGGAGGCCGGCCATGTGCTGATCCTGGTCGACGGCAAGCGCCAGGAGACCAGCGCCGCCAACCCCAAGGGCGCCAATGCCGAAGGGCTGGCGCAGAACTGGATCCCGCCGCTGGAGGCGATCGAGCGCATCGAGGTGGTGCGCGGGCCGATGTCGACGCTTTACGGCTCGGAAGCGATGGGCGGCGTGATCAACGTCATCACCCGCAAGGTCGGCCGCGACTGGTCGGGGGCCATTGGTGCCGACTATACCGCCCAGGGCCACGGCAGATACGGCGATGAATGGCAGGGAGACGTCTACCTGTCGGGACCGCTGGTCGAAGACCGGCTGGGGCTGCAGGTCTGGGGCTATGAGAAGCGGCGCGACGAGGACGACATCGCCAGCGGCCATGGCCGGTCGCTGCGCCGCAACGGCACGGCCCGGCTGACCCTGACCCCCGACGACATCCATGAAATCCAGCTGGAAGGCGGCCGCACCACCCAGGAATTCCGCAACCGCCTGGACAAAAGCGGTCAGGACCGCGAGACCGAATACACCCGCGACCATATGTCGATCTCTCATGGCGGCAACTGGTCGTTCGGGCGCAGCGATGTGGCGGTGTATCGCGAGGTCGCCCGTCGCGAGGGGCCGACCGAGACCTGGCGGCCCGAAGCGACCAATATCGTGGCCGATGCGAAGCTGGTGGTGACGGAATTCGAGGAGCATGTGCCGACCATCGGCCTGCAATGGAAGGAGTCCGAACTTTCCTCCGGCGGCTATCGCGGACGCACCGATGGTGACCGCACCACCACCTCCGTCTGGGAGCGTTCGGCCTTCGTCGAGAATGAGTGGCGGGTGACCGACAGCCTGAGCCTGACCGGCGGTCTTCGTGTCGACGACAACGAGTATTTCGGCGACCACTGGACCCCGCGTGCCTATGCGGTGTGGCGGATGGCGCCCGACTGGACGCTGAAGGGCGGCATCGCCAAGGGTTTCAAATCGCCCACTCTGGTTCAGATCAACCCCGATATCGGCAACCCCCAGCGCGGCGGCGCCGTCACCTGGGGCAACCCCGATCTTCAGCCCGAAGAGAGCGTGAATACCGAAATCGGCCTCTATTACGAAGGCGCCGGATTCTCGGTGAATGCGACGCTGTTCAATACCGACTACAAGAACAAGATCGCCAATACCGGCTCGGCCATTCTGCGTGACCAGGATGGTGAGATCATCTACAGCCCCGACGGATCCGGCACGCCCTATAGCGGCTATTTCAACATCGGCGAGGCGACCATGCGCGGCCTGGAACTGGCCGGCCGCTGGCAGATCACCGAGAGGCTGGGCCTGCGCGGCAACTATACCTTCATCGATTCCGAGATGAACACCAAGGGTGCCACCTTTTACAACTACAGCCTTGAAAGCCTGGACGGCGAGAAACTGGTCGGCGTGCCCGACCACACGCTGAGCCTGACGCTGGACTGGCTGGTGACCGAGGATGTCTCGACCTTCGTGACGGGATCCTATCGCAGCCGCGAGAGCCGGATTTCCTTCGGCCAGGGCAACACCGCCAGCGACGGCATCGGATCGACCACCACTTTCGATCTGGGCGGCACCTGGAAGATCCATCCCAACCTGTCGATGAACGCCGCGGTCTACAACGTCACCGACCAGGTGCATGAGCCCGAGGAGGGCAAGTACTGGTATGTCGAGGACGGCCGCCGTTTCTGGCTGGGGCTGCGGGCGAGCTTCTGAGTCCGGGAAAAAATACCGCCGCCGGTGTCGGGTTTTCCGGCTGGCTGCGTTCAAACCCTGCTGGTGATGCGTCTGCGACGCAATTGCGGACGGGCATCCGTCGCCGGCCGGCAAAAACACAGACGAATGGAGACGGGCATGACGGATCGGCACGGGCGGCGGGGCGGCCGCCGCCGGGGCGGGGAGGCGATGTGGTGACGGCGCAGGTCGAGGCACGGGCAGGGGAACGCCTGCCCCATGCGCTGGGCGTGATCCTGCGGGTTCTGGCGGCGGGGCCGCTGGGCTATGCGCTGGGGGCGATGACGGCGTTGGTGGCCGCGCGCCATCTGCCGGGCCCCGCGCGCGATGCCGCCCAGGCGGGGATGATGCTGGGCTTTCTGGTCCATGGCGGTGTGGTGATCTGGGTGTTCGCGGCGGCGAGTGCCGCCCGGGCCTGGGTCTGGCTCTGCCCGTTTGCCGTGGCATTGCTTCTGGCCTGGAGGCTGCCATGAGGGCCGGGTTCCGACAGTCCATGGCGTGGCTGCATGAATGGGCCGGGCTGCTGACGGGCTGGCTGCTTTTCGCCATCTTCCTGACCGGCACCATCTCCTTCTTCCGCGACGAGGTCACCCACTGGATGCAGCCCGAGCTGCACGGGCTTCGGGCCGAGGCCGGGGCGGCCGACCGGGGGCTCGACTGGCTGCGCGCCAACGCGCAGGGCGCCGAGACCTGGATGCTGTCATTGCCCGATGAACGCTCCCCCGTGCTGGGGGTCGCCTGGCGGCCCGAGGGCGCGCCCGAGGGGCGGGCCGGCTTCCGCCGTGCCGAACTCGACCCCGCCACCGGCGCCGAGCTGCACCCGCGGGAGACGGCGGGCGGGAATTTCCTCTACCGCTTCCATTTCGAGCTGTACGGCATGCCGCGCGATACCGCGCGCTGGATCGTGGGCGTCGCCACCATGTTCATGTTCGTGGCGATCATCAGCGGCATCATCACCCATCGCCGGATCTTCAAGGACATCTTCACCTTCCGCCCCGACAAGGCCGGGCAGCGGTCGTGGCTGGATGCCCATAACGCCACGGCGGTTCTGGCGCTGCCCTTTCATGTGATGATCACCTATAGCGGCCTGGTGCTGCTGGCCGGCACGCTGATGCCCTTTCTGTTCGACGGGCCGCGCGGTGGCGGCGAGCGGGGCGGGGCGCGGCCGCAGGCTGTGGCCCCGGCGTCGCCCGCCCTGCCGGTTGTGCCGCTGGCGCCGTTGATCGCTGCTGCCGAGGCCCGCTGGGGCGGGCCGGTCGGCAGTGTCGCCGTCACCCGGCCCGGCCGGCCGGGGGCAGAGATCGAGTTGCGGCCGCTGCACGCCGCCAGCCTGCCGACGGCAGGCCGTACCGGCGACCGGCTGATCCTGGATGCCGCCGACGGCCGGGTGATCCGGGCGGTGGACGGGGCGGCGGGGATGAGCACGGTGGCCGAGATCAACACCGTGATCAACGTGCTGCACCGCGCCCGCTTTGCCGAGCCCTGGTTGCGCTGGCTGTTCTTCGTGGCGGGGGTTGCCGGCACGATCATGGTCGCCTCGGGACTGGTGCTCTGGGTGGTGAAGCGCGCCGCACAGCATGCCCGCAATGGCGGCCCCTCGATCGGCTTTCGGATCGTCGAGCGGCTGAATGTGGCGGGTATCGCCGGGCTTTGCCTGGCCACCGCCGGCTATTTCTGGGCCAACCGGCTGTTGCCGGCAGGTCTGGCCGGGCGGGCGGATTGGGAAATCCGGATCTTCTTCCTGGTCTGGGCGGCGACCGCGCTTCACGCTCTGGCGCGCCCCGTCCGCCGCGGCTGGGTGGAACAGCTGGGCGTGGCGGCCCTGCTGCTGGCGGTTCTGCCGCTGACCGGGCTGGCCGGTCTTCTGGCCGGGGATGCGCGGGTGATCGGCTTCGCGCTGGTGGCACTGGCGACCGCGGCGGGGCTTGCCCAGGCCGCGCGTCGGCTGTCGCGGCCGGCACCCGCCGGCAGGCCCGCCAGCAAACCCGGCCCACGCCGCCGCGCGGCCCTGGCGACGGGAGAGCGGGCATGACGGCGGCTGCGTTCACCTGGCCCGCCTGCGTGCTGGCCTGGGCGGGCTTCCTGGGGCTGGCGCTCGCCATGGACCGCCATCACGACCAGGTGCTGGGCGGCAGGCCCTCGATGCGGCGCCGCCGGCTGGCGACGCTGGCCGGCTGGGCGCTGCTGGGCCTTGCCGGCGCCGCCTCGGTGGCGGGCTGGGGCTGGTCGATCGGGCTGGCGGCACTTTGGGGCGTGCTGGGCCTGGCCGGTGGCGGGCTGGTACTGGGGCTTGCCTATGCGCCGCGCCGGCTGCCGGCGCTTACCGCAGCTCTGGCCCTGACGATGTGGCTGCCGGCGCTGCTGGTCTGACCGGCCGCCGCCGGGTGGGCAGGGTGACGATGGCGAGGCACGCGATCACCAGCCCGACACCCGCCCAGCCGGCCGGCGGCAGCCTTTCGCCCACCACCAGGATCGCCAGAATGGCGGCGACCACCGGTTCGATCAGCGAGATGGTGGTCGCCAGGCTGGCGGGGATCCGCGCCAGGCCCAGGCCGAAGCAGACATAGCCCAGGAACATCGGCACCAGCGCCATATAGATCCCGACCGCGGCATTGCCCCAGGATGTGAGGAAGGGCGCGCCGGTCATCGCCAGCACCGGCATCAGCAGCAGCCCGCCGATGCCGAAGGTGGCGCCCATGGCGACCGACGAGCGGAGGCCGCGCAGCATCAGCCCGCGCGCCGTCCAGGAATAGAGCGCATAGGTGAAACCGCCGATCAGCCCCAGGCCGATGCCGGCGATCACGGCATCACCGGTGTCAGAGGCCCCCACCTCCGTCACCCCGACCTCGGTGCCGCCTTCCGCAAGGCAGAGCAGCAGGATGCCGGCGACACCGGTCAGCGCCCCGGCCAGCCAGCGGGGCGACAGGCGGGTGCGGTCGAAGATCCGTTCGATCAGCGCCGAGAGCAGCGGGGCGGAGCCGATGGTGACCACCGTGCCGATGGTGACGCCGGCCAGCCGCATGGAGGCATAGAAGGCGAGCGGATAGACCGCGACCGCCACCCCGCCCAGGATCAGCAGCACCCGGTTGCGGGCAAGATCGTGCCGGGCGCGCAGGATGCCGCGCCCGGCGCGCAGGGCCTGAAGCAGCCCGCCCAGCCCCATGGCCGCGGCCCCGATCGCGGCGGCGCCGACCTCGGGCGCGAAGGTTGCGGCCGTGCCGGTGGTGCCCCAGACGAGGGCGGCAAACAGCACCGCCAGAACGCCCAACCCGTGGTCGCGTGATGTGTTATTCACTTCAGATCCGCCCCGCCATCGGCCATCATATCCCTCACCATCTCTTCCGCCATGCTGCGGGCCTCGATCATCAGCGTGCTTTGCCCCTCCAGCCCGGCGCGGGCCATGGCGCCTTCCAGCAGAAAGGCCAGCCGCTTCGCCAGCCGCGCCGCCCGCGCGCCGTCGCCGCCGGCCAGCCCGACCAGCGGGGTGGCCAGCAGGGCCTCGACCTCTTCCTTGTGCCGCCGCACCGCCTGGCGGCCGATATCGCCGGCGGCAAGCTCGGCTGCGGCATTCAGCAGGCCACAGCCGCGAAAACCGTGCTCATAGGCGAATTCGGCGTGGTCGCGATAGGCATCGAAAACCGCAAGCACCCGATCCAGCGGCGTTTCCGCCACCGCGGCCCGCCGGGCGTAAAGCCCCAGCCATTCGCCATGGCGCGCCTCCAGATACTGGTTCACCAGATCGGCCTTGGAGGCGAAGTTGTTGTAAAGGCTCTTCTTCGCCACCCCCGCCCGGGCCACGATGGCATCGATGCCGGTGCCGGCGATCCCATGGTCATAAAACAGCGCCGCCGCCGCCCGCAGCAGGCGGTCACGCGCGGGAAGGGCGCCATCGGCGGGGCGGCCGGTCTCGTCATCCGTGGCGGCAGGGGGTGTGGCGGCAGGGGGCAGGGTGGCAGGGGACATAGGCCTCAGCCTCTATGAGTAGGTAGACCGATCTACCTACTTCCCCGCCCGCCCGTCAAGCGCCGACAGCCCCGGCCGCCATCAAAGATGACGCCACCCCGCCTTTCTGGCAGACTGATCCCCACAGGCTTTGCGCGAACCCCAAGCACACGTAAAAACCCCGGGAGGTTCGCAGTGCAGATTTTCCATATTTATCAAGCGCATGCATTTTGCAATGACATGACGCACACGCATCGGCATGGTCGGCCATGAGGTTCGCGCAAACCGGCTTTTTTTCCGCGCCGAATCAGGGTATTGAAGAGGGGTAGGTCGCACCCCGCGGGGGTGCGTGGATTGAAACGGGACGAATAGCCCGGTGCTCTCTGATGTCGGGGTCGCACCCCGCGGGGGTGCGTGGATTGAAACGTTTCCGCTGCCGGCGGGGGCGTGGAGATCCCCGTCGCACCCCGCGGGGGTGCGTGGATTGAAACGCCCGGTCCGGGGACCGGGTCGATCCACTCTATGTCGCACCCCGCGGGGGTGCGTGGATTGAAACGAGCCGGGTCGAATTGGGCGGCAGGATCGAAGGGGGTCGCACCCCGCGGGGGTGCGTGGATTGAAACGCCCGCGCGGGCTTCACGGGTTCGATCTGCCCCGTCGCACCCCGCGGGGGTGCGTGGATTGAAACTTAAAGTTGTTGGCCGCCTCGGCGGGTGACCCGGGTCGCACCCCGCGGGGGTGCGTGGATTGAAACGCCGTCAAGTCGACGGATCCCAGCTTCGTCGGCGGTCGCACCCCGCGGGGGTGCGTGGATTGAAACGCATGCGACGCAGCAATATGCTGCCGTCTCCGGGTCGCACCCCGCGGGGGTGCGTGGATTGAAACCGGGCATCCCCGCGACCCTCCTGGAAGACATTGAGTCGCACCCCGCGGGGGTGCGTGGATTGAAACCGGTGCGCAGCAGGATTTCGGCACGGCGCGCCGGTCGCACCCCGCGGGGGTGCGTGGATTGAAACTGCGCCGCAGTGAGCACAGAAGCGTGCTGAAGCAGTCGCACCCCGCGGGGGTGCGTGGATTGAAACAGCAGTTTCGCGGACGAACGGTAGGCGCAGGGGTCGCACCCCGCGGGGGTGCGTGGATTGAAACCAGGCTTCGGACGATCAGCTGCACGGTCTCCCGCGTCGCACCCCGCGGGGGTGCGTGGATTGAAACCTGGCGAGACGTGTACGCGCCGATGGTCGTCACCAGTCGCACCCCGCGGGGGTGCGTGGATTGAAACGTGAAAAGCTCGGCCGGGCAGATGAAGATCCTCGGTCGCACCCCGCGGGGGTGCGTGGATTGAAACGTCATCTTCGGGGTCGCCCTCAGCTTCATCCGCCTGTCGCACCCCGCGGGGGTGCGTGGATTGAAACTGACACCCACCCACGGGAACGAATGGTTACGATGTCGCACCCCGCGGGGGTGCGTGGATTGAAACGCACGGGCGGGGCGGCGGCGGCAGACTTGGGCTAGTCGCACCCCGCGGGGGTGCGTGGATTGAAACATTAAGTCTCCCATAGGGGAGGCAGGAAGCCCGCTTGTCGCACCCCGCGGGGGTGCGTGGATTGAAACAGCGACCCGCCATCCGAGATCCCCGATCACGGCGTCGCACCCCGCGGGGGTGCGTGGATTGAAACTGAGACGGACAAGGCGTGTGCCGCAGTCGAATACGTCGCACCCCGCGGGGGTGCGTGGATTGAAACCGCGGCCCCCATCCGCGCGGTCAGGCTCGACAGGTCGCACCCCGCGGGGGTGCGTGGATTGAAACGGCCGTGTAGTCCGACAGCCTGATAACCCGCACGTCGCACCCCGCGGGGGTGCGTGGATTGAAACAGGTCGCTTGGGAAAACGCGGACGCCGATCCGGGTCGCACCCCGCGGGGGTGCGTGGATTGAAACGCGCCACAGCAGAGAGTCGCCTGTCCGCAGCTGTGTCGCACCCCGCGGGGGTGCGTGGATTGAAACGGTCAGCTCTGCGTCATGCTGGCGAACCTTCAGATGTCGCACCCCGCGGGGGTGCGTGGATTGAAACTCCTGCTTGAGCAGCCCGCGCTGGATGAGCAGGGTCGCACCCCGCGGGGGTGCGTGGATTGAAACGAGGCGCCGACGTCGGCGTCCCAGGTCGACCCAGTCGCACCCCGCGGGGGTGCGTGGATTGAAACAGTCTTTCCGGTCAATTCGGCCCATAGCTGCCAGTCGCACCCCGCGGGGGTGCGTGGATTGAAACCGGTTGTGATCGACATCCCCGAGGACTTGCCGGCGTCGCACCCCGCGGGGGGGCGTGGATTGAAACTCGCAGGCTGATCCACCGGCGCCGGCCGGCTTCCGGTCGCACCCCACAGGGCCGCCTGAACCGACCTCCAGAATCTGAACCGACCCCATGGCCGGCGGCCACGTCCCCGGCCATGGGCTTTGTCATGCCCGATGGTTGTGGCTTGTCCGGCAGCGCTGGCCGGTCGGCGCAACCTCTGCGTTTTGCATCGGAATCGACTCGCCTTAAGCGCGTTTCTGTGCGTACATATTCATACGCATGGTGGCAGAGGCGTGATCTGCGGGGCGTCTGGGGCGGGTGTCTGCGCCAGGACGGGCCGGCAGGGACCCTGGGCGCCCCGGCCTGACCTGCGTCAACCGGCAGGGAGGTTACCGTGACCGAATTTACCCCCATTACGCCCTATGGCGTCGCCATCCGCACGGCGATGGCCAGTGGCAATGTCGATGCGCTGAAGGTGGCGCTGTCGCTTGCCCAGGAACTCTATGCCCGGGACGGCGATGTGCGCTCGGCGGTTTCGGCCGCCCGCGCCCAGCTGGCGAACGCCCGCACGTCCAAGGCCTGATCAGGCCCGGCACGTGATTTTGCCGCGCGATCCATGACCGGATCGTGACCCAGTCGAAGGAGACCGAAGATGAGCGAGTCCGTCGGCCGCCCCCTTTATGCGGCGTCGCCGCAGCCTCACCCGATCCCGCTTTATGCCGCCACCCTGCATGCCGCGGTGGCCCGCAACGATGTGGATGAGCTGGACAGCCTGATCTGCCAGGCGGAAGCCTATCTGGAGAAGTATGGCGACCTGCCGTCGCTGATCGAACAGCTGAAGACCGAGATCGCCAAGCTGGAACGCTGAGCGCCGCGGGCGGGAGAAACGCCATGGTCGACAAGACGTCCGACGGCGCCACCGCAATGGTGAGTGCGCTTTATGGCCCCAGTGTGCGCGCTGCGATCGTCAGCGGCGATCTGGGGGTGTTGAAGGCGACGCTGGCTGCGGCCGAGACCCAGAACCGCCAGCAGGGCGATATCCGTGTCGCGCTGGCGGCGGCCCGTGCCGCCCATGCCGGGCTGAAGCGGGGCTGAGGCCCCGGATCGGTCCCGGTGGTTCCCCGGCCGGCATGCACCCCGCCGGCCGGCCGGGGAACCGACCTGCATCAGATTGCCGTTTGCCCCGGAGTGTCGGAGGTGCCTGCATGCCCGATGGTCAGACCCCGGCGGAGCGCGCCATCCCCCGCGCCCGCAGCCTGGACGACATCGTCGATCTGGTTCCCGTCCATGTGGTGTGGGAGATCACGCTGGCCTGCAATCTGAAGTGCCAGCATTGCGGATCGCGCGCCGGCCATGTCCGCAAGGGCGAGCTCAGCACCGCCGAATGCCTGGATCTGGTCGACCAGATGGCCCGGCTGGGCACGCGCGAGGTGACGCTGATCGGCGGCGAGGCCTATCTGCGCCGCGACTGGCTGGAGATCCTGGCCCGCGTGCGCGCCCATGGCATCCTCTGCCTGATCCAGACCGGCGGCCGCAACCTGACCGACAAGCGCCTGGAGGCGGCGATCGCCGCCGGCATCAACGGCATCGGCGTGTCGATCGACGGGCTGGCGCCGCTGCACGACCGGCTGCGCGGGGTGCCCGGATCCTTCGATCAGGCGATGTCGGCGCTGACCCGCGCGAAGGCGGCCGGGCTCAGCATTTCGGTCAACACCCAGATCGGCGCCGAGACCATGGAGGATCTGCCCGAGCTGATGGACCGGATCATCGCGGCCGGCGCCACCCATTGGCAGATCCAGATGACCGTCGCCATGGGCAATGCGGTCGACAACCCCGACATCCTGCTGCAACCTTATCGGCTGATCGAGCTGATGCCGCTTCTGGCCCGGCTGTATCGCGAGGGGGCAAGGCGCGGGCTGACCATGGTGGTCGGCAATAATATCGGCTATTTCGGCCCCTATGAATCGCTCTGGCGCGGCTTCGGGAACGAAGCGGTGCACTGGACTGGCTGCGCCGCCGGCCAGAACGTGATCGGCATCGAGGCCGACGGCACCATCAAGGGCTGCCCGTCGCTGGCGACGCACGGCTATGCCGCCGGCAATATCCGTGATCTCGCGCTCGACGACATCTGGCGGAACCAGGAGGCGATGGCCTTCGGTCGCACCCGATCGGTGGAGAAGGATCTCTGGGGCTATTGCCGCAGCTGCTATTACGCCGATGTCTGCCGCGCCGGCTGTACCTGGACCTCGGATTCGCTGCTGGGCCGGCGGGGCAACAACCCCTATTGCCATTACCGGGTGCGCGATCTGGCGAAAAAGGGTCGCCGCGAACGGGTGGTGAAGATCCGCGAGGCCGGGCCCGAAAGCTTCGCGGTCGGCGAATTCGCGCTGATCGAAGAGGCGATCCCGCCCGAGGAGCTGGCGGCCCTGCCGTTGGATCGCCTGCCGGGTTTTTCCGCCACCGACAGCCGGCCGGTGCATATCGCGCCCGAAGACGATGACGATTCCGCCCGCGCCGCCGGCGCCCGGGGCCGCATTCCGCCGCATCTGGATCTCTGCCGGTCCTGCCATGAATATGTCTGGCCGCACGAGACCGACTGCCCGCATTGCGGCGCCGACATCGCCGCTGCCGCCGCCGCCTATGCCGCAAGGCTGGCCGAGGTGCAGGCCCTGGCCGCGCGGATCCGCGCCCGGCTGGACGAGGCGGCGCCCGGAATCTGAGACGCCCGGGATCTGATATGCCGGGGATTGGGGGCGCTATGGGCGCGCCGTCCGCGCCCTGACATGGGTGCGGACATGGCCGAGGAAGGCCTGGGCGGCGGGTGAGAGCGAGTGCCCCGCCCGCCAGACCAGGCCGATCAGCCGGGTGGCGCCGAAATCGGGGATCGGGCGCAGCACCAGATCTTTCGTGTGCAGCACCGGCAGGGTCAGCCGGGGCAGGGCGGTGATGCCCAGCCCTTCGGCCACCAGCGCGCCGGCGGTCGCCAGATGCGCGACGTCGAAACGCGGCGCCAGGACCCGGCCCTGGCGCATGCAGGCGCCGTTGATCAGCTCCCGCACGCTGGTGCCTTCGGCCATGGCGATGAAGGGCATGTCGATCAGCTCGGCCCAGGCATAGGGCCGATCTTCCGCCAGCGGCCCGTCGGCGGTGCCGACCGCCAGAAAATCATCGTCGAGCAGCGGATGAAAGGACAGCCGGCTGCGGGTGGAGACCGTACCGGCGGTGAAGCCGATATCGGCGAGCCCCGCCTCCACCGCTTCGATCACGCTGCCCGAAAGCGCGTCGATGATCCGCAGGTCGAGCCCGGGATGGGCGGCGGAGAAGGTTTTCAACAGGCCCGGCAGCAGGCCGGCGGTGACCGATGGCAGGCCGGCAATGGTCAGCCGCCCGCGCCGCGCGGCCAGATGCGCCTCGACCTCGGCCATGCCGTCGAGCGCCAGATTGACCATCCGTTCGGCCACGTTCACCACCACCGCGCCGGCCGCGGTGGTGGTGAGGTTGCGGGTGTCGCGATCGAACAGCCGGGCCCCCAGCTTCGCCTCCAGCGCGCCGATCTGGCGCGAGAGGGCCGAGGGCGACAGGCCGATGCTCTCGGCCGCGCCGCGGAACGACCCGCTGCGATGGACCGCCAGCACCGCCTGGAAATCGTCGAAGTCCGGAATGTTGCATGCCATGCATCAATTATCGCTGGAAATGCACTTTTTGCAACAGTGACCGATTGCGATAGTGAAACCAGCGCTCCGGATGCACAGGGGCGGACAGGGAGGACAAGATGAAGACCATGTTGCTCTGCACCGTCGCCGGTGCAGCGATGCTTGGCAGTGCCGCCATGATCGGTGGTGCAGCGCCTGCGGCCGCCGCGGAGACCGACCTGCTGATCGGCTCCACCTCTGCCTCATCCAGCCATTACGGCTATTTCGTCGCCGTGGGCCAGCTGGTGAACGAGAAGGTGCCGGGGGTGAAGGCCTCGGTGGTCGAGACCGGCGCCACCATGGACAATATCCGCCGCATGGCCCGCGGGCAGATCGATCTGGGCCTGGTTACCACCAATGTCGCCCAGCATGCGGTGGCGGGCACCAACGCCTTTGCCGACAAGAAGCAGGATCTGGAACTGCTCTGGGTCTATACCGGCGCGCCGCAGAATGTGATCGTGCGCAGCGATGCGGGCGTCGAGCAGCTGGCCGGGCTTAAGGGCGTGCGCTTCAACCCCGGCATCAAGGGCTCTGCGACCGAGTCGACCACCGAAGCGGTGTTCCGCACCCTGGGGCTGAGTGCCGATTACGTGCGCGGCTCCACCACCGACATGGTCGATGCGATCAAGGACAACCGCATCGCCGGCTATGTGAAATCGGGCGCCGGGCAGAAGCTCGACGCCTCGACCATGGACATTGCGACCTTCACCGATATCCGGGTGCTGGGGCTGACGCCCGAACAGGCCGACACGCTGCGTGCGAAGATGCCCGACATCTCGGTGGTCGATATCCCGGCCGGCGCGGCCGAGGGGCTGCCCGCCTATACGACCTGGAGCTTCGGCGTGGGGGTGGGCGCCACCAGCGCCCTGCCGGATGATGTGGCCTATCGGATGGTCGATGCGGTGATGACGGATCGCACGGTGCAGGCCAATGCGCTGGCCGATCTGGCGGGGGCGGATCTCGCCCGGATGACGCTCACCTACGGCACGGTGCCGCTGCATCCGGGTGCTGCGCGCTGGTTCACCGAACACGGCATCGATCTGCCCGAGCGGCTGAAGCCCGTGCGTTGACCCCATGACCATGACCCGCCTTCGCAAGGGGATGGCGCTCGCGGTCGGCGCCTTCATCTTCTATACCGCGGCCGCAGGCGCCTTCGAGGGGCTGATCCAGCGGGCCTGTTTCCTGGCCCTGGTCACGGTGCTGGGCCTGCTGCTGCACCCGCTCGGCGAAGGCCGGTCGTGGCGGCCGCTCGGGGCGGTGGTGGACCTTGCCCTTGCGGCGGTCACCATCGCCGCCTGCGGCTATGTGGTCGTGAACTACGACGAGATCATGACCACGCTGCCCTGGGCCACGACGCTCGACATGATCCTGACCGCGGGGCTGGTGCTGGCGGTGCTGGAACTGGGGCGGCGCACGGTCGGCATCATCTTTCCGGCGCTGGTGGCGCTGGGCCTCGCCTATGCGCTGGGCGGCCATCTTCTGCCCGGGGCGCTGGGCCATCGCGGCTTCGACCTCGCCTTCGTCACCGAGACCATCTTCCTGGGCGATCTGGGCATCTGGGGCATGCTGACCGGGGTTGCCGCCACGGTGATCGCAGCCTTCGTTCTGTTCGGCGCGCTGCTGCTGCACACCGGCGGCGGCCAGGCCTTCATGGATGTCGCCATCCGCCTGGGCGGCCGCCAGCCGGGCGGGGCGGCCAAGATCGCGACCATCGCCAGCGGCCTGTTCGGCATGATTTCGGGATCGGCCGTCGCCAATGTCGCGACCACCGGCAATTTCACCATCCCGATGATGATCCGGCTGGGCTATCCGCGGGCCTTTGCGGCGGCGGTAGAGGCGGTGGCATCGACCGGCGGCCAGATCGCGCCGCCGATCATGGGGGCGGCGGCCTTCGTGATGGCCGAAATCCTGGGCGTCTCTTATGTCACCATCATCGTGGCGGCGGTGCTGCCGGCGGTGCTGTTCTATGTCTCGGTCTTCGTGACCGTGCATTTCGTCGCCCTGCGCCGCGGCCTGGCGGTGGTGCCAGAGGCGGACATGCCGGCCTGGCGCGACATTCTGGCGCTCAGGCGGGTGGCGCCGATCCTGGCGGCGCTGGCCGGGCTGGCGCTGGGCATCCTGCTCGGCCGCTCGGCCTCCACCTCGGCCTTTTATGGCGTTGTCGGCCTGTTGGCCGCCTTCATCGCCACCAGCCTGGGCCGGGTTCCGGCGCGGGAGATGGCGGCACGGGTGCTGGACGGTCTGGCCGATGCCGGGCGCGGGCTGGTGATCATCGGCGTGCTGCTGGCGGGTGCCCAGGTGCTGGTGTCGATGATCAACCTGACCGGTATCGGGGTGACGCTGTCCTCGCTGATCGTCACGCTGGCGGGCAGTTCGGTGGTCGCCATCGCCCTGATCGTGGCCTTCGTCTGCCTGATCATGGGCATGGGCCTGCCGACCACGGCGGCCTATGTGCTGGTCGCCGCCGTGCTGGCCCCGGCGATGACCGCGGCCGGGATCGACCCGCTGGCGGCGCATCTCTTCGTGTTCTATTTCGCCACCATCTCGGTGATCACGCCGCCGGTCTGCGTGGCGGTGTTCGTGGGATCGGGCATTGCCGGCACCAACTGGCTGCCGGCCGCCGGAGAGGCGGTGCGGCTGGGGGCGGTGACCTATGTCGTGCCCTTCCTGCTGCTGCTCTATCCCGGCATGACCATGACCGGCGGCCTGCTCGCCATCCTGGATGCCATGGCGGCGGGGCTCGCTTTGGTCATTGCGGTGCCGGCGCTGCTGACGGGGGTGCGGTTCACCGGGCGGCGCGGGCTCGATCTGGTGCTGCTGCCCACGGCGATCGCGCTCGCCATCTGGCCGCATCCGGTGTCTCCGTTCCTCGCCTTCGCCCTGCTGATCGCCGGCAGACAGGCCGGGCGCCTGCACAGAAAGGCGGCGATATGAAATCCTTGCGCATCGGCACCGGCGCGGGGTTCGCCGGCGACCGGATCGAACCGGCCGTGGAGCTGGCGGCCAAGGGCGATCTCGACTATCTGGTCTTCGAATGCCTGGCGGAGCGGACCATTGCGCTTGCCCAGGAGGCGCGGCTTGCCGATCCCGAAGCCGGCTTCGACCCGATGCTGGCGCGACGCATGCAGGCGGTGCTGCCGATTGCGGCTGCCAGGGGCACGAAGATCGTCACCAATATGGGGGCCGCCAATCCGCTTGCGGCGGCGCGGCTGGTCCGGCGGCTGGCGGGGCAGATGGGGCTTGACCGGCTGAGGGTCGCGGCCATCACCGGGGATGACGTGCTGGACCGGATCGGGCCGCTGCGGCTCGACGAGACCGGCGCCCCCGCGGCGGCGCTGGGGGGCGATCTGGTCTCGGCCAATGCCTATATCGGCGCGGCGCCGATCGCCGAGGCACTGGACCGGGGCGCCGATATCGTGATCTGCGGCCGGGCGTCGGACCCGGCCCTGTTCCTGGGGCCGCTGGTCCATGCCTTCGGCTGGGCGATGGACGACTGGGACCGGCTTGGCCGCGGCACGCTGGTCGGCCATCTGCTGGAATGCTCGGCCCAGATCACCGGCGGCTATTTCGCCGATCCCGGGCGCAAGGACGTGCCCGATCTGGCCCGGATCGGCTTTCCGCTGGCCGAGGTGACGGAGAACGGCGATGCCGTGATCACCAAAGTGGCCGGCAGCGGCGGCCGGGTCTCGCGCGCGTCCTGCATCGAGCAGCTACTCTACGAAATCCATGATCCGGCCTGCTATCTGCAGCCCGATGTGGTGGCGGATTTCTCGGGCGTCACCCTGAACGAGACCGGGCCCGACCGGGTGGAGGTCCGGGGCGGGCAGGGGCGTCCGGCCACCGGCAGCCTGAAGGTCTCGGTCGGCTATCGCGACGGCTGGATCGGCGAGGGCCAGATTTCCTATGCCGGCCCCGGCTGCGTCGCCCGTGGCCGGCTGGCGATCGATCTGGTGCGGCAGCGCCTTGCCGAGGCGGGGCCCCGGGTGCTGGAAACGCGGGGGGAGCTGATCGGCCTGGATGCTATTGCGCCCGGCGTGACCCTGCCGGATGTGCCGGAGCCGTGCGAGGTGCGGATGCGGTTCGCGGCGCGCTGCACCAGCGCCGAAGATGCCCGGCGGGTGGGGGAGGAGGTGGAAAGCCTCTATCTCTGCGGCCCGGCGGGCGGCGGCGGGGTGGCCCGGCAGCTGCGCCAGGTGATCGCCATGGCATCGACCCTGATCCCGGCCGATCAGGTCGCCACCCGGGTGGACATGGTGGAGGACGCATGAAGCTGCACGAGATCGCGCATGCCCGCACGGGCGACAAGGGCGATGTGTCCAACATCTCGGTCATCGCCTTCCGGCCCGAGGACTGGCCGCTGATCCGGCGGGAGGTGACGGCCGAGCGCGTCGCCGCCTGGTTCGGGCCGATGGTGACGGGCGAGGTGCGGCGCTATGAACTGCCCCAGCTTCAGGCTCTGAATTTCGTGCTGGCCGGCGCCCTGGCCGGCGGGGTTACCCGGTCGCTCGCCCTCGATGCCCATGGCAAATGCCTGGGCCCGGTGCTGCTGGGGCTGGAGATCGCCGACCACTGACACCCCGGCCAACCACCCCCCGGGAGGTCCGGCGCGGACCTCCCGGGGGGTGGGTTTTTGCCGCAGATCCTGCTTGCAATCCGGTCCCGGCCCCTCTAGGAGAGATATGTTATAACATTCTGAGAAACGTCAAACGGGGTTGTCATGATCGAAACCGCGCGCCGGACGGTGCTGCTTTGCACCACCGCCCTGGGGTCGCTCTTCGGTGCGGTCACCGCAGCCGGGGCCGAAGAGGCCACGGTGCTGCCGAACCTGGTGGTGGGGGCGGCCAGCCCCATCGCACGCGAAGGCACGCCCGATGACGGCCTGCCGGGGCTGTCGCCGGTGACCACCGGCGGCTTCATCGCCACCACCATCGTCGATCGCGACCAGCTGGACCTGTCCCGCGGCCAGACGCTGGGCGATGTGCTGGACGGCGAGCCGGGCCTCACCTCCAGCGGCTTTGCCCCTGGTGCCAGCCGGCCGGTGATCCGCGGCCTGGACAACGAGCGGGTGCGGATCCAGGAGAACGGCATCGGCGCCCATGACGTCTCGGCGCTGGGTGAAGACCACGGCGTGCCGATCGACCCGATGTCGGCCGAGCGGGTGGAGGTGATCCGCGGGCCCGGCACGCTGCGCTGGGGATCGACGGCCATCGGCGGCGTGGTCGATGTGTCGAACGACCGCATCCCGGTCGACATCGCCCCCGGCATCACCCGCGGCCGCATTCAGGCCGGCGCCGGATCGATCGGCGGCAGGGTCGATGGCGGGGCATCGGTGACGACCCGCAGCGGATCGGTGGCGCTGCATGCCGATGCCTTCGCGCGCAAATCCAACGATTACGACACCCCCGACGGCGCCCAGCCCAATAGCGGGGTGGAAGCCGACGGCCAGTCGATCGGGGCCACGGTGTTTTTCGAGCAGGGCCATATCGGCACCTCGCTGACCCGCTATGGCAGCGTCTACGAGATCCCGGGCGGCGAGGAGGCCGAGCTTCAGACCCGGATCGACATGGAGCAGATCAAGTGGCGGGCGCTCGGCGAATACCGGCCGGACAGCGGCTTCCTGAAAGCCGTGCGTGGCCAGGTCGGCCTGTCGCGCTATGACCATGACGAGATCGCCCTGCCGCATGAGCACGAGCATGGCGACGACCACGATCATGACCATGATCACGACCACGATGATGATCACGATCACGACCATGACCACGATCACGATCACGACGAGGCCGAAGGGCTGGGCGTCCATGGCAGCTATGCCAGCCGCGACCACGAGGCCCGGATCGAGGCCGAGCATGTGCAGATCGATACCGGCCTCGGCGCCTTGAACGGTGCCTTCGGCCTGCAGCTCAACCATCAGAAACTGTCCGCCACCGGCGAGGCGGGGGAGCTGCTGCTGCCGGCCGAGACCACGGCGGTGGCGGGCTTCGTGTTCGAAGAACTGCAGCTGGACGGCGGGCTGAGGCTTCAGGCCGCCGGCCGCCTGGAACAGGTGCGGGTCAAGGGCACCGGCGCCGATTTCCCGGCCGATCTGCTGCCCGGCGCCGACGAGCCGGCCCTGCGCGACCATGACCTCGACTTCCTGGCCGGCAGTGCCAGCCTGGGCGCGCTGCAGGAGCTGGGCGGCGGCATCGTCGCGCGGGCGACGGCGCAATATGTCGAGCGGGCGCCCACCGCGACCGAGCTGTTCTCCAAGGGCTCGCATCATGCCTCGGGCACTTTCGAGATCGGCGATCCTGATCTCGACAAGGAACGGGCAACCACCTTCGAGATCGGCATCGGCCGGGCGACCGGCGGGGTCCGCTTCGATGCCTCGGCCTTCTATACCCGCTTCGACGGCTTCATCTACAAGCGGTTGACGGGGGTGACCTGCGACGAGGATTTCGCCTCCTGCGGGGGCAGTGACGGCGAGTTCGACCAGGTGGCCTATGACCAGCGCGACGCCGTGTTCTATGGCGCCGAGCTGAAGGGGCAGCTGGATGTGGCGCCGCTGGCCGGCGGCATGCTGGGCCTGGATGGGCGTTTCGACAGTGTGCGCGCCGAATTCAGCGGCGGCGACAACGTGCCGCGCCTGCCGCCCGAGCGCCTGGGCGCCGGTATCTGGTGGGCCGATGATGCCTGGTGGGCGCGGGTGGGCGTGCTGCACGCCTTCGATCAGACCCGCACCGGGCTCAACGAGACCGAAACCGACGGCTATGATCTGGTCGATGCCGAGATCACCTGGACCACCGCCTTCACCAGCGGCGGCGTGCCGACCTTCGTTACCTTCGGGGTGAAGGGCACCAACCTGCTGGACGAGGACATCCGCAACGCGGTGTCGTTCAAGAAGGACGAGGTCCTGGCCCCGGGCCGCGCCGTGCGGGCCTTTGCGGTGCTGCGCTTCTGAACCCGGTTCGACATCGAGGCGAAAAGACAACGGCGGCGGAGGGCAACCTCCGCCGCCGTTGTCTTGTGAGGCTGTCTGGTGGTCAGAGCAGGAAGGCGTCTGCGGTGAAATCGGCCACGGGCAGGGCGACTTCGATGATGAAGTTGCTGACACCGTCACCGTCGCTGTCGATGGCGACCGCGGTGTAACCGGCATTGGCCGAGGCCGCGATGCGCACCTCGCCGGCCGTCCCGCTATAGGCGCCGGTGCCGATATAGGTCAGCCCTTCGCGCACCGTGGTCGACGGATCGATGTCGAGGGTGGAGAGATCGATCCGGTCGCCGGCCGCGATATCGAGATCCATGATCCGGTCACGAGTGGTGGTGCCGATGCTGCTGTCCGACAGTGCCTGGAACACGAAACGGTCGGCACCATCGCCGCCGGTCATGACATCGATCCCGGCATTGCCGATCAGCACGTCGTCACCGGCCCCGCCCAGCAGGGTATCGTTGCCGCTGCCACCGTCGATCACGTCATTGCCGTCCCGCCCTTCGATCTGATTGGAGGTGCCATCGCCAAAGAGTTCGTCGCTGAATGCAGAGCCAATCAGGTTCTCGATGGACTTCAGCTGGTCGCCATCAGCGGATAGGACAACAACAACGTCAGGCGAAAAGGGCACCGGCCCGAGGCTGACGATGACGCCGGCCGTATGGTCGGCATAGCTGACGGTGTCGATGCCGTCGCCGCCATCGAGGATGTCGGCGCCGCCGCCACCGCTGAGCACGTCGTCGCCCAGCCCGCCCTGCAACTCGTCATCCCCGGCGCCGCCGGTGATGTCGTCGCCGCCGGCGCCGCCGATCAGCAGGTTGTTTCCGGCATCGCCGATGATCGTGTCGTTGCCGCTGCCGCCGATGACGCCTTCGATTGAGATCAGCACGTCATTGCCGCTGCTGGTGCCCTGGGCCAGATCGAAGGTGGCGTTGGTGGTGGTGATGCTCCAGTCGCCGATGTCGAAGCCGTCGCCGCCATCCATGTGGTCGGCGCCGGCCCCGCCGGCCAGAACGTCGTCGCCCGCGCCGCCGCTGAGCGTGTCGGCGCCGTCGCCGCCTTCCAGGCGGTTGTTCTGGTCGTCGCCGGTGAGGGTGTCGTTGCCCTGGCCGCCGATGAGATTTTCGATGCCGCTCAACACGTCGTTCTGACTGTTCTCGCCGGTGGCGAGATTGGCGGTGATGTCGCTGCCCCAGGTGCCGGCATAGCTGGCGGTATCGATCCCGGCGCCGCCGGTCAGGATGTCGGCGCCGTTGCCGCCGCGGAGCAGATCGTCGCCGTCACCGCCGATCAGCGTGTCGTTGCCGTCGCCGCCGGCCAGCACGTCATCCCCGGCGCCGCCGGTGAGGGTGTTGGTGAACTGGTCGCCGCTCAGGGTGTCGTCGAAGGCGGAGCCGGTGAGGTTCTCGATCGAGATCAGCGTGTCGCCCTCGGAATTCTCCCCGCCGATATCGATGGTGACGCCGATCGCGCTGTCGGCATAGCTGGCGGTATCACTGCCGGCCCCGCCATCCAGCGTATCGGCGCCGCCGCGGCCGTTGAGGATGTCGTTGCCGGCATTGCCGCGGAGGATGTTGACGCCGGCATCGCCCGACAGGACGTCGGCGCCGTCATATCCTTCCAGGTTCTCGATCGAGATCAGCGTGTCGTTGCGGTCGTTTTCGCCGGTGGCGAGGTCGACGGTCACGTCCATCTCGACATAACGCAGCGTGTCGTTGCCGTCGCCGCCGTCGATCAGGTCGGTGCCACCTGCATCGCCCAGCAGATCGTCGCCGTCGCCACCGAGCATGATGTCGTCACCGCTGAGGCCGGCGAGGGTGTCGTCGCCGCCGCGGCCTTCCAGATGATCATTGCCGGTATTCATGGACTGGTAGAGAAAATGATCCATAAAAAAGTCGTCGTCATCGCCACCGATCATCCGGTCATCGGCAATGCTGCCGACGAAGTATTCAACCGAGTTATAGCTGTCTCCAACCGCGAGGGTGCCGAGATAGATACCAGTCGACAAGTCGATGTCGACGCCTTCCGTAATGCTGGTGTCACTCATGGAGCCGAACACGACAGTATCGGAACCGGCACCGCCATCGACCACATCGGCACCTGCCGAGGCATAGAAGATATCGTTGCCCGCTCCAGCGTTGAAAACAGTGCCACCCGCGCCGTGGACGACGTCGTTATAGGCACTGCCGATGACCTTCTCGATGCCGGAGATGGTGTCGATTGTAGCGCCTGGACTGATGCCGACGGTATTGTTGCCGTATCCCGCTTGCCCGGCGATGAGGTCCACGAACATACCTGCCGCTGCATTCTGGAGCGACAGCGTATCGAATCCGTCGCCACCATCGATGACGTTTGCGCCATCAGACCCGGTGAGGACATCGTCGAAGGCAGAACCGGTGACGTTCTCGATCGAGATCAGCGTATCCGTACCCTGACCGGTCGCCGTGCCGGCGCCGAGGTTCACGGTCACAGCCGCTGCGGCGGCGGCATAGCTGACGGTGTCGGTGCCGTCGCCGCCGTCGAGGGTGTTGTTGCCGGCGGTGCCGCCAATCGTGTCATCGAAGGCCGAGCCGACCACATTTTCGATCGAGATCAGGGTATCGCCGTCGGACGCCGTTCCCTGGGCCAGATCGACGGTGACGCCCTGGGTGTGCTCGGCATAGCTGGCGGTGTCGATACCGTCGCCACCATCCAGCGTATCAGCGCCGCCGCGGCCGTTGAGGATGTCGTTGCCGCCCTGGCCGGTCAGGATATTGACGCCCCCATCACCGAGGAGTGTGTCGTTCAGGCCGGCGCCATTCAGATTTTCGATCGAGATCAGCGTGTCACCATCGCCGGTCGTGCCCGCTGCCAGGTCCGCGACCATGGCGAAGTCCGGGTCTCCGGACCAGAGCGTGTCATTGCCATCGCCGCCGTCCACAATATCCACACCGCGATAACCGCTCAGGATGTCGTCGCCATCCCGGCCGTAGATGACATCATCGCCGTCCCAGCCGACCAGCATGTCGTCCCCGGATGTGCCGGCCAGTTCGTCGTCTGCAAGGCTGCCGAACGCGATTTCGACCGAGACGTATTGGTCGCCTTCTGCCAGACCACCCAGGCCGGTTCCAGCTGCAAGATCGACCTTTACCGCTTCGGTGCTGTCTCGGAACAGAACGGCGTCTCTGCCGTCGCCGCCGTCGAAGATATCGATACCAGCCCCTGCCACCAGGCCATCGTCGCCGCCGCCGCCGATGAAGACGGCGCCATCGGATGAACTCATCATTGTGTCGTTGAACTGACCGCCGATGACACGCTCGATGCCCTCAACCTGATCGATGTCAGTGGTGGCATAATCGTTCGTGTACCCTACACGGTAGCCCGCCAGTCCATTCACCATGTCGAAGATGACGCCGGACGTCGCGTCTGCGTAATTCAGCGTATCCAACCCGTCCCCGCCATCAATGACGTCGGCACCGTCGCTGCGGAAGATGGTGTCGTCACCCGCGCCACCCTCGATGACATTGACGCCATCGCCACCGGTGAGCGTGTCGTCAAACGCCGAACCGGTGACGTTCTCGATCGAGATCAGCGTATCCGTACCCTGACCGGTCGCCGTGCCGGCGCCGAGGTCGACGGTCACGGCTGCTGCGGCGGCGGCATAGCTGACGGTATCGGTGCCGTCGCCGCCGTTGAGGGTGTTGTCGCCGGCGGTGCCGCCGAGCGTGTCGTCGAAGGCCGAGCCGACGACATTTTCGATCGAGATCAGGGTATCGCCGTCGGACGCCGTTCCCTGGGCCAGATCGACGGTGACGCCCTGGGTGTGATCGGCATAGCTGGCGGTGTCGATACCGTCGCCACCGTCCAGCGTATCGGCGCCGCCGCGGCCGTTGAGGATGTCGTTGCCGCCTTCGCCGCGGAGGATGTTGACGCCGGCATCGCCCGAGAAGATATCGGCGCCGCTATATCCCCTGAGATTCTCGATCGAGATCAGCGTGTCGTTCTGGTTGTTGTCGCCTGTCGCCAGATCGACGACGGCATTCATCGTGTTGTAGTAGGCCGTGTCGTTGCCGTCGCCGCCGTCGAGCAGATCGGCGCCGGTGGTGTCCCAAAGCAGGTCGTCGCCGTCGCCACCGAGCATGACATCGTCACCGCTGAGACCGCGGAGATCGTCGTCGCCGCCACGCCCTTCCAGATGATCGTTGCCGGTGTTCATCACACCCGAGAGGAAGTGATCCTGGAGAATATCATTGCCATCGCCACCGATCATCCGGTCGTCGGCGATGGTGCCGGCAAAGCGCTCGATCGAGGTATAGCTGTCGCCAGCTGCCAGAGCACCGAGGAAGGTGCCGGTCGAGAGATCGATATCGACGCCTTCCGTAATGCTCAGATCGGTCATGGAGCCGAAAACGACGGTATCGCCATCCGCACCACCATCGACCGTATCAATGCCTGTGGAGGCAAAATAGAGGTCGTAACCGTCGCCGCCTTCGAACGTCGTATCGCCGGAGGCGACGACCGTATCCCAATTTGTGCTGCCCACCACCTTTTCGATGCCGGAGATCGTGTCGATCGTCGCGCCTGTGGTGAAACCGCGATAGTCACCATAGCCAGCCTGCCCGGCAACAAGATCGACCAGGACGCCTGCCGCGGCATTCTGAAGAGACAGCGTATCGAAGCCGTCGCCACCATCGATGGCGTTTGCGCCATCAGACCCGGTGAGGACGTCGTCGAAGGCCGAACCGGCGACGTTCTCGATCGAGATCAGCGTATCCGTACCCTGACCGGTCGCCGTGCCGGCGCCGAGATTGACGGTCACAGCCGCTGCGGCGGTGGCATAGCTGACGGTATCGGTGCCGTCGCTGCCGTCGAGGGTGTTGTCGCCGGCATCGCCGGCCAGCGTGTCGTCGAAATCGGTGCCGATCAGGTTCTCGATCGAGGTCAGCGTATCCTGTTCGGTGCCGATGGTTGCGGTGCCGGTGGTGAGGTCGGCGACCACGGCGGCTGCGGCGCCGGCATAGCTGGCGGTGTCGATGCCGTCGCCGCCGTCGAGCAGGTCGTTGCCGGCGCCGCCGGCCAGGCTGTCGTCGCCCAGGCCGCCAGCGAGGCCGTTGTCGCCGGCATCGCCGGTCAGGATGTCGTTGCCGCTGCCGCCGATCAGGTTCTCGATCGAGGTCAGGGTATCGCCGACGCTGTTGGTGCCGCCCAGCGTGACGGTGAGGTCGGCGGTGAAGGCCTGGTAGCTGACGGTGTCGGTGCCGGTGTGGCCGTCGATGAGACTGGCGCCGGCGCCGCTGACGATGAGGTCGTCACCCTGGCCGCCGATCGCGTTTTCGATATCGATCAGCTGGTCGCCCTCGCTGCTGCTGCCCGCGGCCAGGTCGATGGTGAGACCGGTGGTCTGTTCGATATAGCTGGCGGTGTCGCTGCCGGCACCGCCTTCCAGGCGGTCGGCGCCGTTGCCGCCGCGCAGCAGGTCGTCTCCGGCGCCGCCGCGCAGGATGTCGTCGCCATCGGCGCCGGCCAGACGGTCGTCGCCGTCGCCGCCCTCGAAGATGTTGGCGATGCTGGTGCCGTTCAGGACGTCGTCGCCACTGCCGCCGATCAGACCTTCGATCGAGGAGAAGAGGTCTTCATTGCCTTGGGTCTCGCCCAGATTGACCGTAACGCCGGTGGTGCGGTCTTCATAGCTGGCGGTGTCGAAACCGTCGCCGCCGATCAGGGCATCCTGGCCCAGCCCGCCGATCAACCGGTCGTCGCCTGTGCTGCCGCTCAAACGGTTCTCGCCGTCGGTGCCGATGATCACATCGTCGAAGGCCGTGCCGGTGGCGTTCTCGATCGAGATCAGCTGGTCCTGGTCCGAGGTGGTGCCGCCGGCCAGATCGATGGTCATGAAGCCCTGTGCATCGGTCGCCACGAAGGTGTCGATACCGTCGCCGCCGTCGATCCGGTCGGCGCCCGCACCGCCATAAAGGACGTCGTCGCCGAGTCCGCCCCGAAGGTCGTCGTCGCCGTCGTAGCCGGCAAGAACGTTGGCTGCCTCATCGCCGGTGATGACATCGTCGAAGCCGCTGCCGTAGACGTTTTCGATCGAGCTGTAGCTGTCGCCGGTCGCCGTGCCCGCCGTGCCGCTGCCTGTGGCGAGCTCGACCGCGATGCCGGTGGTGGCGGCGCGGTAGGAAACCCCGTCGATGCCCGCGCCGCCGATGAAGGTCTCGCTGCCGGCGGCATCGATCAGCAGGTCGTTACCATCGCCGCCGTCGAGCCGGGCACCGTCGATGGCCAGGATGACGTCGTTCTGCGCGCTGCCGATCACCGCCTCGACATTGGAGAGCTGATCGATCGGCGCGCCGGCGGTGAAGCCGGCGAAATTGCCGGCACCGGCCTGGCCGGTGGTGAGGTCGATGCGCATATCGGCCGAGGCGGCGGCATAGCTGACCGTGTCGAAGCCCGCACCGCCGTCGATGACATTGACGCCGGCCGTGCCGCTGAGCGTATCGTCGAAGGCCGAGCCGGTGACGTTTTCGATCGAGATCAGCGTATCGGCGCCGTCGCCGGAGGCTTCGCCCGCCTCCAGATCCACGGTCACGGCGCCTGTGGCATCGGCATAGCTGACGGTGTCGGTGCCGGCGCCGCCGTCGAGGATGTTGTCGCCGGCGTTGCCGCCGAGCGTATCGTCGAAGGCCGAGCCGGTGACGTTTTCGATGGCGATCAGCGTGTCGGTGCCGTCGCCGGTTGCCGTGCCTGCGGCCAGGCTGACCGAGACAGCCGCGGCCGCCGCGGCATAGCTGACGGTGTCGATGCCGTCGCCACCATCCAGGGTGTTGGCGCCGGCATCGCCGGCAAGCGTGTCGTCGAAGGCGGAACCGATGAGGTTCTCGATCCCGGTCAGGCTGTCGGTGCCGTCGGCACCGGTGACGGTACCCGTGCCGAGATCCGCCGTGACGGCGCCGGTTGCGCCAGCGTAGCTGACGGTGTCGATGCCGTCGCCGCCGTCGAGGACGTTGTTCCCGGCATCGCCGCTGAGCATGTCGTCGAAGGCCGAGCCGATGACGTTTTCGATCGCGATCAGCGTGTCGGTGCCGTCGCCGGTTGCGGCCCCCGCGGCCAGATCGACCGTCACCGCGGTGGCGGCTGTGGCATAGCTGACCGTGTCGAGGCCCTGACCGCCGTTGAGGATGTTGTTGCCGGCCGTTCCGCCGAGCGTGTCGTCGAAGGCCGAGCCGGTGACGTTTTCGATCGAGGTCAGCATGTCGGCGCCGTCGCCGGTTGCGATCCCGGCGGCCAGATCGACCGTCACCGCGGTGGCGGCCGCGGCATAGCTGACCGTGTCGGTGCCGTCGCCGCCCTCCAGCCGGTTCGCACCGCCATCGCCGGCCAGCAGGTCGTCGAAATCGGAGCCGATGACGTTTTCGATCGCGGTCAGGCTGTCGGTTCCGCCGCTGCCGTCATCCGCGCTGCCGGCGGCGAGGTCGACCGAGACCGCCGCTGCGGCGGTGGCATAGCTGACGGTGTCGATACCGTCGCCGCCGTCGATGCTGTCGTCTCCCAGGCCGCCGGTGAAGGCGTTGTCGTCGGCATCGCCGGTCAGGCTGTCGTCGAAATCGGAGCCGACCAGGTTTTCGATCGCGATCAGCGTATCCTGGTCGGTGCCGATGGTGGCGGTGCCGGTCGAGAGGTTCGCGGTCACGGCCGCGGCGGCTGCGGCATAGCTGGCGGTGTCGATGCCGTCGCCGCCGTCGAGCGTGTCATCGCCCGCACCGCCGGCCAGCAGGTCGTTGCCGCCCAGACCGCGGATGACATTGGCCCCGGCCGAGCCGGTGAGGATGTCGTCATAGGCGGTGCCGGTCAGGTTCTCGATCGAGATCAGCGTGTCGCCGTCGGAATTGGCGCCGGTCGTGAGATCGACCTCGACGCCGCTGTCGCGGCCGTCATAGCTGACCGTGTCGATGCCGTCGCCACCATCGATGACGTTTGCGCCATCCGACCCGGTGAGGATGTCGTCGAAGGCCGAGCCGGTGACGTTCTCGATCGAGATCAGCGTATCCGCGCCCTCACCGGTCGCCGTGCCGGCGCCGAGGTTCACGGTCACACCCGCTGCGGCGGTGGCATAGCTGACGGTGTCGGTGCCGTCGCCGCCGTCGATGCTATCGTCTCCCAGGCCGCCGGTGAAGGCGTTGTCGCCGGCATCGCCGGTCAGGCTGTCGTCGAAATCGGAGCCGACCAGGTTTTCGATCGCGATCAGCGTGTCCTGGTCGGTGCCGCTGGTGGCGGTGCCGGTTGAAAGGTTCGCGGTCACGGCTGCGGCGGCTGCGGCATAGCTGGCGGTGTCGATACCGTCGCCGCCGTCGAGCGTGTCGTCGCCCGCGCCGCCGGCCAGCAGGTCGTTGCCGCCCAGACCGCGGATGACATTGGCCCCGGCCGAGCCGGTGAGGATGTCGTCATAGGCGGTGCCGGTCAGGTTCTCGATCGAGATCAGCGTGTCGCCGTCGGAATTGGCGCCGGTCGTGAGATCGACCTCGACGCCGCTGTCGCGGCCGTCATAGCTGACCGTGTCGAGCCCATCGCCGCCATCGAGGGTATCGGCGCCCGCACCGCCGTTCAGCGTGTCGTCGCCGGCGCCGCCGGCCAGGCTGTTGTCCCGGTCATCGCCGGTCAGGCTGTCATTGCCGCTGCCGGCGATGACGGCCTCGATGTCGATCAGCGTATCACCATCCGGCCCGGTGCCATCGGCGAGGTCGATGGTGAGATCGCCGGTCTCGCCGCTGTAATCGACCGTATCGATGCCCGCGCCGCCGTCGAGGGTGTCGGCGCCGGCGCCGCCCGCCAGGATGTCGTCGCCATCGCCGCCTTCAAGCCGGTTGTCCCCGGCATCGCCGGTGAGGGTGTCGTTGCCGCCGCCGCCGCGCACGCCCTCGATCGAGATGAATGTGTCGCTGTCCGGATTGGCTCCGGTGGCGAGGTTCACCACGACCGGGCCGGTGCGATCGGCATAGTCGGCCAGGTCGATGCCGTCGCCGCCGTCCAGGGTGTCGCGGCCGAGCCCGCCCTGAAGCAGGTCGTCGCCGGCACCGCCGGTCAGGCGGTTGTTGCCGGTATTGCCGATCAGCAGATCGTCATGGGCGCTGCCGGTGAGGTTTTCGATGCCGACAAGCACGTCGCCGACCGCTTCGTCATCAGCGGCCGTGCCGATGCCACCCGACACCAGGCTGACGGAAACGCCCGCGGCCGCATCGGCATAGCTGGCGGTGTCGGATCCGGAACCTCCTTCCAGCCGGTCGGCGCCGCGGCCGCCCATGAGGGTGTCGGAGCCGGCGCCGCCGCGGAGAACGTCGTCGCCATCACGGCCCTCAACGGTGTCATTGCCGCTACCGCCGTCGATGGTGTCGGACTGATTGCTGCCGGCGATGATGTCTGCGTGATAGGAGCCGATGATCGCTTCGATGCCCGAGTACTGGTCACCCGCCGCGTCTCCGCCCGATCCACCGGAGATCAGGTCGACATGTACGCCGCTGGTCGCCCCGCCGTAGTCTGCCGTGTCAAAACCACCGCCACCTTCGAGACTGTCGGCGCCAGCGCCACCTGCGAGAAGGTCATCGCCGTCGCCACCGGCCAGCTCGTCATCGCCATCGCCCCCGTCGAGGGTGTCGTCGCCATCCCGGCCTTCGAGCCTGTTGTCGCCCGCATCGCCGATGAGCGTATCGGCGCCCGACCCGCCGATGACGCCCTCGATCCCGGTCAGCAGATCGCCATCCGGGTTCTCGCCATCCAGTTCGACGGTCAGATCATCGCTGCGGTCGGCATAGCTGACCATGTCGAAACCGTCGCCGCCCGCCAGCTCGTCCGCGCCAAAGCCGCCGTCGAGGATGTCGTCGCCGGCGCCGCCGATCAGGATGTCGTCAGTGTCGCTGCCGGTCAGGCGGTCATTGCCGGCACTGCCTTCCAGGCCCTCGATCGAGATCAGGGTGTCGCCGTCGGGAACGGTACCGCCGAGCGTGGCTTCGATCCCCCCGGTGCGGTCGGCATAGCTGGCGATGTCGAGACCCGCCCCGCCATCGAGCGTGTCGGCACCGAGGCCGCCGCGGAGCACATCGTTGCCGTCGCCGCCCGCAAGCGTGTTGACGCCGTCATCGCCGATCAGCGTGTCGTTGCCGCTGCCGCCGGTGAGGTTCTCGATACCGGTCAGGCTGTCGCCACCCGTGGCGGTGCCCTGGGTGAGGTCGGCGGTGATGTCGGTGGTGCTGTCGGCATAGCTGGCGGTGTCGGTGCCGTCCCCGCCGATGAGGGTATCGGCGCCCAGGCCGCCGCGCAGAAGGTCGTCCCCCGCGCCGCCCGTGAGGACGTTGTCGCCGTCATCGCCGCCGAGCTGGTCGTCGCCGCTGCCGCCGGTCAGGTTTTCGATGCTGCTGAAGCTGTCACCGTCGGAGGCCGTGCCGGTTGCGAGATCGGCAATGACGGTAGTGGTCCGCTCGGCGTAATCGGCGGTATCGGTACCGTCGCCGCCCGCGAGCATGTCGGCACCCAGGCCGCCGCGCAGCAGGTCGTCGCCGTCGCCGCCTGAGAGCGTGTTGGCGCCGTCATCGCCGGTCAGGCTGTCGTCGCCGCTGCCGCCGGTCAGGTTTTCGATGCTGCTGAAGCTGTCGCCGTCGGGGGCCGTACCGGTCGCGAGGTTGGCGACAACGGTGGTGGTGCGCTCGCCGTAATCGGCGGTATCGGTACCGTCGCCGCCCGCGAGCGTATCGGCACCCAGACCGCCGCGCAGCACGTCGTCGCCGTCGCCGCCCGAAAGCGTGTTGACGCCGTCATCGCCGGTCAGGACATCGTTGCCGCCGCCACCGGTCAGGTTTTCGATGCCGATGAAGACGTCATCGTCGGTGTTGAGACCGGTCGCGAGATCCGCCGTGACCGAGGTGGTGCGACCGGCATAGCTGGCGGTATCGAGACCGTCGCCGCCGTCGAGCGTATCGGCGCCGAGGCCGCCGCGCAGCAGGTCGTCGCCGGCGCCGCCTGAGAGCGTGTTGACGCCGTCATCGCCGCCGAGCACGTCGTCATGGGCGGAGCCTTCCAGGTTTTCGATGCCGACCAGCACATCGCCTTCGGCATCGCCCCCCGCACCGATGACGGCATCGGCGACGATGACCGTCGCGCCGCCGGCAAAGCCGGCCCAGCTTCCCTCGATCGCCTGGCGGTTGGCCAGATCGACCGTCACCCCCGCTGCCGAGCCGGCGTAAGAGGCCGTGTCGGCATCCTCGGCAGGGTCGTAGAGATCGGTGGTGTCGGCGGGCAGGGCCAGCTCGCCGCCGACGATCAGATCCGCGCCGGCGCCGCCGGTGAGGGTATCGTTGCCCAGACCGCCTTCAAGGAAATCCGCCCCGGCGCCGGCATCGATGATGTCGTCGCCTTCGCCGCCGAGGATGCTGTCGTCACCCTGGTCGCCGTAGACGGTGTCGTTGCCGTCTCCGGCCTCGATCATGTCGGCGCCGTCGCCGCCATGGATCATGTCCTGGCCGGCGCCTCCTTCGATCTCGTCGTCCCCGCCGTCGCCGTAGACGGTGTCGTTGCCGTCTCCGGCGCTGATGGCATCGGCGCCTTCGCCGCCGTAAATCGTATCGTCCCCGGCTTCCCCATCGATGTCGTCGGCGCCGTCGCCGCCGTAAATCGTATCGTCCCCGGCTTCCCCGAGGAGGCGATCATCGCCTGTACCACCATCTATGATGTCGTTACCCGCACGGCCCCTGAGCGTGTCGTCGCCACCCAGGCCCAGAAGGGTGTCGTCGCCGGACGTGCCGTTGATGATGTTGTTCGCATCGGTACCGGTGTAGGTCGCCATGCCGCCGTTCCCTCGCCTGCGGGGCACATGATGCGGGCATGTTGATGTGTGTCTGGATGGTCAGTCAACTAAAAGGAAAGATGGAAATTTTACGTTAATACCAATGGTGTTAAAAATGCGCTGACAGATCAAACAGGTGATCATGTCATGGTTAACGAGAGTTTAATGAACTTTTTGCGCGGAATGGGATGCGGCAGCGTGCACGCCCGGTTCTGATGGTGCGCAGACAGGAAGACGGCCCGCGGCTGATGACAACCGCGGGCCGCCGGGTCTGCGCTGCCTGCCGAAGGTCAGAGCAGGAAGGCGTCGGCCGAGAAGTCCGCCACGGGCAGGGCGACCTCGAAGAGGAAGTTGCTTGTCCCATCACCGTCGGTGTCAATGCCGACGCTGGTATAGCCGGCATTGACGGAGGCAGTGATGCGCACCTCGCCGGCCGTGCCCGTATACGCGCTGCTGCCGATATAGGTCATCGTCTCGTGAGCGCTGGTTGACGGATCGATATCGAAGGTGGAGAGGTCGATCCGGTCGCCGGCGGCGATATCGAGATCCATGATCCGGTCACGCGAACTGGTGCCGGCGTTGCTGTCGGTGAGTGACTGGAACACGAAGCGGTCGGCACCGTCGCCGCCGGTCATGATGTCGCGGCCGGAACCGCCGATCAGGACATCGTCGCCGTCACCGCCCGACAGCGTGTCATTGCCGGTGTTGCCGAGCAGAATGTCGTCGCCATTGCCGCCCGCCAGTAGATCATCTCCGGAATAGCCGTCAAGCTGGTTGTTGCCGCCATCGCCGGTGACGGTGTCGTTCTCGGTGCCGGCGATCACGTTTTCGATCGAGATCAGCGTGTCGTCATGCGGCGCAGTGCCGGTTGAGAGGTCGATGGTCAGATCGACATGCTGTTCGACATAGCTGATGGTGTCAGTGCCCGCGCCGCCATCCAGTGTGTCGGCGCCGTTGCCGCCGCGCAGCAGATCGTCGCCATTGCCGCCGGTCAGAACGTCGTCACCATCCGCACCGGCCAGCCGATCATTTCCGTCACCACCGATAAAGATGTTGTCGATGCTGGTGCCGTTGAAGATGTCGTCGCCGCTGCCGCCGATCAGCCCTTCGATCGAGGCGAAGCGATCCTCGTTCCCTTCAGTGGCGCCCAGGAAGACGGTGACGCCCGTCATGCGGTCCTGATAACTGGCGAAGTCGAAGCCGTCGCCGCCGATCAGGGCATCTTCACCCAGACCACCGATCAGGATGTCGTCGCCGCCGCTGCCGCTCAGGCGATTGTCGCCGGCATCGCCAATGATGGTGTCGTTGAAGGTGGTGCCGGTGACGTTCTCGATGGAGGTGAGGGTGTCCTGGTCCGAGGTGGTGCCGCTGGCAAGGTCGATGGTCATGCCGGCAGTGGCATCGGTTGCCACGAAGGTATCGGTGCCGTCGCCGCCGTCAATCTGATCGACGCCTGCGCCACCATAGATGATGTCGTCGCCAAGCCCGCCGCTGATCGTATCGTCACCGGCATAACCGACCAGCGTGTTCGCGCCGTCATTGCCCGTGATCACGTCGTCGAACTGGCTGCCGTAGAGGTTTTCGATGCCGGTATAGATGTCGCCATTCGCCTCACCGGCCGTGCCCATGCCCGTGGCAAGACTGGCCGTCACGCCACTTGCAGCCTGGAGGTAGGCGACCCCGTCCAGGCCCTCATTGCCGATGAGCGTGTCGCTGCCGGCCGAACTGATCAGGATGTCGTTGCCGCGGCCACCGTCGATCCGGGCACCGTCGATCGAGAAGATGACGTCGTTATGGTCGCTGCCGAGGATGGCTTCGACATTCTGAAGCTGATCGATCGGCGTGCCGGTGGAGAATCCCGCATAATTCCCTTCACCCGCCTGCCCGGTGGTGAGGTCGATGCGCATGCCGGCGCCGGCGCCGAAGAAGCTGACGGTATCGAAACCGGCGCCGCCATCGATGGTGTCCGCACCATCACGACCGTTCAGGAAGTCGTCGCCGAGACCGCCGTTCAGCGTGTCGTCGCCGGCGCCGCCGTCCAGCACATTGGCGCCGGCATCTCCGGTGAGGGCGTCGTCGCCCCAACCCCCGGTCAGGCTCTCGATCGAGATGAACGTGTCTCCGTCCGTATTGGCACCCGTCGCGAGGTTGGCCGTGACGGTGGTGGTGCGGTCGGAGTAGCTGACGGTGTCGACGCCGTCGCCGCCGTCGAGGGTGTCTGCACCCAGGCCGCCGTCGAGGATGTTGTTGAGGTCATTGCCGGTCAATTGGTCGGCGCCCGCACCACCGATCAGATTCTCGATGGAGACGAAGATGTCGCCGTCGCTATTGGCGCCGGTTGCGAGATTGGCGGTGACGGGTTCCAGATCGGTGCGGTAGGCATAGCTCACATAGTCGTTGCCGTCGCCGCCATCCAGTTTGTCTTGGCCCTTACCACCGTCGAGGACATTGTCATAGGCGTTGCCGGTCAACTCATCGTTGGCGTCACCGCCGATCACACCTTCGATCGAGGTCAGTTGGTCACCATCGCTGGTGGTGCCGATGGATATACCGGTCACGGGGTCTACGGTCAGGGTGACGGTGACCTTGGTTTGCCGGGTCGTGGAGGGATTGCCGTAAAGATCTGTGAAGGTGAGGGTGTCGAAGCCGTCGCCACCATTGATTATGTCGGCCCCAAATCCGCCATCAATGATATTTGCCCCACCATCGCCGATAATGGTGTCGTCGCCGCTGCCGCCGATGGCGCCTTCGACATTGGTGAACTGGTCGCCGTCGGAGGCCGTGCCGGCGGCGAGGTCGATGGTCAGGCTGGTCGTATAATCGGCGTAGCTGACCCGGTCGTAGCCGGTGCCGCCGTCGATCACATCGGCACCGGCGCCGCCCACGAGGATGTCGTCTCCGTCGCCGCCATCGAGGATGTCGGTGCCGCTGCCGGCGGTAATCCTGTCATTGCCGGCGCCGCCGTCGAAGGTGTCGTTGCCGCCACCGCCGGTGATCACGTCCTGACCCTCGAGGCCATAGAAGGTTTCGTTCGCGGTGGTGCCGGTCAGCGTGTCATTGCCTGCCGTGCCGATGATATCGGTCAAGGTCGATCTCCCCATCACATCTTCGAAGTGCGGCCCCGGGCTTCGGCGACCGCGGTTCCGCGTCCAGTCTGTTTGCAGATCCTGGTATGTGATCGGGGTGTCGGTCAATCATACGATGATCAAGATCGAATGACGCGATCGTATGTTGTAGAATTCTGACAAAGTATCAGCCGGATGCGATTTTTATGGTGAAGATATGATGAATGCCCGCAGCCGGTTTACTTGATCCCCGCCCGCATGAACGACTGCACGAAGGCCCGCTGGAAGATCAGGAAGGCGATCAGCAGGGGGGCGGCCGACAGCAGGGTGGCGGCGGTGATGATCGACCAGTCGATGCCCTGATCGGTGGAGGCGAAGACGGCGAGCCCCACCGTCAGCGGCCGGGTTTCGACCGAGCGCGCCACGACCAGCGGCCAGAGGAAATTGTTCCAGTGGTGGCTGATCGACACCAGGCCATAGGCGACATAGACCGGCTTCGCCAGCGGGATATACACCCGGCGGAGCAGGCCGGGCAGGCTGCAGCCTTCAAGCCGCGCGGCGTCGTCCAGCTCTTTCGGGATGGTCATGAAGGTCTGGCGGAGCAGGAAGATGCCGAAGGCCGAGGAGACATAGGGAATGGCGATGCCGGTGATGGTGTCGACCAGACCCAGCTTTTCGAGCGTCGCGTAATTCTGCACGATCAGCACGTCGGGCATGATGGTCAGCTGGACCAGGACGCCCAGGAACAGCAGGTTACGGCCCGGAAACCGCAGCCGTGCGAAGGCGAAGGCGGCCAGCGTGCCGATCACCAGCTGGGCGGCCAGCGTGCCGGTGACCAGCATCACGGTGTTCAGCATGTAGCGCGGGAAGGGGGCCGCTTCCCAGGCTGCACGGAAATTGTCGAGGGTGAGCGGCGCCGTCAGGTCGAAGCGGGTGGCATAGGCGCCGGGGTGGAAGGCGGTCCAGACCGCATAGAGCAGGGGCGCCGCCCAGATGAAGGCGAGCAGCCAGGCGCCGAGGTCGACCAGCCGGGGCAGGCGGGCGACCAGCCGGGGCAGGCGGGTGGCAGGTCCGGCCGGGACGCGGGACGCGGGCGGGGGCGTGGTCGCGGTCATCGATAATGCACCTTCCGGTCGAGCAGCACGAACTGGCCGATGCCCACCAGCGCCAGAATGATCAGCAGCACCACCGAGATCGCCGCCGCATAGCCCGTGTCCCAGAAGCGGAAGCCGGTTTCATAGACATAGAGCAGCAGCAGCATGGTGGCGTTGTCGGGGCCGCCGCGGGTCATGATCATCACATGGTCCACCATGCGGCAGGCATTGATGATGGCGTTGACCAGCACGAACAGCGTGGTGGGCGCGACCAGCGGCCAGATCACCCGCCGGAACCGCGACCAGGGACCGGCGCCTTCCAGCGTCGCCGCCTCGATCAGCTGGGGCGGGATCTGGGTGAGGGCGGCCAGGTAGAAGATCATGAAAAAGCCGGCCTCCTTCCAGATCGCCACCACGATCACCGCACCCAGCGCCGTTTCCTGCTGGCCCAGCCAGTTGGTGGCGCCGAAGCCCGCAAGCCCGGTCAACTGATCGAGCAGACCGTAGGAGGGGGTGTAGAAGAACAGCCAGATATTCGCGACCGCGATCATCGGCAGTACGGTGGGCGTGAAGAAGGCGAGCCGGGCGAGGCCGCGGCCGCGGATCTTCGACGACACCAGCATCGCCATGCCGAGCGAGATCAGGATGGTGGCGGGCACGGTGCAGAGGGCGAAGATCAGATTGTTCCAGAGCGCCTTCAGGAAGGCCGGATCGTCGAGCAGCCAGAGATAATGGTCGAGGCCGATGAATTTCGACGGCCGTGCCCCCTTGGGTGTGGAATAGAGCGCCGTGACGAAGGTCTGCACCGCCGGCACATGGGTGAAGGCGGCGAGCAGGACGACCGCCGGCAGCAGCATCAGGCTGGCGGGCAGTAGATGGGTGCGGCGGAAGGTCATCGGCGGCGATCCGGTGGCGGTCGAAAAACGGAGCCGGCCCGGCCCCTGCGCGCAGGCAGGGACCGGGCCCGCGGGACGGCAGCTCAGCGATAGGGGCGGAGGATGCGGGTGGCTTCGGCCTGGGCCGCCTCCAGCGCCGGCTTCGGCTCGGCGGCACCGGTCAACACCGCCTGCAGTGCGTTGTTGAGGGCAGTGGTCACGCGCTGGTTTTCATGCGTCGACAGCTCGGCGACCGCATAGTCCAGCTGGTCGCGGGCGACCGCAGCGGCCGGGAAGCCCTTCACATAATCCTGCATCGCCGGGGTCTGCCAGGCATCGGGGCGCACGGCGACATAGCCCGTGTCGATGCCCCATTGTGCAGCGCGCTCGGGCGTGCTCATCCAGGTGACGAAAGTGGCTGCGGCCGCCTTCTGGGCGTCGGTGGCGCTGGAGAAGACGTAGAAATTGCCGCCGCCGGTGGGCGAGCCGCGGCGTGCCTTGGCCGGCAGCATGCCGACACCGAAGTCGAAGGGCGCGTTCTTGCGGATATTGGTCAGGTTGCCGGTTGTGGTCCAGATCATCGCCGCCTTGCCTTCGAAGAAGTCGCGCGGCGTGGTGCCCCATTCCACGATGCCGGGGGCGTGGATCTTCTCCTTGGCCGACAGGTCGCGCCAGAAGGTCAGCGCCTCGACCACCTTCGGGTCGTCGTAATGGGTGACGGTGCCGTCATCGCTGGCCAGCTCGACGTCGTTCTGGGTGGTCAGCGCCTGGAACAGCCAGTAGGGGAAGCCCGAGGACGGGATCTGCACGCCCCAGCGGGTGACATTGCCCGAGGCGTCGGTGCGGGTCAGCTTGTGGCCCATGGCCACGTATTCGTCCCAGCTGTCGGGGCCCTTTTCGGGGTCGAGACCGGCCTCGCGGAAGGCCTCCTTGTTCCAGAAGGCGACGATGGTGGAGCGCTGGAAGGGGATGCCCCAGGTCTTGCCGCCGGCCTGGCTGTTGGCCATGAAGGCCGGATAGAATTTGGACGGCAGGGCCTTCTGGGCGTCGGTGGTGGCGATGTCGTCGAAGGCGACGATCGCGCCCTCGTCGATCAGCGTGTACATGTCGGTCGACAGCATCACCGCGACCTCGGGCGCGTCGCCGCCCTTGAAGGCGGTCAGCGCCTTGGTGACCGTGTCCTGATAGCTGCCCGAATAGATCGGGTTGACGTCGATCTCGGGATGTTCGGCTTCGAAGGCCGCGACATAGCCGTCGATGATCTTGGTGATCGGCCCGCCGACGGCGACCGGGTAGTAGAAGTCGAGCGTGGTCTTGTCTGCGGCAAAGGCGCTGCCGGCGACCATGGTCGAGGCCAGCAGGGCGGCAGCCAGCGTGCCGGTGACGGTGCGGAACATGGGTGCGGTTCTCCGGTGAGCAGGCAGGATCAGGGTCTGAGCAGGTCGGCCGCGGTGCCGGCCGGCGGGTCGACGCGCCGGCCGGTGGCAGCGTCGAAGACGTGCAGCCGGCCGGGGGCGATGGTCAGCGCCACGGCGGTGCCGGGCGCGATGGCATGGTGGCCCGGAACCCGGGCGGTGAGACGGCCGGCGCCCGGCGCGTAGCCGTCGAGATCGATGCCGAGGATCGCATCCGCCCCCAGATATTCACGCTCGGCGACCCGGCCGGCCAGGGTATCGGCGGCGGCGATCGGTGTGCCGGGCGGGGTGGGGCGGATGTCTTCGGCCCGTGCCCCGGCCAGCAGACCGGGCGCCCGGGCCGGCGCGATCAGCCCGATCGGCGGCTGGCCGATGAAGCGGGCGGCGAAGACGGTTTCGGGGCGGTCGTAGAGCCGGTCGGGCCGGGCGGCCTGTTCGATGCGGCCGCCATTCATCAGCACCACCTGATCGGCCATGCTCATCGCTTCGGCCTGATCATGGGTGACATAGACCATGGTCAGGCCCAGGCGCTGCTGCAGGGCGCGGATCTCTCGCCGCATCTCGGCCCGGAGCCGGGCATCGAGATTGGACAGCGGCTCGTCCATCAGGCAGAGCGGCGCCCGGGCGACCAGCGCACGGGCCAGCGCCACACGCTGCTGCTGCCCGCCCGACAGCTGAGAGGGCCTGCGGTCGAGCAGCTGGCCGAGACCCAGAAGATCGGCCGCTTCGGCCAGACGCCTGCGACGTTCCGCGGCCGGAACCCCGCGCACCTCCAGCCCGAACAGGATGTTGCGGGCGACATCCAGATGCGGGAACAGGGCGTAAGACTGGAACACCATGGCCAGGCCACGGGCCGCCGGCCCGTCGCGGGTGACGTCGCGGCCGCCGATCAGCACCCGGCCCTCGTCGGGCTGGTCCAGGCCGGCGATGATCCGCAGCGTGGTCGACTTGCCGCAGCCCGAGGGGCCGAGCAGCACCAGCATCTCGCCAGGCTCTGCCCGGACCGACACGCCGTCGAGTGCGGTCACCCCCGCCCAGCGGCGGGTGATGCCGTCGAGATCAAGGCCGATACCGGTGGGGGAGGGCTGAGGCGCTGTCATGCGGCGGTCTCCGCGGTGGTGACGATCACGCGGGTGCCGGCAGTGTCGAGCAGCCGGGCGAGCGCCGGCGGCAGGGCCGCATCGGTGACCAGAAGATGGGCGTCCTCGATCCGTCCGCCGCTGGCGCTGGCGGGGCGGCCGAATTTGGTGGCATCGGCGATCAGCACCCGCTGACGGCAATGGGCCATGATAGCCTGACGCGCGATCACCTCGTCAGGGGTGAAGTCGAGCAGGGTGCCGTCGGGATCGATGCCGCCCGCACCGGCGATACCGAAATCGACCCGATAGGCGGCGAAGACCCGCGCGGCCGCCTCTCCGGTGACGCCGCGATCGCTGAGCCGGCCGCCTGCAATGGTCACGTCCATCCGGGGCGTTTCTGAGAGCAGGGCGGCAATGGCGACATTGTTGGTGATGACGGTGAAGGCGGCCTCCCGCTCCGCCAGCGCGCGGGCGACCTGTTCGGGCGTGGTGCCGATGCCGAGCGAGACCGAGGCGCCGTCGGGGATGAGTGCCGCCACGGCGCGCCCGATCCGGCGCTTGGCATCCAGGTTCAGAACCTGACGGGTGCCATAGGCGATGTTGCGGTCGGGCCAGGCCGCCCCGCCATGCATGCGCTTCAGCCGGCCGTCATCGGACAGCGCGTTGACGTCGCGGCGGATGGTCTGGGGCGTCACCCGGAAACGGGCGGCCAGCGCGTCGATGCCGGCATAGCCGGTCTCGCGGACGAGCGACAGGATTTCGGTACGGCGGCGGGTCGTGTTCATGGGCCTGATCCTGTCCGCGCCACGTCATCGGTTCAAAGGAAGGTTCGGTTTTCATTTGATGACGGTTCGGCGACGGAAGACCGTTCGTTCGCGCAAAAGGTGCTTTTCGAATGAACGGTCGTTGGCTCAGGCAAATCGACACTGGCCGTCGAACGGGGTTGGGGATAGAAGCTTCATTTGATCCACGGGCGGGCAATCTGCGACACTGGGACAGCCGGCTTCCCCGCGCGCCGCGACGCCCGATGGATCGGGGAGAACATCCCCGACGGGACACGGGTAAAGAACGAGACAGGGACGAAGGCGATCTTATCCATGGACAGACGAGCCGGTTCATCCGACACGAGCGGGGCAGCGCGTCCGCCCCAGCGCGAGCTGCCGGTGGCCATCCGCGAAGGCCGGCCGACCGATGCCGCCGCGGTGACCCGTGTGGGGGTCGCCGCCTGGGAAAAGGGGCCCGGCAGCGTGCTGCCGTCGTCGGCCCGTGCACCGATGGCCGACGGCAAGATGTTCGACGCCCTGCTGCGCCAGACGCCGGGGCGGATTCTGGTCGCCGATGTCGGCGGCCATGTCCTGGGCCTGGCGGTGGGCGATGCCGAGGGGGAGCAGCTGACCGATCTCTGGGTCGATCCGCGCGCCTGGGGGCGGGGGCTGGGCAGCCGCCTGCTGGCCGCCTTCGAACAGGCTGCCGGAGAGCGCGGCCGCAAGCGGATCGTGATCGACGTTCTGGAAGGCGACGAACGGGGGCTGGGCTTCTGCCGCCGTCGCGGCTATCAGGCGGTCGGCCGGTCGACCGTCCGCGACCGGGACCTTCATATGATGATCGGCAAGATCCGCCTGGAGAAGCGCCTGGCCTGAGCCGGCGCCCCCGCCGACTGTGGCGAGAATGTGTCACCCGGGACTGCACGTGTATCGGGTAAACCGCGGTTGATCGCCGTTTACACGCCGTTTACATGGATCGGCTATGACGAGAGCGTGACACCCCCCGAAATGCGGGGGCCGGGTGGCGGCGCCGCCCGTGCCTCGCGAGTGTGAGTACGCTCTGACCATGATCAATGTCGGATCGATCCGCGGCCGCCGGAGCCGCCGCCCTGCTTCCCGTCTGCCTGCTTCCCGTCTGACCGCGGCCCTGGTGGCCGGCACCGCCCTGGCGGGCGGGCTGGCCGCCCTGGTGCCCGCAGGGCCCGCCCGCGCCGACCAGCCGGGCGGCATCATGAATTCGGTGGACATGATCGGCGCCCGCGCGCTTTGGGAGCGCGGCATCACCGGTCAGGGTACCGTGGTGGTGGTGATCGACAGCGGCGTCGAGACCAGCCATCCCTTCCTTGAGGGCAAGGTGGTCGACGAGGCCTGCGTCGGCATTTCAGCCGGTGGCCAGACCGGTGATTGCGGCGGCGGTGCCGATTTTGCGACCGGCGAGGGGACGGCGACCCCCGATTATGACGATCCGGACGCCAATCACGGCACCCATGTCGCCGGCACGATCGCCGGCAATAATGGCGAGGCCTATGGCGTGGCCCCCGATGCGAAGATCGCGGCGATCCTGATCAAGAGCCCGGATGGCGGGGACGAGGAAGACGGCTGCGGCGAGGGCGACCCTGATTGCGCCAGCGCCCTGAATGACGGTCTGACCCGCGCCTATTCGCATGTCATGGAGCTGGCCCGGCAGTACCGGGTCGTTGCGGTGAATATGAGCCTGGGGGCCGGTGAGTATTCCGGCGTCTGCGACGAACAGACCCCCGGCGGTGCGGCGCTTTCCGAAGCCTTCCAGACGGCCCAGGCTTCGGGCATCGCCAATGTCGTGGCCTCGGGCAACGAGTACCACACCACCACCGTTTCGACGCCCGCCTGCCTGACCGGGGCCATTCCGGTGGGCGCGGTGGACAGCGACGAGATCATCGCCGTGTTCTCGAACCAGTCGGAACTGGTGGAGCTGATGGCGCCGGGCGTGGGCATCGTCTCGTCGGTGTTCAACGGCGAATATGACGAAATGGACGGCACCTCGATGGCGACGCCGCATGTGGCGGGCGCCATCGCGCTTCTGGCCTCGGCCTCTCCCGGTGCCTCGGTCAACGAGATCTATCAGGCCCTGGCGCTGACCGGCAAAGAGGTCACCTATGACGACGCGACCCTGACCGAGCGGGTGGACGAGCAGGGCCAGCCTCTGCCCGAGAAGCTGGTTTTCCGCCTGATCCAGGTCGACAAGGCCGCCTTCCTGCTGATCGCGAGCCGGGCCGATGCCATGACGCTGGCGGCGACATCTGACCGCGGCCGGGTGATGGGCACGACCTTCCGGAACCTGGTGGGCGAGGATTTCGCCACCGATCCGCTGACGGTCTATCGCGCGCTCGACGTGGTCGGCCGCTCGGGCATGGACGGCGCGCTGTCGCAGCTCAGCCCCGACCGCAACACCGCCACCGCCGAGGCGACGCTGGCCCTGCTGGGCGAGATCGGCCGGACGGTGTCGGCACGCCTGGGCGCCGTGCGCCAGGGCGGTGCGGGCGTGACCGCGGCCATGGATGCGCCGCGCCAGTTCGCGGCCGCCGCCACCGTGATGGCCGATGTCACCTCGGGCAGTTCCAGCCTGGCCTCGCTTGCCCGCCTGCCGGGCATGGAGGGTGGTGAGACCGGCGGCTGGGTGCGCGGTTTCGGCCAGTGGCTGGATCGGGACGCGACGGCAGAGCGCTATGGCTATCGGGCGAGCGGCGGCGGTGTGATCGCCGGTATCGACACCATCGTCGGCGAGGGCTGGCGGGTCGGCGGCTTCACCGCCTATGGCCGCAGCAGCACGAAGACCGATGGCGGCCTGGGCGAGGGCACGGCGGATCTGGCCACCCTCGGCGTCTATGGCGGCTATACCAAGGATCGCTACCACCTGGATGGGTCGCTCTCGGTCGGCTATGGCTGGAGCGAGACCGACCGCGTGATCGCCCTGCCGGGCCTGCTGCGCACCGCGAAGGGTGAGACCGAGGGTCTGACCGTGCAGAGCCGGATCGCGCTGGGCGCCACCTATGACGTCTCCGGCTGGTCGGTCGGCCCCGAGGCCTGGGTCGGTTATACCGGCCTGCAGCAGAAGGGCTATACCGAAACCGGCGCCGGCAGCCTGAATGCGCGGGTCGACGAGCTGTGGCTGGGCGAGGTCGGCACCGGCCTCGGCGTCACGGTCGGCCGCGGCTTCGACCTGGGCGGCCCGGTGCTGATGCCGGCGGTGACGCTGGGCATGGGCTATCGCAGCCCCACCGGCGACGACAGCATGACCGGCGTGCTGGGCGGCACGGCGGCGGGCGCCTACAACCTGGATCTGGCGCGCGAGAACGAGCTGACCTTCGATCCCGTCGTCGAGGCGGTGCTGGCGGTCGACGGGTCGACCAGCGCCTATGCCTCGTGGCGTGGCCGCTTCGGCGACGGTGTCGCCGACCAGGCCGGTACGGTGGGCGTGCGCATCACCTGGTGATCGCAGACGTTCAGCGACGACGACAAGACGAAGGGCCGGACGAGCGATCGTCCGGCCCTTCGTTCTGGGTGATCCGGTGGCAGGCCGTCAGGCGGTCTGGCGGGCGCGCATGTCGAGCACGGTCAGCCGGCCGTTTTCGGTAACCGCGGCCAGCCAGTCGCCATCGTCGCTGATCGCGATATCGACGACCGGGCTGCCCGAGGGTTCGGTGATCGGGGCGCCGGTGCCGGCCCCCGGCACCGCCACCACCAGCCCGTGATCATAGCCGATCATCAGGGTCGGCGATTTCGGATGCCAGAGCACCGCCGTCACCCCCGTGCCATAGGGCTGGGGGATTTCGGTCGGGGCCTTGCCTTCGGGGCCGGTGCGGCCGGCAAAGGACCAGACGATCACGTTCGACGAGCCGCTGGTCGCCAGCATCCGGCCATTGGGCGTGAAGGCGAGGCTGCGCACCTTGGTGTCATAGCCGGCCATACGCAGCTTGTGGCCATCGGCCAGGCGCCAGGCATTCAGGGTGGAATCGCCGGTGGCGGCGACCAGCCAGTCGCCATCGGGCGAGATCCGCCCGCCGATCAGCTGACCCTCGACCGGCAGCCGTTTGGGCGACTTGCCGAACGAGGCCGTCCACCAGAGCGTCACCCCGTCGCCATGGACGACGGCCAGCCGCTTGCCCTTGGGATGGAAATCGAGCCCCGTGACGGTGCGCGGATGATCGTCGCCATCGCCGGTGATCCGGCCCTGGCGATCGATCAGCACCACGCGCTTGCCCGCCGCCGCCGCGCGAAGGCCGCCCTGAGGCGACGTCGCCACGGCTTCCACCCAGCGCCGCCCCAGCTCTGCCAGCACGGTGACGCTGCCCTCGGCCGAGACCGAGGTGACCTTGCCGTCATCACCGCCGGTCAGGAAGGCGCCGGCGCCGATGTCGCGGGCGAAGGACAGCACCTGGCCCTTGTGGGCCTGAACCGCCGAGCCCAGGGTGAAGCCGTCATTGCGCCGGAAGATCCGCACGCTGCCGTCGCCCAGCGCCACGGCCAGGGCCTCACCTTTGCGATCGAAGGCGAGACCCACGGCCGGGGCGTCGAGATCCTCGCTGCGCCGGCGCGAGGCCAGGCGGCTGAAATAGCTGTCGGGTGCCGGGGTATCAAGCAACGTTGCCATCGAACCCCCGCTTCAGCTCGGCGGCATCCAGGTCGCGGCCGATCATCACCAGACGGCTGCGCCGGGTCTCGCCCTCCGCCCAGGGGCGGTCGAGCGTGCCTTCCGAGATCATGTGCACGCCCTGCAGCACGAAGCGCCGGTTCTGGCCGGCGAAGTTCAGGATGCCCTTGAAGCGCAGGATGTCCTGGCCCCTGGTCATCAGCAGCATGCTGAGCCAGCTTTCGAACAGCGTCTTGTCGAGCGGCTGGTCGGTGGTCAGCGACAGGCTGGAGATCGACAGGTCGTGGTCGTGGGCCAGCACGCCGGGCGTGGCCGGGGCGTGATCATGGTCGTGATCGTGGTCATGATCATGGTGGTCATGCCCGTGGTCGTGGCCATGATCATGATCGTGGTGATGATGGTGGCCGTCGCCCTCGGTCAGGAAGTCCGGCTCCAGCGCCAGCGCGCGCTTCAGGTCGAAGGCACCGCGGCCGAGGATGGCATCCAGGGCGACATTGCTGCGCTCGGTGCGGTGGATCTGCGCCAGCGGGTTCAGCCGGCGGATGGTGGCTTCCACCCGCGCCAGCGTGTCGGCATCGACCAGATCGGTCTTGTTCAGCACGATGATGTCGGCGAAGGCGACCTGCTGGGCCGCTTCCGGCGCGTCGACCAGGCGCTTTTCAAGGTTCAGCGCGTCGACCACCGTCACCACGCCGTCCAGCTGGGTGCGGCTGGCGATGTCGCGGTCCAGGAAGAAGGTCTGGGCGACCGGTGCGGGTTCGGCAAGGCCGGTGGTCTCGATCAGGATGCCGTCGAGATTGCCCGAGCGCTTGAGCAGGGCACCGACGATCCGGATCAGATCGCCGCGCACCGTGCAGCACAGGCAGCCATTGTTCATGGTGAAGACTTCCTCGTCCGCGTCCACGACGAGGTCGCCGTCGATGCCGATCTCGCCGAACTCGTTGACGATGACGGCATATTTGCGGCCGTGCTGTTCGGTCAGGATGCGGTTGAGCAGCGTGGTCTTGCCGGCACCCAGGTAACCGGTGAGCACGGTGACGGGAATCTTTTCCATGAGGTCCTCGGACGGGAGGGAATGGTTCAGGCGTCGGATATGGCAGGTCCGGAGCGGCGCGCCAAGAGCCGGGTGCGCGTCGGGGGCAAAAGCATAGCACCCGTGCGGGGGCCGTATACAACCGGCTTCTGATCCGTGCCGGCCGGGACGCTTGCGGCTGCGACGAAACCCGACATCGACGAAACCCCGCCGTGCAGCGTATGTTTCCCGAAGATCGTCACCTTCGGGAGCATCAGGATGACCGACACCCGCAGCACGCGCCGGATTGCCCCTCGCGCAGCCCTGGTTCTTGGCGCCGCCCTGGTTGTGGGCGTCACCCTGTCCGGTGCGCCGGTCCCGGCGGCGGCAGCGGCAACCACGGCGGCGGCGCCGGCGGCCGCGGTGCTGCAGACCCCCGATTTCGTGGCCCAGCTGGGCTATGTGGAAGGCCATCTGCGGGTCGGCGGCGCGCTTTACGCCGATGGCCGGCGCGAGGAGGCCCTGGTTCATTTCCGCCACCCGGCGGCGCATATCTATCCGCTGATCGCACCGTCGATCGCAGCCCGCGGCATCGCCGGCTTCGATGCCGAACTGGATGCGGTGCGCGCGGCGGCCGAAGCCCAAAAGCCTGCGGCCGAGGTTTCGGCGGCGATCGACGCGGTGATGGCGAAGCTGAAGGCGGCCGCCGGTTCGGTGCCGGTCGAAGAGCGTCGCGACATCCATACCGGGCTTAAGGTCGCGAGCCTGATGCTCGACACCATCGCCGCCGAATACGGCCAGGCGATCAGCGGCGGGCGGATCACCAATGCTGCCGGCTATCAGGACAGTCTGGGCTTCATGCAGGTGGTGATCGGCATCCTGCGCCAGGCCCAGCCGCGTTTTCAGCAGGCCGATCCCGACCGCTGGAAGGCGGTGGCGGGCGATCTGCGCCAGCTGGCCCGGGCCTGGCCGTCGCTGGTGCCGCCGGCCGAGCCGGCGCTGTCGGCCGGCGAGGTCGAGGCGCTGACCTCGCGCCTGCGCCTGGCACTCGACGGGTTCTGAGGGCCCGGATGAAGACCGCCCATCGCGACGACAGCCGGCCCAGGGCCCGCCGGCGGCCGAAACGGCGCCCCTGGCTGGCGCTTGCCGCCATTCTGGTGCCGCTGGCGGCCGCGGCGGTGCTGGCGCTGGTCCGCGGCCTGCCCTGAGCCGATCAGCCTGAGCCGATCAGCCTGGGCCGGGCAGCCTGAGCCGGTCAGCCGGCGGCTTCGGCCGCCAGCCAGATCCCGCCGGCCATGAGCGCCAGCCCCGCCCCGATATCGATGCGGGCCAGGCTGCGGGCCCCGAGCCTGCGGCCGAAGCGGCTGCCGGCCGCCGACAGCATCACCCACCAGCCGAGCGAGCCGAGGAAGACCCCCGTCGCCAGGGCGGCCGGCACCAGGGGCCCGGCGCCCGCGGGCGTGGCACCCAGGCCGAGCCCGGCGAAGAGGCCCGCGAAACTCGCGATGGTCATCGGGTTGGAGAGGGTGAGCAGGAAGGCGCCGAGCACGTCGCGGCCGGCCCGGCCGGTGCTGGCCGCAGGGCCGGCATCGCCGCTGGCGAGCACCACCCGGCCGCGGCGGACCGCCCCCAGGCCGATCCAGAGGATCAGCGCGGCCCCGGCCAGCCGCGGCCAGAGCGGATCGATCGCCGCCACCCCCAGCGCCGCGCCGAGGCCGAAGGCCGCAATCACCGCATAGACGAGATCGGCGGCGGCGACCCCGAAGCCCGAGGCGAGCCCGGCGGTGAAGCCGCCGGTCACCGCGCGTCTGAGGCAGAGCAGGCCGACCGGCCCCACCGGGGCTGCGACCGCAAGGCCGAGGGCCATGCCGCGGAGAAGGGCATCGAGCGGCGTCATGACGTCACCTCCGAAGGCGGCAGGCCGGCAATGGGGCCGCTGTCGGGAAGGGGCGCGGCGTCGGGAAGGGGCGCAGTGTCGGGAAAGGGCGAGGGGGCGCCGTCGTCCTTCGGCGACGAGAGGGCGATCATGCTGTGGCTGCGGACGAGCGCGCCGGTCGCCTTCAGCCGGCCGAGCAGGGCTTCGAGCCCGGCGATGTCCGCGACCCTCACTTTCAGCAGATAGGACCAGTCGCCGGTGACGTGGTGGCATTCCAGCACCGCCGGATCGGCACGGAGCGTCTCGACGAAGCCGGCTTCGACCGCAGGGCCACCCAGCGCCACGAACACGAAGCCCAGCACCCCCCGGCCGATGGCCGCAGGGTCGACGCGCAGCGTCATGCCGCGGATCACCCCGCGTTCGGTCAATCGGCGCACGCGATCGTGGGCGGCAGAGGCGGAGAGGCCCGCGGCCTGCCCCAGCTCGGCCATCGGCGTGCGGGCATCGGCCTGAAGCCGGGCGATGATTTTCCGGTCGGCGTCGTCGATCATCGGATGGTGTCCTGAGAAATCCATGTTAGTCAGGATAATATACGTCTTCAGGAGATATGGGAAGATGGTGTCCTGAAAATTACCACACATGGTGAATGCCATCCGGAGTCAGGCGATCGGCTCTCTGGCAATGAGAATGAGTTGCAATTGCGTAAGACTCCGTTTAGGTTTCGGCGTGTGAGGCGGTTGCGACATGACGTCGCGATCGCTCCCCCTTAGAGCCAGCCACCCAGCATGGGGGCCGTTCCGCCGTTTGGTCGCGCTGCGGCCGGGGTGGCCCCCATGCCAGGCAGCCAGTGCCCGCTCCCGGGCGTGGCGCCGCGCCCCACCCGGGAGCGGCACTGCGCCCGTCCGGTCATAAGAACCGCCGTGAGAAGGCTTGGCCCCGTGTCGTTCCATGTTGCACCCAACCAGGGCATTGCCCGCCGCCGTCTGTCGGCGCTCGGCCTTGTGCTTGCCGCCGGCACCGCGCTTGCCGCCGGTACCGTGCCCCATCATGCCCGTGCCGCCGATGCTGCCGCCCCGGCAGACGAGATCCAGCTTGCCGCCGGCCGGGCGCCGATCGAACTCGATCCGGTAACCGTGCTCGGCACCCGCACCGAGAAGACCGCGAGCGAGGTGCCTGCCTCGATCGGTGTCGTCGGACAGGAAGAGATCAAGATCCGCCAGGCCGATGATCTGGGCGATCTGGTCGACGACATGCCCGGCGTGGAGATGTCGGGCGGCCCGCGCCGCACCGCCATGCAGCCGGTGATCCGCGGCCTGACCGGAGAGCGGGTGGTGCTGCGCGTCGATGGTGCGCGGCAGAATTTCGAAAGCGGCCATCGCGGCCGGATCTTCATCGACCCCTCGCTGCTGGAACGGGTGGAAATGCGGCGCGGCCCCGCCTCCTCGCTCTATGGCAGCGGCGCCATCGGCGGCGTGATGGAGGTCGACACCCTCAGCCCCGGCCGGTTCCTGGAAGACGGTGAGCCCTGGGGCGGCGAGGTCGGTGTCAGCTGGGAAAGCAATGGCGACGGTTTCGGCGCCCATGCGATCGGCGCGACCCGGCTTGGCGCCAACGCCGAGGCCCTGGTCGGCATCACCGGCTTCGATGCCGATGATCTTGAGAACGGGTCGGGCGAGACCATCCCCTATACCGCCGACGAGGTTCGCAGCGGCCTGGCCAAGCTGGTCTTCCGGCCGGCCGAAGGCCACGAGCTGACCGCGTCCTATCTGCAGTTCCGCGACGACCACATCATCCCGTCGGCGGCCAATACCAACACCAACAGCATCATCGTCGACCGCAAGACCGACCAGAAGACCATGACGCTCGGCTGGCGCTTCGACGGCAACGGCAACCCCTGGTTCGATCTGGATGCGAAGGTCTACCGCACCGAGACCAGCCTCGACGAACGCCGCACCGATACCGGCCGCTTCGACGAGACCGATCTTGCGACCACCGGCATCGACATCGCCAATACCAGCCGCTTGCAGCCAGGAGGCTTCGGCAGCCATGCGGTGACCTATGGCGTGGAGGCCTATCGCGACGAGCAGGACGGCAAGCGTGACGGCGGTGCCCGGCCGCAATATCCGGATGCGCAGCAGGACATTTTCGGCCTGTTCATCCAGGACGAGATCGTGTTCTTCGAACGCCTGACCTTTACGCCGGGCGTGCGCTACGATCGCTTCGACCGTGAGGCCGATGGCCTGGCGAGCAAGTCCGATGATGCCGTCAGCCCGTCGATCTCGGTCGCCTATGCGGTCACGCCCTGGCTGAAGGCCTATGCCAGCTATGCCGAAGCTTTCCGCGCGCCCTCGCTGACCGAGCTTTACGCAACAGGCCAGCACTTCCCCGGCAATAATTTCGAAGCCAACCCCGATCTGCGGCCGGAGACGGCAAAGAACAAGGAAATCGGCCTGACCCTGTCGGAGACCGATGTCCTGACCTCGGGCGACCGGCTGACCGGCCGGGTTGCCGCCTTCCGCAACGATGTGGAAGACTTCATCGAGATGAAGGTGGATATGTCTAACTGGCCGGCTCCGGGAACCACCACCCGCGACAACGTCCAGAACGCCCGGCTGGAAGGTGTGGAATTCGAACTCGCCTATGATGCCCCGCTGTGGTTCGCGACCTTCGGCGCCGCCCGCATCCGCGGGGACGACCGGACCGAGGGCGATCCGCTGGGCGGGCTGCCGGGCGACAAGGTGTCGGTGGGCGGCGGCCTGAAGTTCATGGGCGGCGACGTGGTGACCGGCTGGCGCATGGTCGCCCATGACCGCCAGGACCGGATCGCCAATGGCGAGACCGTGACCCCGGGCTATGCCGTCCATGACGCCTGGATCAGCTTCCAGCCGTCGGATGGCGGGTTGCGCGGGGCGCGCTTCGACCTGGCCGTCGACAATGTCTTCGACAAGACCTATCGCCAGGCGCTGTCGGAACTGGACGATCCGGGACGGACCGTCAAGCTGACCGCCGCCTATCGCTTCTGATCCGACCCGCCGTTCTTAGCGGAACGACCCGACAAGGACCGCCGATCATGCACACCGAACCCGCGGACGTCCGTATCGAGGCCGAGAGCGGCCAGCGCTCGCAACCGCGTACCGGCCCGGGCGGGCCGGCCAGCCTGGACAGCCATGCGCTGCTCGGCGCCGCGGGGGAGGTGCTGATCGCGCATTGCGGCGAGACCTACCGTCTGCGCCGTACAAGACAGAACAAGCTGATTTTGACCAAGTGAGGCGAATGAGATGACCATGCCCTCCATCGATCAGAGCGCCGACCTTGCCGCCCGCCGCGCGGCCCTTGCCGCGGCCGAGCCGGGGCTGCGCGTCCGCGACCAGGCGGCCCGTCTGGGCGTGTCGGAAGGCGAACTCGTGGCCTCCGGCATCGGCGGCAACGTCATCCTGCTGGATGCGGAGCCGGGTGATCTGATCCGCGCCGTGGAAAGCCTGGGTCCGGTGATGGCGCTGACCCGCAACGAGCATGCGGTGCACGAGATCGTCGGCACCTATGGCAATGTCTCGCTCGGCGCCCATGCCGGCCTGGTGATCAACAAGCCGATCGACCTGCGCCTGTTCCTGAACCGCTGGTTCGCAAGCCTGGTGGTCGAGGAAGCCCGTGGCGACACGAAGCTGTCCAGCCTGCAGTTCTTCGACCGCCATGGCGTCGCCATGCACAAGATCTATCTGCGCCCGGAAAGCGACCGTGCGGCCTGGGCGGCGCTGATCGAGGCGAAGCGTGCCGCGGTGCAGGTGCCGCCGGCCTTTGAACCGGCGCCCGAGGCCGACGGGATCCCGGCCGAGGCGCCGGCCGGCTTCGACGCCGGTTCCTTCCTGTCGGATTGGGAACATCTGGCCGATACCCACGACTTCCTGCCGATGCTGAAGCGCCATGGCGTGTCGCGCCCGGCGGCGCTGAAGCTGGCCGAAGGCCGCTTTGCCCGCCGGCTGAGCCAGGGGGCGTTCCGTGCGGCGCTGGAGGCTGCGGCGCGCGATCAGGTGAAGATCATGATCTTCGTGCCCAACCCGGGCTGCATCCAGATCTCGGGCGGGACCATCCAGCGCGTGGAGCCGCGCGGTCCCTGGATCAACATCCTGGATCCGGGCTTCAACCTGCATGTCCGCGAGGACCATATCGCCGCCGCCTGGCAGGTCGACAAGCCGACCGTCGACGGCACCGTGACCGCGGTCGAGCTGTATGACGAGGCGGGGGAGCTGTTCCTGATCATGGTCGGCGTGCGCGAGACCGGCGTGCCGGAGCTGCCCGAATGGCGCGCCCTGGTTCATGCCCTGCCGGGGGTGACCGGCTGATGCGCCCGGCCGACCTGAACCGGCGGTGGTTCCTGGCGGGCCTGGCCGCGCTGGGGGCCGGCGGCGCCGTCTCCGGCCTGGTCGGCCGGGCCGCCTTTGCAGCAGATGCCGCCGCATCGGACCGGTTTGTGACCATCGGTGCCGCCGTCACCGAAACGGTCTGGGCGCTGGGGGCGGGGGATCGTATCGTCGCGGTCGATACCACCAGCCAGAGCCCGGCCGAGGTGATGAAACTGCCCAAGGTCGGCTATATGCGCACGCTGGCCGCAGAAGGGCTGATCGCCACCGGTGCGACCCGGGTGATCGCCGATGACGGCGCCGGCCCCGCCTCGACGCTCGATCAGGTGCGTGCGGCCGGTATCGATGTGCGGATGATCCATTCCGCGACCCGGATCGACGAGGTCGAGGCGGCGATCATGGCCGTGGGGAAGGCTGTCGGGATGGAAGGCCCCGCGGCCGAACTCGGCCGGACGGTTACCGCCGAACTCGCCAGCCTGGCCGCGGCGGCCGAGACCCGCGCGCATCACCCGTCGGTGATGTGCGTGATCGGCGTCGGCAATTCCGGGCTGATGGCTGCCGGCCGCGACACCGCGGCCGCGGCCGTGATCCGGCTGGCCGGCGGCCGGAATGCCTTTGACGAAGTGGCTGACTACGCCCCGGTTTCGGCCGAGGCGGCAGCGGCGGCGGCGCCCGAGGTGCTGGTGATGCCGGAACATGCCATCGCCCGCATGGGCGGCCGCGAGGCCATTCTGAACCTGCCGCAGCTCAGGCTGACGCCTGCCGCCCTGGCGGGGCGGCTGCTGGCGATCGACGGCCGGGCACTCGCCGGGCTCGGCCCCTCTACCGCCCGGATCGCGGCCGGCTTTGCCGCCGGGCTCGACAGGGCAGGGGTCTGACGTCGTGGCGGTCGTGACCGACCAGGCGGCCGTGCCGCCGGCGATCGCCGGCATCGCCGATGCCCGGGCGCGCGCCCGGCGGCGCATGGGCGCGGCGCTGGTGATCGCGCTTCTGGCGGTGGCGGTCGCGGCACTCGCGACCGGGCCGCTCGCCATCGCGCCGGCCGATTATCCGGCGGTGGCGCAGGCGCTGATGGCCCGCTTCGGCTGGATCGATCCGGCCGCGGTCGACATCGCCCGGGCCGATCAGGTCAAGGCGGCGGTGCTGATGGATATCCGCCTGCCCCGGCTGATCCTGGGGCTGATGGTGGGCGGCGTGCTGGGCCTGTCGGGTGCCGTGCTTCAGGGGCTGTTCCGCAACCCGCTGGCCGATCCGGGGCTGATCGGCGTGTCGTCGGGGGCCGCACTCTTCGCGGTGGCGGCGATCGTGCTTGGCCATGCGCTGGTGCCGGCGCTGCCCGACTGGGCGGCCGCGGCGATCGTGCCGGTGGCCGCCTTCTGCGGTGCTATCGCCGCCACCATGCTGGTCTGGCGGCTGGCGGGCGGGGCTGCGGTGGATGGGGCAGCGGGAGGGCAGGACATGTCGCTGCTGTTGCTGGCCGGTGTGGCGATCAGCGCGATCGCGGCGGCCGGCGTCGGCCTGTTTTCGTATATCGGCGACGACCAGCAGCTGCGGGAACTGACCTTCTGGGCCATGGGTGGCCTGGGCGGGGCGCGCTGGGCCTTGATCTGGGCGCCGGCCATCGCCATCGCCATTGCGGCCTGGCTGCTGCTGCCGCTGGCCCGGCCGCTGGATGCCCATGCGCTGGGTGACCAGGACGCCTATCATCTGGGGATCGACGGCACAAGGCTGCGGCGCCGGGCGGTGATCGGCGCGGCGCTGGGTGTCGGTGCCGCGGTCGCGGTCTCCGGCACGATCAGCTTCGTGGGGCTGGTGGTGCCGCATCTGGTGCGGCTGGCCGTGGGCCCCGCCCATCGCGGCGTGCTGCCGCTGTCGGTGCTGGCCGGTGCCGTGCTGCTGGTCGGCGCCGACCTGCCGGCGCGGCTGGTGGCTGCCCCCGCCGAACTGCCGATCGGCATCGTCACCGCCCTGATCGGCGGGCCGTATTTCATTCATCTGCTGCGCGCCCGCATCCGCGGTGGCGGCATCTGATCCACCGGAGGGCCCCGATGCTGAGCCTGACCCGCGTCACCTGCCGCCGTGGCGGCCGGACCCTGGTCGATGAAGCCGATCTGGACATTCAGCCGGGGCGCCTGGTCGCGATCCTGGGCTGTAATGGCGCGGGCAAATCCACCCTGCTCGGCCTCGCCACCGGCGCAATTCGCCCCGATGGCGGGCGGGTGGCGCTGGACGGGGTGTCGCTGGAGCGGATCCCGGCCGGGAAGCTTGCCCAGAGGCGGGCGGTGATGGGGCAGGCCGACATGCTGGGCTTCGCCTTCACCGCGGCCGAGGTGGTGGCGCTGGGCCGCGCGCCCTTCCGCGGCGTGGCGACGCCGGACGAGGATGCGGTGGCGATCCGCCAGGCGATGGCGGATACCGGCATCGGGCCGCTGGCCGATCGCATCGTCACCCGGCTGTCGGGCGGCGAACGCCGCCGGGTGCAGCTGGCGCGGACGTTGGCCCAGGCGGCGGGTTGCCGGGCCGAGCCGGGCACCCGCGCCCTGCTGCTGGACGAGCCCAATGCCGCGCTCGACATTGCCCGCCAGCGCGATCTGGCGCGGGTGATGCGCCAGGCGGCCGATGGCGGGCTGGCGGTGGCGGCGGTTCTGCACGATCCGGATCTGGCGGCGGCGGTCGCCGACGAGGTGGTGCTGATGCGGGCCGGGCGGATCCTGGACCGCGGCGCGCCTGCCCGGGTGCTGACGGCGGCAGCGCTGGATGCCGTCTATGACGTGACCGCCCATGTGGTGCTGGACGGCACCACCGGCAGGCCGCGGATCGGCTTCAGCTGGCTTTGAGCCGGGCCGCCCGTCAGGCGACGGCGGCACCGGGCAGGCTGGCGGTGGCCGGGCGCCGGCGCGGGTCCAGCACCAGGGTCAGGCGCTGCGGCCGGCGGAAACCTTCGCCGGTGATGGTGGGGTCGCAGTCCTCGGCGGGGCGGATGTCCTGAAACCCGCCGGCCAGGCGGCGCAGGGCTTCGGCGATGATCGCCGAGGCGAGCGGCCGGCCCGGACAGGCATGGCGCCCGGCCCCGAAGGACAGCACCGGCACCGGCGGCCGCCCGGGCAGGAAACGCTCCGGGTCGAAACGATCGGCCGCCTGGAAGACGCTTTCGTCGCGATTGGCACTGGCCAGGAAAACCCTGACCGAGGTGCCGCGCCGGACCTCGATACCGCCCAGCATGGTATGGCCGCGCACGAAGCGGGTGGTGTCGTGCTGGGGCGGCTGGAAGCGCATCACCTCCAGCGCGAAACTGTCGGCCAGGCTGGGCTCCACCGCCAGGCGGTCGATCAGATGGCGATGATCCAGCAGCACCGCGAGCGCATTGGCGATGGCCGAAAGCGGGGTTTCGACGCCGGCCGCCATCATCAGCAGCATCAGCCGCATCAGCTGGGTGCGTTCCAGTTCCGAGGCCATGCGCTGCACCCTGAGGGCCAGCGCCGCCGGGCGCGGCGACAACCCCTCGTCGATCAGCCGGCCGATTTCGGCTTCGAGCGCCCGGCGGTCTTCGACCACATCGCCCAGATCGACATCGGCGGTTTCGATATAGCGGCTGACCCGCGACAGATGCCGGGCAAGCCGGTCGCCGGTTTCGGCATCGATGCCGAACAGGCCGCGGATGACGCCCCGGGCGATCGGCTCGGCCAGGGCTGCGATCGCATCGACCGGCCGGCCCGCCGGCAGGCCCGATATCGTGGCGCCGATGATGCCCGGGGCAAGCCCGGCCACCGCCGCGGCCACGCCCTCGAATCCCAGCAGATGCTGGGCGGCGCGGCGCTGGGCAAGATGGCGGGCGCCATCGATGTCGAGCAGGGTTTCCCCGAAGGCCTGGCGGGTACGCTTGAACGGGTATTCGACGGTGAAGACCGGGTCGGTCAGCACCCGCATGACATCGGCATGGCGCACGACGCAAAGCTGGCCCAGCCGGTCCGACCACCAGACCGGCCGGTCGCGGCGGGCGCTGGCATAGGCCGGCCAGGGATCGGTGCGGAAGGCCGCGCTGCCGAAATCGATCGGCTCGGCCCGGCCACCGTTTCCGGCCTTATTGCCCTGTCCGATCACTGTCATCGGTGCCCCCGCACGGATCTTTCATCCCCCGTCATGGTTCCAGACTAGCATGAACTGCCGCATCGCAACACGCGTGGGACCATCGGTCATCATATGGGGTGGTCGTATCGGCCCGCCAGAGGACGTGACGTCGCGGGGAGCCGTGCGGCCGGGAAATTGCACTGTCATGGGCCGGCCTGCGCCCGGGACTTGCCGTTGCGGGGCAGCCGCTGCCTAATCAGGGCAGGCGTGTCGCTGCGGACACCGCCCTCCCGCCTGCGGCCGACGGGAAGAAAGTCGCAGAAAGACGTCGCAGAAAGACGTCATAGAACGAAAAGGGGTCCTGCCTATGAAGCTGATCGACGAATTCCGCGTCTTCGCGGTCAAGGGCAATGCCTTCGACCTGGCGGTGGGCGTCATCATCGGTGCCGCCTTCGGCGCCATCGTCACCTCGCTGGTCAACGATGTGATCATGCCGCCGATCGGCTATCTCACCGGCGGCATCGATTTCACCGACATCTTCATCAATCTGTCCGGCGGCGACTATCCAAGCCTGGCGGCCGCCAAGGAAGCGGGCGCCGCCACGATCAATGTCGGCGTCTTCCTGAACCGGGTGATCAGCTTCCTGATCGTCGCCTGGGTGCTGTTCCTGCTGGTCCGGCAGATGAACCGCCTGAAGCGCAAGGAAGAAGCCGCCCCGACCGTTCCGGCCGCCCCGCCGCCGCCGGCGCCGGAATTGCTGGTGCTGCAGGAGATCCGCGATCTGCTGGCGTCGGAGCGCGGCCAGCCGAAGCCCTGATCCGGCGACCCCTGATCCCGGCGCGAGGGGCGCGCAGGCCCGGTTACCCGGGCGTGCGTGCGACGCCGATCACCGGCGGGGCGGCGGTGGTGGCGCCGATCGCCTCGCCCGCGACCAGATCGGCCCCGGCCGCGGCGGCCATGTCCAGGCGGGCGTCGTCGTCTATGCCCAGGGTGTGAAGGCGCATGCCGGCGCGGCGTACCGCCGTCCCCAGCGCTGTCAGTGCCTGGGGCGAGATCTGGGCTTCGGGGGTCAGTGCGCCGGTGACCAGGCCGCTGGCCTTGCGTGCCGCCCCGTCGGCATGGCGGCCCAGATGGATGCCGATCCGGCGGATGCCCGCCGCGGCGGGTGCGTCGAACCGCCGGTGATCCACCTTCACCCGCATCAGCACCATTCGGCAATGCGGCCGGATCGGCGCCACCATCGCCTCCAGCAGGGCCGGTGCGACATCGGGCGGGCAGCCGACGATCTCGGGCGCAATGCGCGCGCCGCTCTGATCGGCGACGGCGGCCAGGCGGCCGGCATAGATCATCCGCCGGCCGGTGGGGGCAAGTGTTTCGAAATGCACCGCCAAGGTTACGAAGACCGCCAGGCCGTGCCTGCGGGCCTCGACAATGTCGGTGATCGCCCGGTGCAGGCAATAGAGGTCCAGCTGGCCGATATCGACCGCATCGGCCTGCGGTCCCAGCACGGCATAGCCGCGCACCATGGCGGCACCCCGCATCAGCCGGGGGCGGAGCAGGCCTGCCGCCACCTTGCCATGCACCAGCGAAACCACCGGCCGGTAGTCGCAATCCAGCTGCGCCGGCACGTCCTCACCCGCCTGCCCGGATACATCCTCGCTGGCGGCCTGGGCGGGGTGATCGCCGGCAGGACGCCAGAGCGGCCCAAGCACCGCCCGGGCGCCTCTGTCCACAAGGCTCTCCAGATCGGGAATGGTGACCGGGGCCGGGATCACGGCCGGTGCGGCCGCTTGTGGAGGCGATGCCGGGGCCGGCGCCGGGGGCGCGGATGTGGGGGGTGGTGCGGCGGGTGCCGCAGGTCGGGACAGTTCGGCGACCAGCTGCTTCAGGGCGATAGCGGTGAAGCGCGGTTCCTCGCCCGCCAGCCCGTCGGCGACCGAAACTGCCGGCCAGGGCCCGGCATCGTCGCCACCGAAGGCGAAGCGGGTGATTTCCGCCGCGGCCCCGGCCGCCGCTGACAAGGCAGCGGCCGGCGTCCGCTCGGGGGCGATCGCGATCAGTTCCAGCGGCCCGTGCGGCAGGATCACCGCGCTGTCGCCCAGCCGGCGGCCCAGTATGGCCCCGGCCGCCGTGCGCACCCGGCCGGCCGATTGCGGCCACTTGTCGCCCAACCGGTCGGCGATCGGCTCCAGCGACAGCCGTACCACCCGCCCCGCCATGGCGGCGGGCCGGGCCTTCAGCAGGCGCGCCACCTCAAGATCCACCCGATGGCGGATGTCTTCCAGCCGTTCTGCCTCGTCGGCCGGCGGGTCTGCCGCGGCCGAGTCTCTCCGCACCGGCGACGGGCTGGTTGCCGCATCGTCATGAGTGAGGAGATCGCGAACCCAGTGCAGCAGATCCATGGCACCTCGCAGGGGGCGGCAGGGGCCGGTGGCAGGCTTGTGGTCCGACCACAGGTCGGAGAAGACAGGTGACGCCTTTTCGGCATGCGATAGAGATGGTGCTCCGCGACGCTTCCTGAAAGTGGTCAAGTTTCCATAAAATGTTACAACATGGTCTGTTGCTGCAAACGCACGACTGTGGCAGTTCTGTCCTGGACGGTGGCGAGACCGGATGACAGGCGCCCCGTCAACCCCCATAGTACAGGGGACGGAAAATGCATGTTCGGTATCTGTCCCAACGGCAGAGCCCGGCTGAATCAACTGCGCGGACGCGGACTGATCCATACGGTGGACACTTGCCGTATGACGTTTCGGCCGCTATGACGGTTGCAGACCCCCCTGAACCGGTGGTGCCACCTTTACGGGTGGCGCGGTTGGGGGCGGAACGTGGCCGACGGCGGTGAAAGGCCGGCGGAAACCGGACTGCATCGGTTCCACCAAGACGAAGATCCGTCTACAGGAGATCGACGAGCGATGACCCGCAAGCTGACGGTGGCCGCGATGGCCGTCGCATTCTGCGCCCTCCCTGCCTTCGCATATGCGCAGGATGTCGCCAGTGAGATCGCGCTCCGGCGCGGTGGGGAGCCGGGCTGGTATGGCTCGCTGCTCGGCGGCGCCAATATGGAAACCGACACGAGCTTCACCTCGGGCCTTGCCGGCGGCAAGATCGAGCAGGAGTTCAAGACCGGCTTCGGCGTGCTTGGCGCGGTCGGTTATGATTTCGGTCGCGTCGCCCAGTGGGGCGGCTTCCGCACCGAACTCGAAATCGGCTATCGCCAGAACAACATCGACAACCACACCGTCGGTGGCGTGGACCAGCCGGACAGCAACGGCAAGTCCAAGGTCTGGTCGGGCATGCTGAACGTCTATCATGACTTCTACCTGCCGGCCTCGCGCCTGACCCCGTATCTGGGTCTGGGTGTCGGCGGCGCGTATGTCGAGGCCGATGGCTATTCGGCCGACGGCTCGCCCACCCTGCTGGACGATGACGACACCGTCTTTGCCTATCAGGCGATGCTGGGTGCGTCCTATGCCCTCAGCCCGTCGATGTCGCTGATCGGTGAGTACCGCTATTTCGGCACCCAGGGCGTGGAGCTGACCACGACCGCCGCCGACGGCGCGCGCACCAGCAGCGACAGCTATGGCTCGCACAACGTGATGGTCGGTCTGCGCGTCAACTTCTGATCCGCGCCCTCCGTTACGACGGCTTGTCCGGCCCCGGCCGGCAAACCTGCTTCGGAACCGCCCGTGCCTCTGGTACGGGCGGTTTCGTCGTTTCACGGGCAGGCTGCGGCACCATGACATATCTCTGCCACTGGTGAGCCGGCGGGCAGGGTGCCATATATGCAGCGATGGCGGAGGGGGTGCGGCCCGCACCCGGCGCGACCCCGCCCGGTCCGGCCCCGACCCGTTATGCCGGGGCGACAGGTACAGCGGATGACCGATCCCATGATGCCGCAGACCCGCCGCCGGCGCCTTGTCCGGCCGCTTATCGTGATCGCCGGCCTTAGTCTGGCGCTGGCCGCCTGCGCCGGGCCCACGCCCTATCAGCCGCTGCTTCACGGGCAGGGCTATGCCAATCAGCGGCTGGAAGCCAACCGTTTCAGGGTCAGCTTTGCCGGCAATTCGGCCACGCCGCGTTCGGTGGTCGAGGACTATCTGCTCTATCGCGCAGCCGAGATCACAACCACCACCGGCAACGACTATTTCCTGGTCGTGAACCGCGACGTGGAACCCCGCAATCGCTATACCTATGACGCGCCCCCGGTCTGGGGCTATGGGTATGGCTGGGGCGGGCGCGGCAGCGGTTATGGGCTGGGCCTGTCGACCGGTACGGCCGAACCCGATACCCGCTATACCGCCTGGCTTGAGATCCTGGTCTTCTCGGGCCCCCGGCCCGCGGATCCCAATGCCTATGACGCGCGTGAAGTGATGGGGGCCATCGGCCCGGAATTGCGGCGCCCGGCCCGGAGTTGATGCCCGACGGGCAGGCGGGTTGTGCGTTGCGGCAGGATCATTCCGCGAATGATTTGCAATCGCTTAAATCTCGGTGTAGCGTCGCACGCGATGTCCTGACGACCGGAGGATCTCCGTGCGATGACCGGCGAACCCATCACCCCTGATACCGCTGCACCCGGCACTGCGCCGGCGGCCGTAACGGCCGCGCCTGCGCCCGTGGCCGGATCCGAACCCGGAAGCGGTGTGCCGGGGGCGATGCACAGCGCTGCTCCTGTATCCGTGACGACCGCTGCGGTGCCTGATGCCGCACCGGCGGCGGCCCCGGTTTCCGCGCCGGCCACTGATGCCGGCACGGTGGCCCCGGCTGCGCCGCCACCGGTCGCTCCGGTTCAGGCGGTCTCGGTACAGGTCACTCAGACACAGGCAGCCCCGGCTCCCGCGTCTCAGGCTCCCGCCTCTCAGACTCCGGCTGCACCGGCCCCTGCCGCGCCTGCCGGTGCTGCAATGCCGGGTGCGGATACCGCCGGGACCACTGGTGCAACCACGGCGGATGGTGCAACCTCGGGCGCGACTGACGGCGCGGCCGCCGGCGACGCGATTACCGCCCTGCCGGGCATGACCCAGCCCGGCGATACCGTCGCCACCACCGAAGCCGATGGCGGCACCGGGTCGTCGACGCTGGATCTGCTGATCGCCGGTGGCCCGATCGTGGGCGTGCTGGGGGTGCTGTCGGTGATCGCGACCGCGATCATCCTGCTCAAAATCTGGCATTTCCTGAGCGCCGGCCTCGGCAATGGCCGCAAGCTGGCCCGGGCGGTCGACCGCGCGGTGCGCGAGGGGCCCGAGGCCGGGCGCGCAGCGCTGGACGGGGTGACCCATCCCGGCACCGACGTGATCCGCACCGTGCTCGACGGCCGCCTGCATGGCGTGCCGGAACCGGCCCTGCGTGAAGAGGCCGAGCGGATCGGCCTGGAGCGGGTGGAAAGCCTGCGCAGCCATCTGCGGGCGCTGGAGCTGATGGGCGGTATCGCGCCGCTGCTGGGCCTGCTCGGCACCGTGCTCGGCATGATCACCGTGTTCCAGACGCTGGAGACCGCCGGTTCGGCGGTGGACCCCTCGCAGCTGTCGGGCGGCATCTGGGAGGCGCTGCTGACCACGGCGGTCGGCCTGATCGTCGCCATCCCCTGTGTCGTCGCCCATGCCTGGCTGGACCGGCGGGTGGAGCGCGCGGCCCATGTGATCGAGGATTCCGCCACGCGGCTGTTCGTCTCGCGCGACATGATCCGCCAGGCGGGCGACGTCCGGCGGCCTGCGGCCATCCATGGCGGCGGCATGGCCCCCGATCTCCGGACCGCTCGCGCGGCCGGCCCATCCGCCTGATCGGCCGGCACGGGAAGCACATCTCATGCGCCTGACCCGCAGCCGCCGTCGTCATGGCCTGGCCATCGGCCTGACGCCGCTGATCGACGTGGTCTTCATTCTGCTGCTGTTCTTCATGCTCGCCTCGTCGCTGGCCGACTGGCGGGTGCTGGAGGTGGTGATGCCCGAGGCCCGGCCTCAGGCAACCCCGCCGCCGCCGTCGTCGACCGTCCGCAACCTTGTGGTGGTTGCCGTGGCCGCCAACGGCGCCCTGTCGATCGACGACGAGGTAGTCACCCCTGAAAGCCTTGCCCAGCGCCTGACCGCCCGTGCCGCGGCCGACCCCACCCTTCGGGTGCATGTGCGGCCGGTGGAGGCTGCCCCCATGCAGGCGGTCGTCTCGGCGCTTGAAGCGGCCGGACAATCGGGCGCGGCCTCGGTGGAGGTGCGGCCGCGATGAGACTGCGCCGGCAACGCGCCCCCTATAACAGCGACGACGCGCTGATCCCGCTGATCAACGTCGTGTTTCTGCTGCTGGTTTTCTTCATGGTCGCCGGCACCATCACCGCGGGCGATGCCTTCCGGGTCGAGCCGGCGCGGATCGCGGCCGAGGCGCGCAAGGAAGCCGCCGAGGGGCGGCGTGTGCTGCTGGTCGGCGCCGACGGCCGCTATGCCTTCGATGGCGAGACCTTCGACCGCGACGCGCTGGGCGAACACCTGGCGCGCGCGGTGCAGGCTGCCGCCGATCGCGGCCAGGCTTTGCAGCCGCTGGCGGTGAAGACCGATGCCGCGGCACCGGCGGGGGCGGCGATCGCCGCGACCGAAGCGGCAAGGCTGGCGGGATTCCCGGGCGTGGTGCTGCTGGTGCAGCGGGTGCCGAAATGACGCAGCGCAAACGGCAGTCGGCGGAGGCGCCCGGCGGCCGGGCGGTCACCGCCGCGGTGATGGCGGCGCTTGCCCTGCATGGCGCGGGCGCGATCTGGCTGCTGAACCAGCCGGTGGAGCCGGCCGGCATTCCCGGCGAGGTCGCGATCGTGATCGGCTTCGGCGGCGCCGGTGGCGATGGCGGCCAGGGCGGCGAGGGCGGTGGCGTGGCCACGCCCGATGCCCCCGATGCCGCGCCCATGGACGAACCGGCTGCGGCCGCCGCCCCCGACGCCACCCCTCCTGACACCGTTGTCGAAGAACCGCCGCTCGAGGAACTGGAACCAGAGCCTGAGCCCGAGCCCGAGATCGTGCAGCTGCCGGGGCCCGAACCGGAGCCCGAGACACCGCCCGTTGAAGAGGCGCCTGTCACCCCGCCGCCCGAGCCCGAGCCCGAGCCGGTTCCGGAGCCTGAGCCCGAGCCCGAGCCGGTCCCGGAACCAGAACCCGAGCCGGAGCCGGAACCGGAGCCAGAACCCGAGCCGGAACCGGAACCCGAGCCGGAGCCAGAACCTGAGCCCGAACCCGAGCCGCAGCCGACCCCGCAGGAGGTACGGCAGATGGCGGCGGTGATGCCGCGCGCCAAGCCCACCCCGCCGCCGGCACCGGTGAAGCCTGCGCGCCCGGCACCACGGCCGGCGCCCCAGCCGACCGAGGCGCCGAAGCCGGCCGCCGGCGCCGAAGCCGAAGCGCCCGAGACGGGCCCGGCGGGCACCCAGGCGGCGGGCATACCGGGGCGCCTGGCCGGTGCGGCCGGCGTCGCAGGGGCGGCAGGTCTGCCGGGCGGTGGCCAGGGTGGCTCCAACGGTGTGGCCGACCCCAAGGAGGTCGACCTCTACAACGCCCGGATCATGGCCTGGCTGGAACGGCACCGGCGCTATCCGCGATCAGCCCAGCTTCGCAACCAGCAGGGGACGGTGCAGCTGGAATTCACCATCGACGGTGCCGGACAGGTGGTGTCGTGGCGGATCCTGCAGCCCTCGGGCATTTCCTCGCTGGATCGCGAGACCGAGCGGATGATCGAGGCGGCCTCCCCCGTGCCGGCACCGCCGCCCGAGATGCTGGATGGCGGGACCAAGACCTTCGTGATCCCGATCGTCTTCCGGCTGCGCTGAGCGGTCTTCCCGCGCCGCCGGCACCCATCCGACCAGACAAGCGAAACCCCCGGCAGCACGGGCTCTGCCGGGGGTTTCCTGCCTCCGGCCCCGGCCGCCGGGGAGAGCCGGCGACGGCGGGGACGGGATCCGGGATGGTGGTCAGAGGTCAGGCATGCTGGCCGGTCTTGGCCGCCAGCAGCTGGGCCTTGGCCGCCTTGCGGGCCGCACGGGTCTTGCGGGCGGGCAGGGCGGCGATCAGCGCCATCACCAGGCTGGAGCCGTAGTTCGCGGCCTGCAGCAGCATCAGCGCCACCCAGAACCGGCTTTCGACGAAGGGGGCATAGACGATCGAGATGCCGATGGCGACACCCACCAGGGCCACCGCCAGGATGGTTTCGGCGCGGGCCATCTGGAAGGCCTGCATCACCGCCGGCTGATTCTCCGCCTTGGGCGTGCGGAAGAAGGGCAGATGTCTGGTGATCAGACCGTAGAGCACGGCCGTGCCGATGGTGAAGCTGAGGCTGAGACCGGCAAGGCAGGCGCCCAGCCGCTGGCCGATGGTGCAGTTCACGCGGCCCTGATAGAGGCCGATGATGTGCATGGTGCGGATCGCGAAGCCGGCAAGCGCCGGAACGACGAACAGCGAGGAGGGCAGTTCCACGATCGCCGGGAAGGCGATGGCCAGGGCACCCCACAGAACCGACAGCACGGCGATGATCAGACCCAGGGCATCAGCCGCCCAGCCGGCCCAGCCGGCCAGGAAGTGATACTTCTGCATCGGCTTCAGCGCCGAGCGCTTGCGGCCCAGGATATAGCCCAGATGGCCGCGCATGATCTGCATGCCGCCATAGGCCCAGCGGAAGCGCTGCTTCTTGTAGGCCATGAAGCTGTCGGGGGTGACACCCCAGCCGAAGCGGTGGTTCGAATAGACCGAGCTCCAGCCGTTCTCCATCAGGCGCAGGCCAAGCTCGGTGTCTTCGCAGATGCACCACTCCGACCAGCCGCCGACACTCTCCAGCGCCTTGCGGCGGATCATGGTCATGGTGCCGTGCTGGACGATCGCATCGTGATCGTTGCGCTGAACCATGCCGATGTCGAAGAAGCCGGCATATTCCCAGTTGGTCGCGGTCTTGAAGGGATGCTCCTGCCAGTCGCGATGATCCTGCGGCGACTGGACGAAGCCCACCTTCTCGTCGGCGAAATGCGGCGTCATCTTCCGCAGCCAGTCGGGCGAGACCACGTAGTCCGCGTCGATGACCGCGATCACCTCGGAATCCTCGGCCGTGTGGCGCAGCGCATAGTTCAGCGCACCGGCCTTGAAGCCTTCGAGCGGGGCGACGTGGAAGAAGCGGAAGCGGGGGCCGAGTTCGGCGCAGATCCGCTCCAGCGGCCGCCACACGGCCTCGTCCTTGGTGTTGTTGTCGATGACCAGGACCTCGAAGTCCGGGTAGTCGAGCCGCGAGAGCGCGACCAGGGTCTCGCGCATCATCTCGGGCGGCTCGTTATAGGCCGGCACGTGGATCGAGACCTTGGGCAGGCGGTAGCCTTCGGGAGCGGCTTCCACCGGCTCGCTCGGCCGGCGACGGCCGCGGGCGAACAGGACCTCGACGAATTCCAGCGTCTGGGAGAGCAGCAGGATGACCAGCATGCCCATCAGCACCGCGAGCACGCCGCCCGCGACCGCACCCGAGACGTCCATGTACTGGACGGCGAAGCGATAGCCGACCCAGGCGACCAGAGCTGCCGCAGCCTGCACCAGCACCACGAAGGAGAGCCGGCCGGTCCACGACATGTCACGACGACGCGCCAGGAAGGTGAGGTTCAGCGGCAGGGCGATCAGCGCCGCGGCCAGCGCGATGGCAGGCCAGGCCGGCAGCGGATCGACCGGGCCGGTCAGGTCGAATTTCGGCTGACGGTCGGCATTCCAGTAGCCCCAATAGGCACCGACGCCACCCTCGTCATACCGCTTCCACGGCTGGTCGAAGGCTTCCATCAGGTAGAAATTGATGCCTTCCTTCCTGGCGCGCGCGACCAGCTGGCGGATGAACTTGGCTTCTTCCGCAATCGAGGGCACGGCCTTGTTGAAGGCACGGCCATCCGACGGCCAGCCGGCCTCGGCAACCAGGATCGGCTTGCCCGGATACATCCGCTTCAGGCGGTTGTACATAGCGACCGTGTGGTCGATCGACTGCTCGACGGTCAGGCCTTCCCAATAGGGCAGGATATGGACCGCGAGGAAGTCGGCGGCACGGCCGAGTTCGGGATGTTCAAGCCACACATGCCAGGGCTCTGCGGTCGACACCGGCTGGCGGACCTGACTCTTCACCTGGCGGATGCGGGCGATGATCTGTTCGGGCGTCTGGTCGGCGCGCAGGATCGCCTCGTTACCCACCAGCACGCGGGTGACGTTGGGGTTCCGGCGGGCGCCCTGGACCAGGGCCTCGATCTCGCGATCGTTCTTGGCCTCGTCCTTGTCCAGCCACGAGCCCATGGTGACCTTCAGGCCGCGCTCGCGCGCCAGGGCCGGCACGGCCCCCTGGATGCCGAGGGCCGAATAGGTCCGGATCTCGCGGAACCGGGTGGCGACCAGCGCCAGATCTTCCCGGACCTGATCGACGGTCGGCTCCTCGCCGGCCTTCGGATCATTCTCCGGACGAAAGGGTGAATAGGCGGCGCCGAGCAGGGGCTCGGTCACTGCGGGCAATTCCCGCTCGTGCTGATTGGGGAGGGCCCAGAAGGCCACGTTGCCAAGCGCGATGACGGCCGTGACGGCAATGGCGCCGATCCAGCCGCGCGTCTTGCCGCGCGTCTTCTTGGTCGGTTCAGCAGGCATGTCGTTCGGCACGATCTTGCGTCCCAAGTGATGCCACGGAAAAACGGCGCGCCCCGGAATGGAGTGCGCCACGAGCCAACCATTTGTCTTTTGAGTGCACTTGAAGGCTGCGCCCGCTGATCTCTTTCGATCACCGGACGGAACGACATGCGTCTTTTTAGACGGCTTGCGTCGTTCCTTCCACTTCCAGCTTTACCTCAAAGGAAACCGGGCTTCGCCACGCCCGACCTGTCCTCGTTTCTTTTTTAGTTCCGACGCAGCCCCGCGTCGGTTACGAGTTATATATGCTCCGCCCCGGGCCACACAACAGCGGAACGTGCATAGCCATGTGTCAAGATATGTCCCGCGAACATCCCTCCGCCCTGTTTCTGCCCCTCGCTGGTCTTGGGATCGCCGCAACCATCCTTCTGGCCCTGTGGTTGAGGGTGGAAGTGGTCCAGCCCGAGGCATTGACGTGGGCCTGCGCCGCCGAGGCGCGCCCGCTGTGGTGCGGCCCCCGGCAGCTGCTGCTGGAAGCCTTCAACATGGGCGTGATCGGCGGCGCCGCCCTTGTGGTGTCGATCGCAGCCCTGATCATCGCCCATCCGCTGGGCCAGAAACTGGCGCTGGCGGGGCTGGTGCTCTCGATCTTCGCCTTCGCGCTCTACAATGCCGGCGCTGCGGCCCCGGCCGCGGTCTTCGCCCTGTTGCGGCTGTTCCGCAGCCGGGGATAACCCCTTATGCCAGCAGGAAGTCCGCCGCGGTCAGCCCGCCCGGCTGCACGCCGTCAAGGATGATGCTGCCGGCGGCGGTGACGAGGACGGCATCACCGCCGAGGCGGATGAAGGCCGCGCGGGCGGCCTCGGCCGAGGCGAAGAGATCGGCGTCGAGCACGATCAGATCGTGATCGTCGGCATGGGCGTTGAAATCGGTGATCCGGTTGACGCCCGCGATGCCGGCTGAGAAGTCGAAACGGTCACTGCCCGTGCCGCCCGACAGCCGGTCATTGCCGGTGCCGGCGATCAGCACGTCGTCGCCCGCGGCACCGAACAGGGCGTCATCGCCCGCGCCGCCGTCGAGCCGGTCGCCGCCGGCCCCGCCATGGAGCAGGTCCCGGCCGCCGAGCCCCGCCAGGACGTCGTCGCCGGCCAGGCCGAAGATCCGGTCGGTGCCGGCGGTGCCCGCCAGGGTGTCGGCGGTGCCGCTGCCCTCGCTATGGCCGGCCCAGGCGATATCCGCCCCGAACCACGACCGGTTGTCGAGCCCGTCCGCGCCCAGGTCGAAGGACTGGAACCAGCCGTCGAAATCCACCCGCTCGACCGAGCGCAACTCTTTGAGCCCGAGCGTGCCGGTTTCGTCATAGAGGAAGACGGTGCCGTCGCCGAGGCGCAGCGCGGTGATGTCCGACGCGTCGCCCGCGATCTCCACCCGGTCGGTCCCGGCGCCGCCCGCGACCGTGTCGTTGCCGGTGGACAGCGCCACCAGATCATCGCCGCCGAAGCCGTCGAGGAAGTCGCCGCCCCGGCCGTCCCGCAGGCGATCGGCCTGATCGGTGCCCAGGATGAAGGCGGGCGCGCCGTGGTGATCCGAGGTGGCGCGCGGCGCATCCTCCACCCAGACGGTGCCGCGGAGCAGGTCGCTCAATTGCGAGATCACCACCACGCTGTCGGTCGTGATCTGATCATAGAAGCTCGACCGGCCGATCACGCTCACCGCCGGTTCCGACAGGATGCCGGTGACATGGGCGTTCCAGCCGCCCGCGATGTTCAGGATGCCGAAGGGGCCGTAGGGCGACAGCGGGTTGGCGTAAAAATCGTTGAACAGCACGATGTTGTCGGCCGAACTTGCGAAGCTCTGATCCTCGTTGATCAGCGCTTCGAGCAGGCCTTCGCCGACCGAGCCGTCGGAGGTGCCGATGATGCGGTAGACCACGTCGTTCTCGGCGCCGAAATTGAGCACCACATCCGGGTCGTCATAAATCGTCGGCGAGGAGAAGCCGAAATAATCGGCATCGGCATAGAAGCCATCCGCCAGTTCCCCGCGGCGTTCGGCCAGATTGTTCACGGCCGCGCCACCCAGGCTGTAGCCGGTGACCAGCACGTCGGCGCCCGTCAGGCCGATATCGCCCGCGAAACCGGCGGTGGCCTCCAGAAGATAGGCGAATTCATCGACATAGGCGGCATCGACCAGATCCAGATAGTCGACCACATCCCCCGCATCGCTGGTGCCGGCGAAGGCGACCGCCAGCCGGGTGATGCTGCCATCAGCCGCCGTCTCGGCCAGGATGCGGGCCTGCGGGCTGCTGGAGGTCTGGCCGATGAAGTTGCCATAGGCATCGACCCGATCGGCGGAAAGCCCGAGTTCGGCGGCGGTGACGGCGCGCCAGCCGGCGGGCAGGTCGGGATCACCACCGCCGGCTTCGGCCACCACCCCGATGACGCCGGCGAGGGCATTGAAGGCGGCGAACTGGGCATTGCGGGCAAGACCGAAGGCGGTCTCGATATCGGCGCGGGCGTCCTCGCCCTTATAGGTGAAGATCGGCATTTCCCCTCCTCAGCCGTGACCAGGGGGTCCGGCGTCTTTTTATCAACCAAAGGTTATGTTAGAGGCGGGGCCTCGGCGCGGTCAATGACGTTTACGTAAACGTCAATCACCCGGTCCACGGCCTTCCGGGCTAGGCAGTGCCGGGGTGGCAGGGTATGAAGGGCCGGGTGGCGGCGCTTTCAAGAAGGATCTGATGCGATGCGCTTTCCCGACGGCAGCCCCTCGCAGCCGGGGCGCCCGCAGCGGGGCGGTTCGAAGACGGAGCGGCCAGCGACACCACGGCCGCAGCCCGATCTGCTGATCGCGGATCTGGGCGGTACCAATCTGCGCATCGCCCGGCGTGACGGCCGCGGCCGGACCGTCCTGCTCGGCCGCTTCGCCACCCACGAGATCGGGGATCTGCCCGATCTGCTGCGCCGGGTCTGGCTGAAGGCGGCCGGCCGGGTGCCGGCGGCGCTGGCCATCGCCGTGGCGGGCCCGATCGATCATGGGGCGGGACAGGCGCGGCTGACCAATCATCCGGCGCTGGCGATCTCCTCCGCCGCCATTGCACGGGCGCTGGGCCTGCGCGGCATTGCGATGGTCAATGATCTGGCGGCCCAGGCGATGGGGCTGGCACTGGGGGCGGGCGGCACGCGCGAGATGGTGGCGCCGGGCACGCCCGACGACGAGGCACCGCGGCTGCTGATCGGGCTGGGCACCGGCTTCGGCACCGCGCTGATCCTGCCCGGGCGTGGCGGGCTGCCGCAGGTGGTGCCGGCCGAAGGCGGGCATGTGACGCTGGCGGCGGAAACTGCCGCCGAATGGGCGGTGATCGAGGCGGCGCGGCCGCTGCCCGGCACGGCCGGGGTGAATGATCACGTCTCGGCCGAGGATCTCGTTTCCGGCCATGGCCTGCCGCGGCTGGCCGCGGCGGTGGCCGCGGTGCGCGGCCTGGCCCCTGTCCGCGGTGAAGCTGAGGCGGTGACGGAGGCGGCCCTTGCCGGCGATGCCGGGGCACGGGAGGCGTTCGAACTGTTCTCGGGCTGGGCGGGCGCGGTGGCCGGCGATCTGGCGATCGCGACTGGCGCGCGCGGGGGCGTGGTGCTTTCGGGCGATCTGCTGCATCGGCTGGGCGGGCTGTTCGACCGGCGGCGGGCGGCGGTGCGGTTCAGGGCCAAGGGCAGGTTTTCGGCCTATCTCGCGAATGTGCCGCTGGAACTGGCGCCGGCCGGAGACGATCTGGCCTTTGCGGGGCTGACCGGCATCGCCGATGCGGTGGCGGCACGGGAGGCGGGGCCGGTCTTCGACTGACCGGGCCCTTTGACCGAGGGGGCCAGATTGACCGAGGGGACCAGAAGCGGAAGGGGGACGCCATGACCGGCGACCAGGCAAGTCCGACGCCGGCGGCGCGCGGTTTCCGCATGCCCGGCGAATTCGCGCCGCAGGATGGCTGCTGGATGATCTGGCCGGAGCGGCCGGACAACTGGCGGCTGGGCGCCAAGCCGGCCCAGGCGGCCTTCACCGCGGTCGCAACGGCGATCGCCGGGGCGGTGCCGGTGACGGTGGTGGTCTCGGCCCGGCAGTGGTCGAACGCCCGATCCCGGCTGCCGAGCCATGTCCGGCTGGTGGAGATGAGCACCAACGACGCCTGGATGCGCGATGTCGGCCCCAGTTTCGTGATCGATGGTGCCGGCGGGCGGCTTGGCATCGACTGGCGGTTCAACGCCTGGGGCGGCCTCCATGACGGGCTGTATTTCCCCTGGGACCAGGACGATCTGGTGGCGGCCAAGGTGTCGGAGATCGATGCCGATGGCAGCTGGCGGGCGCCGGTGGTGCTGGAGGGCGGCGCCATCCACAGCGATGGCGAGGGCACCGTGTTCACCACCGCCGAATGCCTGCTCTCCCCCGGCCGCAACGGCCCCGACGGGCGGGCGGCGGTCGAGGCGGCGCTGGGCCAGGCGCTGGGCGCCGAGCAGGTGATCTGGCTGCCGCGCGGGGTGTTCCTGGACGAAACCACCGGCCATGTCGACAACCTGATCCATGTGGTGGCGCCGGGCGTGGTGTGCCTGACTTGGACCGATGATCGCGGTGATCCGCAATGGGAACGCTCGGCCGAGGCCGAGGCGCTGCTGGCCGAAGCACGCGATGCACGCGGCCAGCGACTGACCGTGCACCGGGTGCATCAGCCGGGCCCCCTTGTCCTGATCGCAGAAGAAGCGGCGGGGGTGGATGTCGTGCCCGGCAGCCAGCCGCGCCGGGCCGGCGATCGCCTGGCCGGGTCTTACGTCAATTTCCTGATGGCCCACGGGGCGGCATCGGGCCGGCGGCGGATCGTGATGCCGCTGCTGGATCCCGCACGCGATCAGGCGGCGGCCGATGCGATCGCCGCCGCCTGTCCGGGATGGGAGATCCTGGGCGTGCCCGGGCGCGAAATCCTGCTGGGCGGCGGCAATATTCATTGCATCACCCAGCAGGTGCCGGCGCGCCGGGGGCGCCGGTCGTAACCGATCAGAAGCGGCCGCGACGGTAGTCGTCGATCGCCTGGATGATCTCGGCTTCGGTGTTCATGACGAAGGGGCCGTAGCGGGCGACCGGCTCGCCGATCGGCCGACCGGCGACCAGGATCGCCCGGGCGGGCTGGTCCGAGGCGTTGGCGAGGCCGAGCCCGCCATCCCCGCCCAGAACCGCCAGGCGTGCGGTCCCGAGTGGCCGCGCCGCTTCTCCCGTGCCGGCGATCAGCGCGCCGTCGTAGACGTAGAGGAAGGCGGTGTGGCCGGCAGGGACCGGCAGTTCCACCTCGCCGCCCGGCACCAGCTCGATATCGACATAGAGCGGGTCGCTGGCGACGCCGGCCACCGGGCCGGTGGTGCCGAACACCTCGCCCGCGATCACCTTGACCGTGCCGGCATCGCCGGGCAGGGCGGCGGCGGGGATGCTCTCGGGCCCGAATTCGCGATAGGCGGGGCGCGCCATTTTTTCCGCCGCGGGCAGGTTCACCCACAGCTGAAAGCCGCGCATCAGGCCTTCGGTCTGCTCGGGCATCTCTTCATGGATGATGCCGCGACCGGCGGACATCCACTGCACGCCGCCCGGCACCAGCACGCCCTTGTGCCCGGCATTGTCGGCATGGCGCATGCGGCCGGCGAGCATATAGGTCACGGTCTCGAAGCCGCGATGCGGATGGGCGGGAAAACCGCCGATATAGGCGCCCGGATCGTCGGAGCCGAACTCGTCGAGCATCAGGAACGGGTCGAGCATGTCGAGCGACGGCTGACCGATCACCCGCTTGAGCTTGACCCCGTCACCATCGGAGACGGCACGGCCGACCACCACCTGCGTGACGTGGCGACCGGTCGTGGCATCCGCGGGCCGGGGCGAGGAGGTGAGGGTGGTGGTGGCGGTCATCGGGCACACCCTTTCGAATGGCTGCGGGCGGCGCACCGGCGCCGCCCTGTCTTCCCGATCCAAGATAGGGTGTCGGAGACTGTTTCCGAAGACCGTAGAATTGCAACGCTCCGTCGCGCAGATGGAAACGATGCGGCGGGCGGCTTACACCGGGACCACCAGATCTTCCAGCCGGTCCGGGGCGCTGGTCAGCGACAGGCAGCCGGTTTCGGTCACCAGCACGGTGTCGGAATGGCGGAAGCCGCCCAGACCCTCGATATAGATGCCCGGCTCGATGCTGAACACCTGGCCGGCCTCGACGATCCGGTGATAGCCTTCGGCCAGAAAGGGCGCCTCGTGGCCGGTGACGCCGAAGGCATGGCCGGTGCGGTGCAGCAGGTGATCGCCATGGCCGGCGCGGATCAGCGATGCATTGACCGCCTCGTCGATCGCGGCCATCGACGCCCCGGGCTTCAACAGGTCGAAGGCCAGCGCCCGGGCCTCTGCCATCGCGCCGAAAGCGGGCCTGGCGGCGGCCGGTACCTCCCCCAGGAAGAAGGTCCGCTCAAGCTCCGCCGCATAGCCGTCGGCCCGGCAGGCGATGACGCTGACATGCGGGCCGCCCCGGCCCAGGGCCATGAACAGGTCGGTGAAGTTGTGCGGATCGTGCGAGACCTCGGGCGGCTGGGCCACCGCGGCAAAATTGCAGGCAAGCAGGTTTAGATGCGGATTGGCGGCAAGGGCTGCGCCGGTCATCCGGCGGGACAGCGCGCCGTGGATCTCGATCACCTTCAGCCCCGGCTGCGCCATGGCGAGCAGGGCGGCATGGGCGTCGGAGACCAGATCGGCGGCATGGCGCAGCCGGCCGATCTCCCAGGGGGATTTCACCATCCGCAGATCCTCGACCAGGGCGGCCGGTACCGGATCATGGCCGGCGGCCGCCAGCCGCCCGGCGACGAAGAGCGGGCAGTCGGGTTCGACCGCGACCTTGAGGCCGGGGGCGAGCAGCCCGGTCAGGCGATCATCCCAGCCCTGGCCGGCAGGGGCGGGGAATTCGCGATAGGCGATACAGTCGATCGCACCCAGGCTGCGGATGCGGACATGGGGGATTTCGAGCGCCGGCACGATCAAGCGCAGCGGGCCCTGGCCCGTCACCACAAGGATGAAAGGGCGTTCGTGGACGAAGTTTGCAAAATGGGTGAGGTAATAGACGCTGTCGGGGTTGGTGAGGACCAGGGCATCGATGCCGGCAAGCTCCATGGCGGTGCGCAGGCGGTCGACACGGCCGGTGATCTCGGAGAGCGGCGGGGCGCCGGTGATGGGGGCGGGGCGGGCGTCGGCGGTCATGAGGCTCAAAGCTCCGGATCGATGCGGCGGCGGCGGTTGAGCGCGGCCTGGAAGAACAGGCCGCTGATCAGGGGCGGCAGCAGGGTGACGATCAGCGCCAGGCGCAGCGAGGCGCCGGCATCGGTGGCGAGGCCGTGGGCGAGCGCCAGATCGCTGATCAGCCCGACCAGGGCCGGCGCGCCGCCATAGCTGATGATCGAGGTGGCGAAGACCATGAAGGCGATGGCGGTGGCCCGGATATGGGGCCCGGCCACGACCTGCATGCAGGACATCGACGGCCCCATGCCGAGGCCCGAGACCAGGAAGGCCAGGAAGAGCAGGCCATAGGCGAGGCCGGTATCGCCCACCAGGAAGGTGGCGGCGAAAAGCGGGGCCGAGACCAGACCCGCCAGTGCCGGCAGACGGAATTCCCACGATCGCGCCCGGCGGATCAGCCGGTTGGCGAGCCAGCCGCCGGCAAAGGTACCGATCAGCACGCCGAGCCCGAGGGCCAGCCCGCCGCTCCGGCCGAATTCGGCGATGCCGACGCCGTGGACACGCTGGAAAAAGGCCGGGATCCAGGTGGCGAGGCCGACGGTAACGTAGAAGAAGGGGATCGCGATCAGCAGGTGGACCACCGCGGCCGAGCCCAGCAGCTCGACCAGCGCCTGCCGGAGCGCGGGGGGTCGGAGCGCGGGGGGGCGGGCGCTGCCGCCCTGGTCGAAGCGGCCGCGGGGCGGTTCGCGCAGAACCAGCGGAATGATCAGGGCGAGGGCCAGGCCCGGCAGGCCGAAATAGAAGAAGACCATCCGCCAGCCATGTTCCGCGACCAGCGCGGCCGCGACCACCAGGCCGATCATGCTGCCGAGCGAGCCGATGCCGGTGAAGACGGAGACCGCCCAGGCGCGGCGTTCGGGCGGAAACAGGTCGCCGATCAGCGAATGGGCCGAGGGCACACAGCCGGCCTCTCCCACGCCCACCGTCATGCGGGCGGCGAAAAGGCCGATGAAGTTGCGGGCCAGGCCGCAGGCGGCGGTGGCGAGGCTCCAGAGGGCGAGCGATACCGCGATCACCCGCACCCGGTTGGTCCGGTCGGCGAGCCGGCCCATGGCGAGGCCGAACACGGCATAGAACAGTGCAAAGGCGAAGCCGCCGAGCAGGCCCATCCGCGCGTCGCTGAAGCCCAGCTCGGCCTTGATCGGCTCCAGCAGGACCGAGAACAGAACCCGGTCCATATAGTTGAAAAGATTGATCAGGCCGAGCAGCGCAAGCGCGAGCCCGGCCCCCTGTGCAATCGTCGGTCGAGTCGCAATTCCGTCTGATGCCGTCATTGTCGTTGTGCTCCCTGTCTGCCGCCTTGATGGCGGGTTGAGGGAAGTGTGGCGCGCGGGTCGGCCCGGCGTCTTTCCAGGGATGCACGAAGATTTTGCATTTCGTCCCTCTGCATACGCTGATACGAGACCGGATGCAAAGTTCACCGGGAGAAGGTGGATGGTCACCGGGAGAAGGTGGATGGCGGCGGGGATTGGCACGCCCTGGACCGATCAGCGGGCGGTGGTGGCGGCGCTGGAGGCCGGCATGCCGCTGATGGAAGCGGCCCCTTTCGAGGGGCGGAGCCGGTTCGAGATCATGCCGGGCGGCATCGTCGGCTGGTGGCTGGACGGACGGCTGACCGCCGATCTGACCCTGCGCCATGTGATGGACGACACCGTCAGCATCCAGTTCGTCCAGACCGGCGGCGGGCGGCGCCGGATCACCGCCCATGGCATCGAGCGCCATGGCGGCGGCACGCTCTATATCGGGCTGTTTCCGGCCGGCAGCCGCCAGATCCGGCGCTGGCGGGCAGGGCGGCCGATCCGCTATGCCGCCTTCTGGGTTCCGCCCGCCCATGCGGCGGCGGTGCTGTTCCCCGACCGCACCGGCCGGCTGCCGGCCTTCACCGATCTGCTGAACGGGGGTCTGGAGGCCCCCTTCGGCCTGTCGGTGACGATGACGCCCGCCATGCATGCGGTGATGGACGCGCTGATCGACGGCCCGCCCCGGCCGGCGGCGCTGGCCCGGGCCTATGAGAGCCTGAAACTGCACGAGCTGATGATCGAGGCGGCGGGCGTGATGGCGGCCGCGGCGGGGCCACGCCGCGCCGCCGACGGCGTGCCGGCCCGGACCCGCCACGAGATGCAGATCGAACGGGCGGCGGACATCCTGCGGCGGGAACTGGCCGACCCGCCCGGTTTTCGCGACCTGGCGCGACGGGTGGGCATCAGCCACAACCGGCTGGCGGCGGGATTCGTGGCGCGCTTCGGCTGCACGCCCCATGACTATGGCAAGCGCCACCGCATGCAGGCGGCCCGGCGGATGATCCGCGAGGGCCGCCATGGTCTGGTCGACGTGGCGGCCCTGGTCGGATTCTCAGGCCAGGCGGCGTTCGGCCGGGCCTATACCGCCTTTTTCGGCCATCCGCCGGGCGCGGACAGGCGAGCGGGCGTGGACGGGCGAGGGCGTGCGATCAGGCCATGACGTGATGGCCGGCCGGCTGCGGCACCAGAACGATTTGCGCGCCCGGCAGGGCCTGGGTGAGGGCGGCGCGCATCCGGTCCAGGATGCCGGCGATCTGCGAGAAGGGGCGGTCACCTTCGAAGGTCAGCGTGATCTCGACCTCGGCACCATTGCCGAGCCGGCGGCTGCGGACCCGGATGATGTCGTCATATTCGTCGAAGAACTGCGCCAGGACCTTGTTGATTTCCATCTGCATCGGCTCTGCCAGAGAGCGGTCGAGCAGGTCGGGCATGGCTTCCTTGAGCATGCCATAGGTGGTGGTGAGCATGATGACGGCAACGACCGTCGAGCCGACGATATCGGCCCAGTAGGACAGCATCATGTCGCCGGCCAGCTGGTCCAGCGCCACGCAGCCGACCACCACCACCGAGCCGATGGTCTTGGCGATCCGGGCGCGATATTGCGACACCACGATGATCGAGGCGCCATCGCGGGCCGCGCGGCGCAGCGACAGCATCTGGGCGGTGTTCAGAAACAGGTTGAAGGTCACGAAGAAGGTGGCGAGATAGGCGGCATTGCCGGTTTCCGACGCTGCCGGCACCTTGGTCGCGATCTTGTAGATGATGAAACAGGCCGCCACGACCAGCATCATCGCGATCAGGATGGAGACCGCCTGTTCCAGCTTGGCGGTGCCGTATTCGAAATTGCCGGTGCGGCGGCGGTTGATGTTGCGCAGCGTGGCATAGGATACCAGCCCCACGCAGATCAGCAGCGTGCCGCGCACGCCGTCGGCGATCATGGTGAGCGAGCCCGACCAGATCGCAACCGCCACGAACGGCCCGCAAAGGGCAAGGTCTGCCAGAACTGCGATCGCAACCGCGCGTTCGCGTGCCCGCTCGGCTGGCGACATGATAGACATACTGACGTCTCCCGGTGAACGGGTCGTTGTTCTTCCGGCCGCCAGGGGATGCCGATCCCCACCGGCAGACCCCTGCGGTGCCGGCGAACCGGCCCCGGCGGATGGCCCCCCTGCCATCCCAACCGATGATGCGTCAAAAGGCGCGGTGGGCGAAAGCGCGAAGTGCGACGGGTTGATGACTGTTTCCCGCCCGGCGGGTGCGGCTCAGACGCTGTCGGACTGGCTGCGGCGCGGCGCCACGGCAACCGCCGCGGCAAAAACCAGGCCGATCAACGCCCAGAGATGCGCCTCGCCATTCTCGGGCCCTTCGCCGATGGCGACCGCAAGCGCGCCGCCGCCGATCATCAGCGCCAGCAGCGCCTCTTCGATCTTCAGCCGCAGCCGCGGTGTGCGCGCGCGGCCGGCCACCGGCATCAGCGCATCCACCGCCCAGCCGATCGCCGGGATCAGGAAGGTGACGATCGGGAAGTCCCGATAGCGCGGGTCGAGGGCGAGACCGATCATGGCGATGGCGACGGCCACCGCTGCCAGACCCTTGAGCAGGCCGAGGCGCAGCCCGCGGGGGCCGTCGCCCGCGCCCAGCCAGTCGATGCCGAGCGGGCGGCGCAGCGCGCGCAGCACCTCGATCACCGGGGCCGGCTGGATCCGGGCTTCGGCCGGCCCGGCCCAGCGGCGCGCCAGCACCACGGCGGTGACCGCCGAGACCAGCCAGAGGCCGATGCCGATCGCCCATTCCACCGGGCCGCGATTGACCAGCGACAGATGATCGATCGAGAGCAGCAGCGTGGCGCCGGCCAGCTGGGCGGCGGTGACCGCCGATACCCAGCCCGCGATTTCGCGGCCCAGATGCTCGTCGATTTCGTGATCGGGGATCCGCCGGCCGGCGGCGATCATCAGCAGGCCGGCAACCAGGATGCCGCCGGCCGCCAGCCAGTGCCAGTTCGGCATCTCGACCACCGGGCCGGTCAGCGGGAATTTCTGCTCGCGATATTCGTCGACCAGGCCCCAATGGCCGCCGACCGTGCCTTCCTGCACCCGTTTCCAGGGCTGGTCGAACGCCTCGATCAGGTTGTAATCGACGCCCAGATTGCGGGCGAGGGGGATGAAGTCGCGGATGAAGCTCGCCTGATTGACCAGGCTCGGCACCGCAGGGCCGCGGGTGCGGCCTTCGCTGGGCCAGCCGGTCTCGCCGATCATGATCGGCTTGTTCGGGAAGGCGGCCTTGACCTCGTCGATGATCCGGCGGAGATGCGCCATGGCATCGTCGATCGAGACGGGCTCGTCTTCCCAATAGGGCAGGATATGGACGGTGACGAAATCGACCTCGTCGGCGAGGTCGCGATTCTTCATCCAGAATTCCCAGACATCGGCATAGGTCACCGGCTTGTCGGTGCGCGCCTTCACCTCGCGGATCAGCTTGCGCAGGTTCTCCGGCGACTGTTCCCGGCGCAGCAGCACCTCGTTGCCGACGATGACCGCCTTGACCGCCTGCGGATTGCGCGCGACGACGTCGAGCGCCGCGTCGATCTCCATCTGGTTGTTCTGGGGATTGGCGCCGATCCAGATGCCCTGGAGCACGCTCATGCCCAGCTGGGCGGCCTGCACCGACACCTCTTCCAGCCCCTGGCGGGCGGAATAGAGCCGCACGCAGTCGGTGACCGATTTCAGGATCGCCATGTCCTCGGCGATCTGCTCGGGCGGGGCCACGAAGCTTTCGTTATGGGGCGTCTGGCGGCCCCGGAAGGGGGCATAGGAGGTGCAGGCGACGTGAGCGTTGGGAACGTCCGGCAGCTCCACGGGCGCATTCGCCCATGACCAGAAGCCCCAGGCGATCGCGGCGGTGACGACAAAGGCGACCAGTCCGATCAGGCGCGACGACATCGCTCGGCAGTTCTCCTAAAGGGCGGGGGCAGGACCGACCATGCGCCCCGACCGAACATCGTTAGCCGAAACCGGGTGTCTTGTCAGCCTTCCGTGTGTGACGCGGCATCGGCGAGCGCGCCTTCCAGCCGCGCCCATTCGCCGGGGCGGCCGTGCGCGTCGTCTTCGGCCGGGATGCCGAAGCGCAGCCAGCCGGCCTGGGCCGGGAGGGTGACGGGGCCCGGCCAGTCGCGGATCAGGATGCCGTGGCGGGTGGCGATCCGGTCCAGGATCGCCGCCGCCCGCGCCCGGCTGCCGGCATCGACGGTGACGAAAAGATCGGTCTGGCCAACCGGGACAAGGCCTCTGCGATGAAGCAGGCGCGAGAGCCGGTCGGCCCCTGCGGCGAGGCGGGCCCGGGTCCCGGTGATCCAGGCCGTGTCGTCATAGGCGCGTGCGGCCACCGCAAGTGCCGGGCCCGAGACGGCCCAGGGGCCCAGATGATCGGTCATGCGCAGGGCGGTTGCCGGATCCGCGATCGCAACACCCAGCCGCAACCCCGCGAGACCGAAGAATTTTCCGAAAGAGCGCAGCACCACCAGCCCGGGCCCGGCCAGATCGGCGACCGAGGCATCGGGCGTGATCTCGGCGAAGGCCTCGTCGACCACCAGCCGGCCGCCGCGATCGGCCATCAGCCGCGCCAGCCGGCGCAGCTCGTCGCGGCCGGTCACCCGGCCGTCGGGATTGTTGGGGTTGACGATCAGCACGGTGTCGATACCGGGTGCCGTCAGCCGGTCGGGATCGGTTTCGACCATAACGGCATGGCCGGCGCGTTCCCAGGCAGGCCCGTGCTCGTTATAGGTGGGGCCGAGCACGGCGACCCGACCCCGGGGCACGGCGAAGGGCAGGGCCTGGATCAGCGCCTGCGATCCCGGGCCGGCACAGAGATGGTCGGGGCCGGGGGCGCGGTAGAAGCGGGCGGCGGCATCGAGGCAGGGGCCGATCAGGTCGCCATCGGGCAGCCGCGTCCAGGCATCGGCCGGGATATCTCTTGGATCAAAGGGATAGGGGTCGCGGTTGATGCCGGTGCTGAGATCGATCCAGGGCCTGGGCGCCGCGGGATGGCTGGCCGCCATGGCTGCAAGCCGGCCGCCGTGATCGCGGTGCGCGGCGGTCATGGCAGCACCGGCCGGGCTGCGGCCGCGAACAGGGCCTCGATGTCGAGTGCCGCTTCCAGATGGTCGGCGAGGGCATCGAGGGCGGCCTCGACCGACGCCTCATAGTCGACCGGCACCGGCCGGCGGCCGGTCAGCGCCTCGATCAGGGCGGCGCGATAGCCGTCGGCGCCGAACAGGCCGTGGAGATAGCAGCCGGCGACCCGGCCGTCATGGCCGGTGGCGCCGTCGGGGCGGCCGTCGGCCAGACGCAGCATCGGCCGCGCCGTGCCGGGGCCGGTGGTGACACCGACATGCATTTCATAGCCGCGCACGGCCGCGCCGGTGGTGATCTCCGTACCCGTGGTCTCGATCAGCGCCTTGTCGCCGCCGAGCCGGGTTTCGACGTCGAGCAGGCCGAGGCCCGGCACAGCGCCCGCCGGCCCCTCGATGCCGTCCGGATCCTCGATCACCCGGCCCAGCATCTGATAGCCGCCGCAGATGCCGATCACCCGGCCGCCGCGGCGGACATGGGCGGCAAGGTCGACATCCCAGCCCTGGGCGCGGAAGAAGGCGAGATCGGCGATCGTCGCCTTGCTGCCGGGCAGCACGATCAGATCGGCCACCGGCAGGGGCTGGCCGGGCGGCACCATGGTCAGCGCCACCTGCGGTTCCAGCTTCAGCGGATCCAGATCGTCGAAATTGGCGATGCGGGCGAACATCGGCACGGCGATCTTCAGGCCCCCGGGCCCCGGATCGCGCGGCGTGTCCAGCGCCACCGCATCTTCGGCCGGCAGCCGCGCCGCGGCGGGCAGCCAGGGCACCACCCCGAAACTCTTCCAGCCGGTGCGGGTCTCGATTTCAGTCAGGCCGCCGTCGAACAGGCGGACATCGCCGCGAAACCGGTTGATGATGAAGCCCTTGATCAGCGACAGCTCATCTTCCGGCAGAAGCGCATGGCTGCCGACCATCTGGGCGATCACCCCGCCGCGATCGATGTCGCCCACCAGCACCACCGGCGCCCTGACGCGGGTCGCGAAGCCCATATTGGCGATGTCGCCGGCGCGCAGATTGACCTCCGAGACCGAGCCCGCGCCTTCAATCAGCACCAGATCGGACCGGGCGGCGAGACGGGCGAAGCTTTCCAGCACCTTCGGCATCAGCCGGTCGCGCCAGCCCCGATATTCGGCGGCGCGCGCCGTGCCGGCCATGCGGCCCTGCACCACCACCTGTGCGCCGATATCGGTCTGCGGCTTCAGCAAGACCGGGTTCATGTCGACCGAAAGCGGCACGCCGGCGGCACGGGCCTGCAGTGCCTGGGCGCGGCCGATTTCGCCGCCATCGGCGGTGACGGCGGCATTGTTCGACATGTTCTGCGGCTTGAACGGCAGCGCCTTCAGCCCGCGGCGCACCGCGATGCGGGCAAGCCCCGCCACCAGCAGCGATTTGCCGACGTCGGATCCCGTGCCCATCACCATCAGGCAGCTTGCCATCGGCGGCGTCTCCCAATGTCAGAAGGCGACCCGCAGGCCGAGATAGAGGCTTCGACCAGGGGTGGCGTAGCCGTCCACTTCCTGATAGTCCACGTCGAAGACGTTGTCGAGCCGGGCATAGGCGGTGACCGCGTCGGTCAGGCGGTGGTCGCCATTGATCCCCATGATGGTATAGCGGCGGATCTTGGTCGGCCGGCTGGCGGAATTGACCTGGGCGCCGACATGGGATGCCTCGATGCCGATCCGGGTGCCGTCCAGCGGATAGACATCGGCGGCGGCGAACAGGGTGTGGCGCGGACGGCGCGGCAGGGCCGCGCCGGTCTCCAGATCCGTCGTCTCGAGATAGGTATAGGCCGCCTGAAGCGTAAGCCAGTCGGCCGGCACCGCCTTCGCCGTCGCCTCCAGCCCCTCGGTGCGGGCGCGGGCGGTGTTGCGGTAGCGGCTGGCGGCGGAATCGAAGCTCAGCATATTGCGGATGTCGTTACGGAACCAGGTCAGCCCCAGGGTCAGCGCGTCGTCGACGAGGCGCTGTTCGATGCCGATATCCCAGCCCCGGCTTTTCTCCACCTCCAGATCCGCATCGCCATAGGTCGGGTGATAGAGCTGGTAGAGCGACGGCGCCTTGGAGCCGGTGCCCCAGCTGCCGCGCAGCGTGGTGCCGGTGCCAGGCACGATCCAGGCGCCGGTGAAGCGCCAGGTGGTGTGGGCGCCGAAGGCCGAATGATCGTCGCGGCGGACACCGGCGGTCAGATAGAGCTGGTCCCAGAGCCCGGCCCGGTACTGGCCGAAGATCGCGGTGGTATCGGCATCGGCCGAGAGCGTGTTGATCACCGGATCACCGGCCGCCTTCGCATCGCCGATCGAGGCGGCCTCGTGCTCGCGCGAGAGGCCGATGGTGGCCACGTCGTCATGGCCGTCGACGGTGATGTCGGTCTGATTCTCGATCCCGGTCCGCCGGCCGTCGAAATCGGTGCGGACCGAAAAGCGCGAGGTCGGGTCCTTCGAACTGCGGTCGAGCCGCGAGCCCGAGAGGGTGGTGCGGTTTTCAACCCGGCCGTCGAACAGGGTAGCGATGGCGGTCACCCGGCCGCTCAGGCTGTCGGCCTCGTTCTCGCCCGGTGCCTCGGGCTTACGCGACGGGTCGAAATCGGCCGAGGTGCGGGCGGCCGTGCCGGTGGCCTCGATCGCGAACTGGTCGCTCAGGGTCAGCCCGCCGCTGAGGCCGATCTGTGTGCCGGTGAAACCGTCATCCTCGCGCCCGCCTTCCAGGCGCGAAAACCCCTCGGTGCGGAAGTCGACGATGGAGACGGCGCCGTCCCAGCCTTCGCCGGCACCGCGCAGCGCCGCCGAATGCCGCCGGCTGCGATAGGCACCGTATTCCGCCGAGGCATCGCCCTCGACGCCGGTGCCGCCATTGCGCAGGCCGCGACGGGTGACGATGTTGACCACCCCGCCCATGGCATCGGCGCCGTAAAGCGCGCTCTGCGGGCCGCGCAGCACCTCGATCCGGTCGACATCGTCGGCGAGCAGCCGGCCGAGATCGAAGGCCCCGCTGGCGCTGGCCGGGTCGTTCACCTCCACCCCGTCGATCAGGATCTTGGTCTGGCTGTCATCGGTGCCGCGCAGCCTGAGATTGGTCGCGGCACCGGGGCCGCCGGTGCGGCTGAACGACACGCCGGGCGCGCGGCGCAGCGCATCGACCACGAAGACGGTGCCGGCACGGCGCAGCTCCTCGCCGTCGATCACCGTGACCGAACTGCCGACGGTGGCGGGGTCGACGGCCGTGCGGGTGGCGGTCACCACCAGCGGTGTCAGGGTCTGACGGGTTTTTTCGTCATCGGCGAATGCCGGGACGGCACCGGTGGTGGCGGCAAGGGCGGTGCCGAGCAGAAACAGGCGGACGGCGGCGGTCATGGGTCTGGCGTGGTCCCGCGATGGCTGGCGCACCGACGCGAACGGGATGGCCGGCACCTGTCCGGATCTCCCTGCCGCCGGTCATGCCCGCCCGACGACCGCGCGATACGCGGGGTGGCGACGGCAGGTCTCCTGGCTCGCGGGTCCAGGCCCGGACCCCCGGCCTTCCCGGCCTGTTACCGCCAGTGGCTGTCATGGGGGTGGGCTCACCGCCTACAGTTGCGGGTACAGCCGCGGCCTGGGCGCCCTGGCGCCGCACCGCGTTCCCTCTTCGCCGGCCGCCTTTCCGGGGAAAGGCGGCACGGAACCGTCGCCCCGCACCATAAAGACCGGGATGCCCCGGGGCAAGCGGCACGAAAGAAGGGCGCCATCCTCGCGGGGGGAGGATGGCGCCCGAAGTGATCAGGCAGGGAGACGTTCGGGAGGAAACGTCGGTGGTCCAGGGGAAGACCGTCGTCAGTCAGTCATGGTCGTCGTTCACGGTCGGCCCGGATCAGCCGCCCGAGGGGGCGGTGGTGGGGGCGGGGGTGGTGCTCATCGGCTGGGCGCCGGTGGCGGCATCAGCATCGCTCTTCACGGCTTCCTGCGACTTGAAGGCCGGCATCTGCTCCAGCTGCTCGGGCGTCACCGAGGCGACCAGGGCCTGTTCGGCCGGCTCTGCCTTCAGCTGATCCCAGGGCACCATCACTTCCTTGGCACCGAAGCCCAGCACGCCGCCATAGGCGAGCACCGCATGGGTGATCTGACCGTCGGTGCCGAAGATCACGCCCTGAAGCTCGGCAACTTCCTCACCATCCGGGGTCCGGACGACGGTGTCGCTGGAGAGCAGGGTATCCGAGGGCTGCGGATCCTCGGCCTCGGCCGTGTCACCACCGCTGGCCGGCGGGGTTGCGGGCATCGCACCCGACGGGGCCGCCGCGCTGCCGGCACCCATACCGCTACCGGCCGGGGCCTGCTGTTCCGTGGGGGCCGCACCCGGCGAGGCGGCCTGTGCCAGTGCGCTGCCGGCCGCGAGGGGGACGGCGCCCAGACCGACGATGATCGCAAGAGCCGAGGTCGTGCCGCGCATGGACTTGAACATGGTCAATTACTCCTGTGTTCGGCGATCCGGCAAGTTCTCTTGCCTTCTCCAATGATCTGGGAACTTGAGCGAAAATTGTTAAGTGCTGCGCTGTGGCATAATCATGTGAGGTTTGGTCTTCGAATACTGGTAGAAGATGATGAAGCAGCCCCCGGCTGTGAGCGGGCGATGTCAGAAGGGCCGGATCGGGCCTCCCCCGTGTCGGCATGGTGTCGCGGCCGTGCTTGACGCAGGCCGCGGCGCGTCGCAGGCTCCGGCGCAGGAGGGACGACGGCTGCCCGCAACCCCCGCGGGGCCGAATTTCTGCGCAGGAGATCTGCCGATGCGTATGGACGTTCTGGGACTGGCCGGTGCCGCGGTGATCGCGGTGGGCATTGCCGCCGGCGGCTGGCTGGTCGGCCAGGGTGTGGTCGAGGCGCGGCTCGGCAACCGCACCGTCCAGGTGAAGGGCCTGGCGGAGCGTGAGGTGAAGGCCGACCTGGCGGTCTGGTCGCTGCGCTATGTCGCTTCCGGCAACGATCTGAACGAGGTGCTGGGCCAGCTGAAACGCGATACCGAGACGGTGAAGCGCTTCTTCACCGATGCCGGCCTGCCGGCCGAGACGATCGAGATGCTGAGCCTGGAGGTGACCGACCAGAACGCGCAGCTCTATCGCTCGGGCCCGGTCGAGGTGCGTTATATCGTGGCGCAGACGGTGTCGGTGCGGACCACCGATGTCGACAAGGTTGAGGCCGCATCGCAGAAGGTGGGCGATCTGGTCGAGGCCGGGGTGGTGCTGTCCAACGACATGGGCGCCTGGGGCAGCGGCCCGTCTTATATCTTCACGAAGCTCAACGATCTGAAGCCCGGGATGATCGCCGAGGCGACCGCCAATGCCCGCGACGGTGCCGCGCAGTTCGCGACCGACAGCGGCAGCCATGTCGGCGCGATCCGCAATGCCTCTCAGGGGCTGTTCCAGATTCTGCCCGCCACCGACATCCCGAACATGCCCGAGAACCGCCAGGTGACGAAGACGGTGCGGGTGGTGACGACCATCGACTTCTTCCTGGAAGACTGACCCCCGCCTTGACGTCGGACGCGCCCCTGCCTGATTTCTCACTGCCCGACCGGATCGCCCGTGCGATCCGGTCGCTGCCCGTGGCGGAGCTTGCCCGCCCGATCCGCGAGGCCCTCCATCAGGGCCGCGATCTGGTGATCGAGGCGCCGCCGGGTGCCGGCAAGACCACCGCGGTGCCGCTGCTGCTGCTGGATGCCCCCTGGGCGGCAGAGGGGCGCATCCTGATGCTGGAGCCGCGCCGGCTGGCGGCACGCGCCTCGGCGGCACGGATGGCCGCGATGCTGGGCGAGGCGGTGGGGGAGACGGTGGGCTACCGGGTCCGGCTGGACCAGAAGGTCGGCCCCCGGACCCGGATCGAAGTGGTGACCGAGGGCATCTTCACCCGCCGCATCCAGGGCGACCCTGAGCTTCAGGGCGTGGCGGCGGTGATTTTCGACGAAATTCACGAACGCAGCCTGGACGGCGATCTGGGCCTGGCGCTGGCGCTGGAGGCGAAACAGGCCCTGCGCCCCGATCTGCGGCTGATCGCCATGTCGGCGACTCTGGATGCCGAACGGGTGGCGGCGCTGATCGGTGGGGCCGAACGGCTGCGGGCCGAGGGCCGGATGTTCCCGGTGACGGTGATCCATGACGACCGCCGGCCGGAGCTGCGCGACCTGGCCCCCGCCATGGCGGGGGCGGTGCGGCGGATGCTGGCGGCGGAGCCGGGCGACATCCTGGCCTTTCTGCCGGGGGCCGGAGAGATTGCGCGCACCGCCGAACTTCTGGCCGGCGCCGGCGGGCCCGCGGTCGATATCCTGCCGCTGGCGGGTGAGCTGACCGCCGAGGCGCAGGACCGGGCGATCCGGCCTTCGGCGCCCGGGCGGCGCAAGGTGGTGCTGGCGACCGCGATCGCCGAGACCAGCCTGACGATCGAAGGCGTGCGCGTGGTGATCGATGGCGGCTTCGCCCGCCGGCCGCGTTTCGACCCGTCGACCGGCATGAGCCGGCTGGAGACGATGCGGGTGTCGCGCGCCGAGGCCGAGCAGCGCCGCGGCCGCGCCGGCCGTGTCGCCGAAGGGATCTGCCTGAGGCTGTGGCCCGAGGCGGAGACCCGCGCCCTGGCGGGCTTTGCCGCCCCGCAGATCACCGTCGACGACCCGGCGCCGCTGGCGCTGGAACTGGCGGTCTGGGGCGTGGACGATACCCGCGCCCTGGCCTTTGCCGACCATCCCCCGGCGGCCGCCTGGGGCCAGGCGCGGGAGCTGCTGGGCCGTCTGGGGGCGCTGGACGAGGCCGGGCGCGTGACCGGCCATGGCCGGGCGATGGCCGAGCTGGGCCTGCATCCGCGGCTTGCCCATCTGGCGATCGAGGGGGCCAGGCGGGGGGCCGGGCGAGAGGCGGCGCGCCTGGCCCAGATCCTGGCCGAACGCGACCCGTTCAAGCGCGCCCGCGCCGATGCCGATCTTGCCCGGCGCTTGACCCTGGTGGCGGAAGGCCGCGACCCGATGGGCGGTGCCGATGGGGCGGTGGTCGACCGTGGCACGCTTGCCCGGCTGCGCGATGGTGCCCGGGCGCTGGAGCGGCGACTGCCGAAGCCGCAGGTGCCGGATGGGGCGGAACCGCCCTCGCTTGGCCAGCTGGTGGCGCTGGCCTATCCCGAACGGCTGGCGCAGGCGCGCGGGCGCGATGCGGTGTTCCGGCTGATGGGCGGCGGCGGTGTCGCGCTCGACCCTCTGGACCCGCTGGCGGCGGAAGACTGGCTTGCGGTCGCAACGACCGGCGGTGGTGTCCAGGGTGGGGGGGGCGCGCAGGGTGGGGGCGACGTTCGCGCCTTTCTCGCCGCCCGGATCACCCCGGCTGAGATCGTGGAGAGCTTTGCCGACGAGATCCGCACGGTGGACCGGGTGGAATTCGACCAGCGATCCGGCGGCCTGGTGGCGGCACGCGAACGGCGGCTGGGCCAGCTGGTCATCGATGCGAAGCCGCTGGCGAAGCTTGCGCCCGAGCATCATGCCGCGGCGGTGGCCGAAGGGGTGCGCGGGCTGGGCCTCGATCGGCTGGACTGGAGCGAGGCGGCGAAGGCGCTGAGGGCCCGTATCGCCTTCCTGGCCCGGATCGACGGGCCCGGGGCCGGCTGGCCGGATGTGTCGGATGACGGCCTGCTGGCGAGGCTCGACGACTGGCTGGGGCCGGATCTGGGGCGGGTGCGGCGGCTGGACGATCTTGCCCGGATCGACCTCAAGGGCGCGCTGCTCAGGCTGCTGGACTGGCGCCAGCGCAGCCGGCTGGATCAGGCGGCGCCGGAGCGGGTGACCGTACCGTCGGGCCGCAGCCATGCGGTGGACTATGCGAGCGATCCGCCGGTGCTGGCGGTGAAGCTGCAGGAGATGTTCGGCGCGGCCGAAGGCCCGCGGGTCGCCGACGGCCGGGTGGCGCTGCTGGTCCACCTGCTGTCGCCGGCGGGCCGGCCGGTCCAGGTGACCGCCGACCTCGCCGGCTTCTGGACCGGCAGCTACGCCCAGGTCAGGTCGGAGCTGCGCGGCCGCTATCCCAAACATCCCTGGCCCGAGGATCCGACCGGTGCGGTCGCGACCCATCGGGCCAAGCCGCGCGGCAGCTGAGCCGCGCGCGACCCGGGACGGATCAGCCCTTGGCCGGCCGGGGCACCACCGGCGCGCCCGCGGCCTTCCAGCCGCCGAAGCCGCCTTCCAGATGGGCGACGGGTTCAAGCCCCATCTGCTGCAGGGTGTCGGCGGCCAGCGCCGAACGCCAGGCGCCGCCGCAATAGAGCACGAAGCTCTTGCCCGAGGCGAAGACCGGCTTGTGATAGGGGCTTTCGGGGTCGACCCAGAATTCCAGCATGCCGCGCGGGGCGTGGAAGGCACCGGGGATCATGCCCTCGCGCTCCAGCTCGCGGACGTCGCGGATGTCGACGAACAGGGTGTCCGGGTCGTCGAGCAGGGTTTTGGCCTCGTCGATCGGGATGGTGCGGATGCGGGCGGTCGCCTCGTCCACCATCTGCTTCACGGTCTTCTTCAGCGCCATCGGGGGATCTCCTGGTGTTTCCGTGCCCGCAGCATAGCCCGTCCATGCCCGGCCGGGCTTCGATAAACCGACGGGCGGTGCTAAGGTCCGGGGATCCTGCATCCGGATGCCGCCGATGAAACCCCTGCCGCCCTTCCGATCGATCGAGGCCTTTGCCGCCGCCGTGGAGCTGCGGAGCCTGACCGCGGCCGCCGAGGCGCTGGGGCTGTCGCTGCCCGCACTCAGCAGGCGGATCCGAATCCTGGAAGAGCATCTGGGCGCGCCGCTGCTGGAGCGGCTGCCGCGCGGCGTGGTGCCGACCGCCCGGGGGGCCGCCTATGCCGCCGAGCTGCTGCCGGCGCTCGATGCCCTGCGCCAGGCGACCGAGCGGGCGCGTCAGGCCGATCGCCGGGCGGTCAGGATCAGCCTGATCCCGACCCTTGCGATGACCTGGCTGCTGCCGCGGCTGCCGGGCTTTCAGGTGGCCCATCCGGGCATCCGGCTTGATCTGCACGGCTCGGCCGACTGCGTCGAGCCCGGCGCCGGTGTCGCCGATCTGGCGCTTCGCCTGGGCGAGGGCGGCTGGCCGGGGGTGATGCGGGTGGCGTCGATGCCGCTGCATCTGGTGGTGGTGGCGAGCCCCGATCTGCCTTTGGGCCAGCCGCAGGATCTGCTGCATCTGCCGCTGCTGGGCCCCGCCCACCGGCCCGAATTCTGGCCCGAATGGGCGCGGGCGATCGGCATCGACCCCGCCCTGTTGCCGCCGGTGCGGGGCTTCGACAGCCTGCAGATGCTGTATGAAGCGGCAGCCCATGGGCTGGGTGTGGCCATCGCGCTGGATCACCTGGTGCGGCCCTGGATCGAGAGCGGGCGACTGGTGGCGCCGCTGGATCATCGGGTGGCGAGTTCGCGCGGCATCCATCTGCTGACCGCCAGCCGGCCGGCACCGCCGGTGCGGGTGGTGCGCGACTGGTTACGGGCGGAAATGACGCGCAGCGCCGCCTGAGCGGCCGGGCGCCTTCAGCTTTCCGGAAGGCCCGCGGCCGCAAAGCGAATTGTGGCGACATATGGCGGGGCCCAGGATCGGCAGGCCGTGACCACCTGCCCGGGAGCCCCCGCCATGGACGCCACCGATCTCTGTTTTCTGGACGCGACCGCGCTCGCCGCGATGATCCATGCCCGCGAGGTCTCGCCGGTCGAGGTGGTCGCGGCCCATCTGGAGCGGATCGCGCGGGTCGATCCGCTGCTGGGGGCCGCCGTCGAGGTCATGGCCGAGGCGGCCGGCGCCGCCGCCCGTGCCGCCGAGGCGGCGGTGATGGTGGGGGAGGCGGCAGGGCCGCTCCACGGCGTGCCGTTCTCGATCAAGGATTGCATCGACACCGCAGGCGTACCGACCCGGCGCGGCTCCAGGCTGTTTGCCGACCGGGTGCCCGGCCGTGATGCGACCGTGGTGGCGCGGCTGAAGGCCGCGGGTGCCATTCCGCTGATCAAGACCAATCTGCCCGAATTCTCGTACTGGACCGAGACCGACAACCCGTTGTCGGGGCCGACCCGCAACCCCTGGGACAGGCGCCGCATCCCCGGCGGATCGAGCGGCGGCGAAGCGGCGGCGATCGCGGCCGGGCTGTCGCCGCTGGGGCTGGGCAGCGATGTGGCGATCTCGGTACGCGGGCCCGCGGCGATGACCGGCATCCTGGCGCTGAAGGCGACCCATGGCCGGATCCCCGTCACCGGTCACTGGCCGGGGCTTCGGCGCTGGTGGCATGTCGGACCGATGGCGCGCAGTGTCCGCGACCTCGCGCTGGCGCTCGATCTGCTGGCGGGGCCGGATGGTGCCGACGGCTATGCGGCACGGGCGGCACCCCTGGCACGCGGCGACGCCAGCAGCCTGCGGATCGGCTGGATGGCGGCAGAGGGCTTCGGGCCGGTGGATCCCGAAATCGTCGCCGCGGTCGCCCTGGCCGCCGAAGCCCTGGCCGCGGCCGGACACCGGGTGGCGCCCGCCGGCATTCCGGCGCTGGCGGAGCACGACTGGACGGCGGCGAGTGCGGTGCTGCACGCGCCCGAGATCGGCCCGCTCTTCCGGGCGGTGGTCGGCGGGCGAATGGACGAGGTGCATCCGGTGATCCGTCATGTCATCACCCGGCCCGAGCCGTCGCTGGCGGATTACGTCGCCGCGGAACAGGCGGTGCAGGGGCTGCGGGATGACTTTGCCGGCTGGTTCGGGGCCCATGATCTGCTGCTCTGCCCGGTGTTGCCGGTGACGGCACCCTATCCGGGGCAGGTCGGGTACGAGGTGGCGGGGGCAAAGGTCCCGGCCCGCCATGTGATGCGCGCCACCGTGCCCTTCAATCTGACCGGCCTGCCGGCCTTGTCGCTGCCGTTCGGGTTGAGCCGCGAAGGCTTGCCGATCGGCGTGCAACTGGTGGCCCCCTGGTGGCGGGAAGACCGGCTGCTTGCGGCGGGCCGGCAGCTGGAAGCCTTAAGCCCGATGCGAAACCGGCGGCCGCCGCTCTGACGGGGCCGAAATCCCTGGACCGGCCGTCACCGCTCTGGACGTCACCCCCACCTCCGGTGTAGGAATGCAAGTCATTCGCACTTGCGGAATGGCATGTGCGGGACGGCACCATGGACCGAGGGAGCGACAGATGGTGGGCAAGACGGGCAGGCTGGGCGGCATGCTGCTGGGGGGCGTTCTGCTCGCCTCCGGTTCGGCGCTGGCGGCGACGGGCGGTGACGCCCGCGCGGTGGTGACCAATTACGCGAACATCGCCGAGGCGGCCTATGGCGACAGCCTGACCGCGGCGAAGACGTTGCAGACGGCCGTGAAGGCCTTCATCGCCAAGCCCGGCCCCGAGACGCTGGCGGCGGCGAAGGCCGCCTGGATCGCGGCCAATGTGCCCTATAAGCAGACCGAGGCCTTCCGCTTCGGCAATGCCATCGTCGACGAGTGGGAGGGGCAGGTGAATGCCTGGCCGCTCGACGAGGGCCTGATCGACTATGTCGACAGCTCGTATATGGGTGCCGAGGGTAATGCGGCGGCGGCGCTGAACGTGATCGCCAACAAGAGCTTCACGCTTTCGGGCAAGACGGTCGACGCCTCGAAGATCACCCCCGACCTGCTGCGCACGCTGCACGAGGCGGAAGGCGAGGAGGCGAACGTCGCCACCGGCTATCACGCCATCGAATTCCTGCTCTGGGGCCAGGATCTGAACGGCACCGGCCCGGGCGCCGGCAACCGCCCCTGGACCGATTACGACACCGCCAACTGCACCGGCGGCAATTGCGACCGTCGCGCCGCCTATCTTCAGGCGGCGACCGACCTGCTGGTCGAGGATCTGTCGTGGATGGCCGCCCAGTGGGGCAAGGATGGCGAGGCGCGCAAGGCGCTGGCCGATGTCAGCCCCGAAGCCGGCCTCAGCACCATGTTCACCGGCCTCGGCAGCCTGTCCTATGGCGAGCTGGCGGGCGAGCGCATGAAGCTGGGCCTGCTGCTCAACGACCCGGAAGAGGAGCATGACTGCTTCTCGGACAACACCCACAACTCTCACTATTACGACGCCGTGGGCATGTGGAACGTCTATACCGGCCATTATGTCCGCATCGACGGCTCGGTGGTCGAGGGACCGTCGCTGTCGTCGCTGGTGGCCGCGGCGGACCAGAAGGTCGATGCCGATGTCCGCGCCCATATGGCGGCGACGCTGGCGGCGCTGGGCTCGGTGAAGGCGACGGCCGAGGCCGGCACCCATTACGACCAGCTGCTCGCCCCCGGCAATGATGCCGGCGCGGCGCTGCTGAACACCGCCATCGACGCCCTGGTTCAGCAGACCCGCTCGATCGAGCGCGCGGTGACGGCGCTGAAGCTGGAGCCGGTGGCGATCGAGGGGTCGGACAGCCTGGACCAGCCGACGGCCGTGTTCAAGTAAGCGACCCACGTCCAGCCAGACGGCCGGCGGCGCTTTGCGTCGCCGGCCATTGGCGTTCAGGGACAGAGGCAGGTTTGGGGAGCAGGCAGGGGTGGTGAGGACCGGACTGGTCGCTCTGGCGGTGCTGGCCGGGGTGGCCGTGGCGAGCGATGCATCGGCAGGGGATGCAATTCCGTCCGATGTGCTGGAACAGCCCGACCCGCATCTGAACCAGGTGCCGCGCACGGCGGCAGAACGTGCCCGCATCCTGACGGTCGTGGAACCGACCCGCGATTTTACCCGGCCGGAAGATTACGAGCTGAACATGGGGGGGGCGGCCACGACGCGGGCGGCCGTCAATCGCGATGTCTTCTCGCAGTTCTCGGCCAACATGCCCTTTGCGCATGAGATGGACTTCAAGCTCGGCAACGGGCTGTTCCGCAAATTCTGGGTCTCCTCGCCATCCTCGACCAAGGCCTCCGACGGGCTGGGGCCGCTGTTCAATGCCCGGTCCTGCCAGAGCTGCCATGTCAAGGACGGCCGCGGCCATCCGCCGGCAAACCCCGACGATGACCGCATCTCGATGTTCCTGCGGCTGTCGATCCCGGCCGATACCGACGAGATGAAGGCGGCCATCGCCAGCCACCGGCTGATGGTGGTGCCGGAACCGGTCTACGGCACCCAGCTTCAGGACATGTCGATCCAGGGCATTCCGGCCGAGGGCCGGATGGAGATCACCTATGACGAGATCCCGGTCGAGCTGGCGGGCGGCGAGGTGGTGCATCTGCGCCGGCCGCGCTATGCCATCGCCGACCCGGCCTATGGGCCGCTCCATCCCGAGGTGATGCTCTCCCCCCGCGTGGCGCCGCCGATGATCGGGCTGGGGCTGCTGGAGGCGATTCCGGCCGAGGACATCCTGGCCCTCGCCGACCCTGACGATGCCGATGGCGACGGCATTTCCGGCCGGCCCAATTTCGCCTGGAGCCCGGAATACGGCCGGGTGATGCTGGGCCGCTTCGGCTGGAAGGCCGGTACCCCCACCGTGCATCAGCAATCGGCCGATGCCTTCGCCGGCGATATGGGTATCTCCAACCCGCTGCATCCGGCGGGCTATGGCGACTGCACCGCTGCCCAGACCGCCTGCCGCGCCGCCCCGGACGGGGGAGACGCGCCCGGGACCGACGGGCTAGAGATCGATGCCGCGGCGTTGGATCTGGTCAGCTTCTATGCCCGCAATCTGGCTGTGCCGGCGCGGCGCGACCTGGACGATCCCGTCGTGCTGCGCGGCAAGCAGCTGTTTGTCGAGGCGAATTGCATCGCCTGCCACCGGCCGAAATTCGTCACCGCGCGGTTGAAGGACCGCCCGGAACAGAGTTTCCAGCTGATCTGGCCCTATAGCGACCTGCTGCTCCACGACATGGGGCCGGGCCTGGCCGATGGCCGGCCCGAAGGCATGGCCGACGGCCGCGAATGGCGCACCGCGCCGCTCTGGGGTATAGGTCTGACGGCAAGCGTTGCCGAACCGGCCAGCTATCTCCACGACGGCCGGGCGCGCAGCCTGCTGGAGGCCGTGCTCTGGCACGGCGGTGAGGCGGAGGCCGCGAAACAGGCGGTGGTCGCCCTGCCGAAATCCGATCGTGATGCCCTGATCCGCTTCCTGGAGTCGCTCTGATGCGCCGCCCGATCCTGTTCGCCACGCTGGCCGCCGTGCTTGCCGCCACTCCGACACTGTCTGCTGCCATGGCGGCAGACACACCGGCCGCGGCAACGGCCGAGGCGGCCGGTCCGGACCATGCGGCGCTGACCGCACGCGCGCTGGACGGCTATATCCGCCCCGAATTCGACCGCTTCGTGGCGGCGACCCGGGCGCTTGCCGACAAGGCCGAGACCGACCAGAGCCCCGAGGCGCTGCTGCCGCTCTATGACGCCGCCTATGACGCCTGGATGCGGATCTGGTTCTTCCGCTTCGGTCCGCTGGAGGAAGAGGGCCGGCGCTTCCGGCTGGAATTCTGGCCCGAGCGCAGCGGCATCGCCTATCGGGCGATCGGCGCCCTGGTCAAGGCGAAGAACCCGATCGTCGACGATCCGGAGGCCTTTGCCGGCGCCTCGGCCGGGGCGCAGAACCTGGTGTCGATGGAACGGCTGCTGCGCCCGCGCGAGCCGGTGCCCGCCGCCGGCACGCCTGCGGCCGAGTATCGCAACCGGCTGATCCGGGCGGTGGCCCGCAATCTGGCCCGGATGGCGGTCTCGGCGCGCGAGGGCTGGGAAGGACCGGAAGGGGCGGCACATGTGCTGACCACGGCCGGCGACGACGAGAACCAGATCTATCTCTCGGCCGACGAGACCACCTTCGCCTTCTTCAACGCCTTCCACGGGGCATTGCAGGAGCTGGAGGAACTGCGCCTGGCGGCCATCACCGCGGATCAGACCGGCGGCAGCCCGCGGGCTGCGCACGAGCGGGCGGGCGCGTCGCTTGAGAACATCCGCGCCGGCATCGGCGGGCTGATCGATTTCGAACGGGTGGTCTTCGCCCCGGCGGCCGGCGATCAGGTGGCGCAGGTCGACATGGCCGCGGCGCTGGAGAAAGCGGCTGCGGCCGCGGATGCGGCCCTGGCCCGCGGCCCGGGCGATGCCGAGGCGATGAAGGCGCTGAAGACCGCGCTTGCCGCCGCCCGCCGGCTGGCGGTGGCCGAACTCGCCCCGGCGCTGGGCGTGCGGGTCGGCTTCAATTCCTTCGACGGCGATTGAGGGGGGAGAGGGATCATGACCGGCACCATCACCCGCCGCACCATGCTGCGCGGCCTAGGGCTGGCCGCGGGGGCCGCCGCCGTGCTCAGGCCCGATCATGCGCTCTGGGCGGCGCCGGGCGCCCCTGACTTCCTGGCGGCGGCGAAACACACCGATGGGACCCATGCGCTTCACGGGCTGATGCGGAGCGGCGAAATCCGCTTCACCATCCCGCTCGGCCAGCGGGGCCATGGCGGCGTCGTCCACCCCGCCCGGCCCGAGGCGGTGGCCGTTGCCCGCCGGCCCGGCCGCGAAGCCGTGGTGGTGGACTGTGCCGCAGGGCGGGAGCGGCTGCGCTTCACCCCGCCCGAGGGCCGGGTGTTTTATGGCCATGGCGCTTTCTCGGCCGATGGCCGGACCTTCTTCACGCCCGAGAATGATTACGAGGGCGCGCGCGGCCGGATCGGCATCTGGGATGTGGAGGCAGGCTATACGCGGCTGGGAGAGGTGTCGTCGGGCGGGGTCGGCCCGCACGAAATCCGGCTTGAAGCCGGCGGCGCCACCCTGCTGGTCGCCAATGGCGGCAATGCCACCCATCCCGACATGGGCCGCGAGGTGCTGAACCCCGGCACCATGCAGCCCAATCTGACCCGGATCCGCGTCGCGGACGGGGCCGTGATCGATGCGGTGGAGAACGAGCCGGCGCTGCGCATGAACAGCATCCGCCATCTCGCCACCCGTCCCGACGGGCTGGGCGCGGCGGTGATGCAGTGGCAGGGCGACGGCCATGAACGCCCGCCGCTGATGATGCTCCATCGGATGGGCGAGGCCGTGCGGCTGCTCGCGGCCCCCGAGCCTGCCCATGCGGCGATGCGCAATTATGCCGGCTCGGTCGCCTTCAACCGCAGCGGCGATCTGGTGGCGATGACCTCACCGGTCGGCGGGCGGCTGCAGGTGTTCGAAACCGATACCGGCCGCTTCCGCGCGGCGCTGGTGGCCGCCGATATCTGCGGCCTGGCGGCGGATCCGGATGGCGAGGGCTTCATTGCCACCGACGGCCGCGGCCGGGTGCTGGCGGTGGTGGCCGATCCGGCGGCGGAAGCGGGCTTCCGGCTGAAGCTGCGCGCCACGCATCCGGTGGCTTGGGATAATCATATCGTGGTGCTCTAGGAGAGCACGGGCATATCGTGGTGCTCTAAGAGCACGGGCATACAGCCGTGCTCCAGGAGCACGCGGCCCGGCCGTCGGGGAGGCGGACCGGGCCGGCCTGCGGTCAGGCGATCTGCTTCAGGCGGATCACCTCGAACTTCGCGATGCCCTTCAGCGCCCGGCCCAGGGCGCGGAAATGGTCGGACTTGCCATGGGCGACGGTGGCCGCCTCGTCGGTCCATTCCTCGAGCATCACGAAGCGATGGTCGTTGGTGACGTCGACATGCAGGTCATAGCGATGGCAGCCATCCTCGGCGCGGCTGGGACCCGTGCATTCGGCCAGGGCGGCGCGCACGGTCTCGGCATGGCCGGGCTCGGCGGTGATGATCGCGGTGATGACCAGATTGGGGGTCATGGGAACGTTTCCTCCGGTGTGTTCTGGTTGGCGGCTCAGACTACAGCAATCCGTAACTTGACGCGACGGATTGCTGGTCTTCACGCTATTTCACCGTTTCGATCAATGTTTGAATGACGACTTGTCAGAGCCGGCGTGCCATCGCATCGATCGCCTCGGCCAGATCTCCGGGCTCATCGACCAGGCCATCGGCTCCGGCGCTCTCCAGCTCCTCGCGTCCGCCATAGCCCCAGAGCACACCCAGCGCCCTGACCTTGTTGGCATGGGCGCCCGAGATGTCGTAGCGCCGGTCGCCGACCATGATCGCGCGGGCGGGATCGATCCCTTCGCCCGCGATCGCCCGGGCGATCACCTCGGGTTTTTCGCCGCCGGTATCGTCGGCATTGGCGCCATAGGTGCCGGCGAACAGCCCCATCAGCCCATGGCGTTCCAGGATCATCCGCGCGGCGGGCAGGGCCTTGGAGGTGGTCAGAACCAGCCGCCGGCCCTCGGCGCCGAAGCGGTCCAGCACCTCGCGGATGCCGGGGAAGAGCGGGCTTTCCGCCAGCACCAGCTCGTCATGGTGGCGCTGAAACACGGCAACGCCTTCCGCCACCCGGTCGTCGCCATGCCGGCCCAGCAGCAGTGCCATGGTGTCGGTCAGCGGCGGCCCGATCGTCCAGCCCAGATCCTCGGTCCGATCCGCCGGATGGCCCATTTCCTCCATGGTCATATGGATGCAGCGGACCACGGCGTCGTGGGAATCGATCAGCGTGCCGTCCATGTCGAGCAGGACGGTGATATCGGCAGGTGCAGCCAAGACGGATACTCCGGACATTCGCGAACCGGTGGCCGGTTCTGGTTCTGAGGTGCGGCGGTCCCGCAACGCAGCATCGCCCGCACATCCGAGTTCTACGCCCCACGGCCCCGGGGGACACGTGAAAAAAATGCGGCCCTCCCGTTCGGGGAGGGCCGCATTGCAGAATTGCAGGAGGATCCGGATCAGGCCTTGCCGGCCATCTCGCGCAGCATGCGGACGATGCCCGAGAAGTCGGCGCCGCCCTGGCCGGCGTCGGAGTACTGCTGGTAGAGGGCTGCGGCGGCGGCGCCCAAGGGCGTCGCGGCGCCCGAGGAGCCGGCGGCGTCCTGGGCGAGCTTCAGGTCCTTCAGCATCATGTCGACCGCAAAGCCCGGCTTGTAGTCGTTATTGGCCGGCGAGGTCGGCACCGGGCCCGGGACCGGGCAATAGGTGGTGAGCGACCAGCACTGGCCCGAGGCGGTCGACGAGATGTCGAACAGGGTCTGGTGCTCGACGCCCAGCTTTTCGGCCAGCGCAAAGGCCTCGCAGACGCCGATCATCGAGATGCCGAGCAGCATGTTGTTGCAGATCTTGGCCGCCTGACCGTTGCCGGCGCCGCCGGCATGGACGATCTTCTTGCCCATCTTCTGCAGGTAAGGTTCGGCCGCGGCGAAGGCGGCCCCGGTGCCGCCGACCATGAAGGTCAGCGTGCCGGCGGCCGCGCCGCCGACGCCGCCCGAGACCGGTGCGTCGACCATCGGCCGGCCGGCGGCTTCGGCGGCCGCGATCACCTCGCGCGCGCTGTCGACGTCGATGGTGGAGCAGTCGATGAAGAGGGTGCCGGGGCGCGAGGCGGCGATGATGCCCGCATCGCCCAGATACACGCCCTTCACATGGCGCCCGGCGGGCAGCATCGAGACCACCACGTCGACATCCGTCGCGGCCGCGACGGCGCTGTCCGCCTTGCTGCCGCCGGCATCGACGATGCGCTGCACCGCCTCGTCGGAGAGGTCGAAGCCCTTCACCGCATGGCCGGCCTTGAGCAGGTTGAGCGCCATGGGGCCGCCCATATTGCCGAGGCCGATGAAACCGATGGTCGCCATCTTCGGAACGTCTCCCTGAAGTCGTCGATCTTGTGTGATCGGGTCGATCTTGTCTGATCTTTAAGGTCGTGCAGCCTGTGGTCGCGCCGGTCCGGTGCGGGCCAGGCTCAATCGATCGCCATGCCCTGAAGCAGGCGGCGGGCGATGATCACACGCATGATCTCGTTGGTGCCTTCCAGGATCTGGTGGACCCGGGCGTCGCGCAGATAGCGTTCGATCGGATAGTCCATCAGATAGCCATAGCCGCCATGCAGCTGCAGCGCCTCGTTGCAGATCCGGAAGCCCGCATCGGTGGCGAAACGCTTGGCCGATGCACAGATCGCGGTCTTTTCGGGGTGCTGGCTGTCCAGCGACCAGGCGGCGCGGCGGATCATCAGCCGGGCGGCCTCGAGCTCCGTCATCATGTCGGCCAGGCGGAACTGGGTGGCCTGGAACTCGGCCAGTGCCTTGCCGAACTGCTGGCGACCCTGAACGTATTCCCGCGCGGCGTCCAGCGAGGCGCGTGCGGCACCGATCGAACAGGCGCCGATATTGATGCGGCCGCCATCCAGCCCCATCATCGCGATCTTGAAGCCGTCGCCCTCTTCGCCGAGGCGATTTTCCACCGGCACGCGGCAGTCTTCGAAGATCACCGCCGCCGTCGGCTGGCTGTTCCAGCCCAGCTTGCGCTCGTTGGCGCCGAAGGACAGGCCGGGCGTGTCCTTTTCGACCACGAGGGTGGAAATGCCCTTCGGGCCGTCGCCGCCGGTGCGGACCATCACGACATAGATGTCGGAGCGGCCGCCGCCCGAGATGAAGGCTTTGGAGCCGTTGAGGACATAGTGGTCGCCGTCGCGCACCGCCCGGGTGCGGAGCGAGGCCGCATCGGAGCCCGCGCCGGGTTCCGTCAGGCAGTAGCTGGCGAAATGCTCCATGGAGCACAGCTTCGGCAGGAAGCGGTTGCGCTGCTCGTCATTGCCGAAGCGGTCGATCATCCACGCGGCCATGTTGTGGATGGAGATATAGGCCGCCGTCGAGGTGCAGCCGGCGGCCAGCTCCTCGAAGATGATCGCGGCGTCGAGGCGGGCAAGGCCCGAGCCGCCGACGTCGTCGCGGACATAGATGCCGCCGAAACCGAGGGCGGCCGCCTCGCGCAGCTCCGCCTCGGGAAAGATCTTCTTCGCGTCCCACTCCGCGGCCCCGGGGGCCAGCCGGTCGGTCGCGAAACCGCGGGCCATCTCCTGGAAGGCGCGCTGGTCTTCGGTCAGGGAGAAATCCACGGATGTCACCTCCACGATCTTATTGCACCCCACCGCCCCGCGATCCGGAAGATCCGGTCCGCGAGGCGGTGCGGCGAAAGCCGGACGCGACGGGCGATCAGCCCATGGTCGGGATGTGGAAGTCCGCACCCGAGCGGATGCCGGTCGGCCAGCGGCTGGTCATGGTCTTGATCTTGGTGAAGAACCGCACGCCCTCGGGGCCATGCTGGTTGGTGTCACCGAAGGCCGAGTTCTTCCAGCCGCCGAAGGTGTGGAAGGCCACCGGCACCGGGATCGGCACGTTCACGCCGACCATGCCGACCTGGACGTTGCGGGCAAACTCGCGGGCGGTGTCGCCGTCGCGGGTGAAGATCGACACGCCGTTGCCGAATTCGTGATCGGTGGGCAGGGCCGCCGCCTCGTCGAACGACTTCGCACGCACGATGCTGAGCACCGGGCCGAAGATCTCTTCCTTGTAGATGCGCATCTCAGGGGTGACGCGGTCGAACAGGCAGCCACCCATGTAGAAGCCGTTCTCGTAGCCCTGGATGTTGACCTCGCGGCCGTCCACGACCAGCTCGGCGCCTTCCTGCACGCCCAGATCCACATAGCCGCGGACCTTGCGCAGGTGGTCGCCCGAAACCAGCGGGCCGAAATCGCCGTCGGCCATCGAGGGGCCGAACTTGAGGTTCTGGACCCGCGGAACCAGGCGCTCGCGGAGGGCTTCCGCGGTCGCCTCGCCCACCGGCACCGCCACCGAGATCGCCATGCAGCGCTCGCCGGCCGAGCCGAAGCCGGCACCGATCAGCGCGTCGGCCGCCTGGTCGAGGTCGGCGTCGGGCATGATGATCATGTGGTTCTTGGCGCCGCCCATGGCCTGGACGCGCTTGCCGTGCGCCGCACCGGTCGCATAGACGTACTTCGCGATCGGGGTCGAGCCCACGAAGCTGATCGCCGGCACGCGCGGATCGGTCAGGATGGTGTCGACCGCTTCCTTGCCGCCGTTGACGACGTTCAGAACGCCGGCCGGCGCGCCCGCTTCCATCATCAGCTCGGCCAGACGCATCGGGACCGAGGGGTCCTTCTCCGACGGCTTCAGCACGAAGGTGTTGCCGCAGGCGATCGCCACCGCGAACATCCACATCGGCACCATGGCCGGGAAGTTGAACGGCGTGATGCCGGCGCAGACGCCCAGCGCCTGACGCATCGAATAGACGTCGATGCCGCGGGCGACGTTCTCGGAATACTCGCCCTTCAGCAGGTGCGGGATGCCGCAGGCGAAATCGACCACGTCGAGGCCGCGGGTGACGTCACCCTTGGCGTCGGTGAAGGTCTTGCCATGCTCGCTGGACAGCAGCTCGGCGAGGCTGTCCATGTTCTGCTCGACGAGCTGCTTGAACTTGAACATCACCTTGGCACGGGCCATGGGCGAGGTGTTCGACCAGATCGGGAAGGCTTCCGCCGCATTGGCGATGCCGGCCTCGACCTCGGCCTTGGTCGCCAGCGCGACCTTCGCCGACAGCTCACCGGTCGACGGATTGAACACGTCGCCGAAATTGCCGCTGGTGCCCTCGACGATCTTGCCGCCGATAAAGTGATGGATCTGCTTGACCATCCCGCGTTTCCCCAACGTTGCGAGGGTGTAGGACCGAGCCCGTTCCCCGGCTTGAACGGGGGGTGAGGCTTTCGGGCCCGCACCGCCCTGATTGTGACGCCGCCGGTAACCCGGACAATCTCTGTCCGGACGGCTTGGTGACGCTACGATAACGATGTAAAACTGCACGGCCAGCCCAAAACGCGCAGAGGCCGTCTGCGCGGATGCACACCTGACACGAGGCCCGGATGTTCGACTGGAACGACCTCCGCTTCTTCCTGGAAGTCAGCCGCCGCGGCCGGCTGGTGACCGCTGCGCGTCATCTGGCGGTCGATCATACCACCGTCAGTCGGCGCATCCAGGCCCTGGAAGAGCGGATGAACACCAAGCTGTTCGATCGTACCCCCGCAGGCTACAGCCTGACACCGGCGGGCGCGCAGCTGGTGGAATATGCCGAGGCGATGGAAACCACCGCCTTCGCGATCCAGGAAAGCATCGCGGGCCAGGATCTGCATCTGTCGGGCACCGTGCGGGTCGGGGCGCCGGAAGGCTTCGCCACCGCCTTTCTGGGGGCCCGGCTGCAGCCCTTCTTCGCCAGCCATCCGGGCATCCAGATCGATCTGGTGGCGGCGCCGCGGTATCTCAGCCTGTCGAAGCGCGAGGCGGACCTGGCCATCGGGCTTGCCCGGCCGACCTCGGGCCGGCTGGTGGCGCGCAAGCTGACCGATTATCGCCTCTGTCTTTATGCGACGCCCGCCTATCTGGAGCGCGCCGGCACGCCGCGCACGCTGAAGGAGCTGGAAGGGCATGATTTCATCGGCTATGTCGACGACCTGATCTTCGCCCCCGAACTGCGCTATCTGGACAAGCTGGTCCGGGCGCCGCAGGTGGTGATGCGATCCACCAGCCTGGTGGTGCAGCGCGATGCGACGCTGGCCGGGCTCGGTCTCTGCATCCTGCCCTGTTTCGTGGCGGCGACCGTGCCCGGCCTGGTGCCGGTGATGCCGCGCGAGACCAGCATCCAGCGCAGCTTCTGGCTGGTGACCCATGCCGATCTGCGCGACATCGTGCGGGTGCGCACGGTCGCCGAATACATCCGCGATCTGGTCCGCCGGGAACAGGATCTGCTGATCGGCCGCGGGCTGGACGAGACGCCGTGACCGGCCCCGCACGGTTGTGGACCGCCGGGCCGGTTTGCGCCTAGAGTCGGCTCCATGACGGGGTGTCTCGCGTTTCGGTTGGGGGCCGGGCGCAGAGCTGGCACAAGACACGACGGCAGTGGGGGCAGGGGCATATGGACGGAGTGACCGGAGCGTCGTTCGGCGGCGTTGCGCAGAGCGCGTTCGGGGTGCTGGCGCTGGTGGCGCTGGCCTGGATGATCGGCCGGGCGCCGAAGGGGGTGCCCTGGCGGGCGGTGGGCATCGGCATTGTGATCCAGGTGGTGATCGCGCTGATCCTGCTGAAACTGCCCCCGGTGCAGGCGGTGTTCGTCTGGATCAATCAGGCGGTTTCGGCCCTGGTCGCCGCCACCAAAGCCGGCACCTCGGTGGTCTTCGGCTATCTGGGCGGCGGTGCGGCCCCGTTCGAGGCGACCAATCCGGCCAATTCCTTCGTGCTCGCCTTTCAGGGCCTGCCGCTGATCCTGGTGGTGGGCGCCATTGCCGGGCTGCTCTATCACTGGGGTGTGATCCCGTTCTTCGTGCGCGCCTTCTCCAGGCTGCTGCGCCGGACCATGGGCATCGGCGGTGCGGTCGGGGTGTCGACCGCGGCCAATGTCTTCGTGGGCATGGTGGAGGCGCCGCTGTTCGTGCGGCCCTATCTGGCCCGGCTGTCGAACCCCGAGCTGTTCATGGTGATGACGGCGGGCCTTGCCACGCTGGCCGGCAATATGATGGTGCTTTATGCCGCCTTCCTGACCGGCACGGTCGAAGACCCGATCGGCCAGTTGCTGACGGCATCGCTGATTTCGGCGCCGGCGGCGCTGGTGGTGGCGATGGTCATGATGCCGCCGGTGGCCGGCGCCCGGGCTGTGGACGATGATGCGACCGCCCCGCCATCGGATGCCGCGACCAGCCTGGAAGCGGCGGTCATGGGGGTGATCAACGGCGTCAACCTGCTGATCAGCGTGGTGGCGATGCTGATCGCCGGCATCGCGCTCGCCGCCCTCGCCAACATGATCCTGGGCCTTGCCGGTGACGTCTGGGGCGCGCCGCTGACGCTGGAACGGATGCTGGGCTGGATTATGGCGCCGGTCGCCTGGGCGATGGGGATGAGCTGGCCCGAAGCCCTGGCGGCGGGCCCGCTGCTCGGCACCAAGGTCGTGATCAACGAGCTGGTCGCCTATCTGCAGTTCACCGCCGACCCCTCGGCCTTCAGCCCGCGGGCCCGGTTGATCCTGACCTATGCCCTGGGCAGCTTCGCCAATATCGGCAGCCTGGGCATCATGATCGGCGGCATGGTGGCCATGGTGCCCGAACGCCGCACCGACATCGTCCGGCTGGCGCCGCTGTCGCTGGTGTCGGGCACGATCGCGACCTGCATGACCGGCGCGGTGGTGGGGCTGGTGGTCTGGTGATCTTGAACTGCGATATGTCTGCAAAGATTCTGCAATTTTTGGTTGATGGTGATTGGTGATTCAAAATATCATCATCCCAAGACGATGGCCTGTCGCGCCAAAGACGACAACGGTCAACCGCTGACCATCATGCGCCATCGGACCTGATGCCGGAGTGGTGAAACTGGCAGACACCGGAAGTGCGGCCCTGGTCGTTCTTCCGTCGGGGCCTCCGTGTCCTTGCAGGTTCAAGTCCTGCCTCCGGCACCACCTTCCTCTTCCGCTCAAGTGCTGCCCTGATGATTGTGCCGTCCTGCCGACGGCCGATGGGGCACCCCTGCGTCGATTTCGAGGAACGTGCCCGATGACCGATGCCGTGCTGGTCTTCCCGCCCTCCTATTACCCATGGTTCGTGGCGCCCGGCCTGTCGCACCTCACCGCCTGGTTGCGGTCGCGCGGTTGGCAGGTGGTGCAGCGCGACGCCAACATCCCCGCGATCGAACATGTGCTGCGCCCCGAAGCGCTGGCCCGTGCCGGCGCACCGGCCGAACTGGTGTCGGGGATCGGCCCGGCGCTCGCCACCATGCGCGACTGGCAGGCGCATCACGCGCTTGAACCCTATCTCGCCGCCAAGCAGGTGATCGAACAGGCCTCGCTGGTGATCGATGCGGCGGTGCCCGACACCTTCCGCATCTTCCGCAACACGCTGCAATACATCTCGGCCCATGATGCCCGCCGGCGGGCGGGGGTGATGGCGGCGGTGCGCGACCGCGAAACCCATCTCTTCCACGACTATTACCGCGATGTCGAGGTGCCGGCGATCCGGGCGCTGCAGCCGCGGCTTGTCGGGCTGTCGGTGAACGACCATCACCAGCTGATCCCGTCGATGGTGCTGGCCTCGATGCTGCGCGAGGCGCTGCCCGACACCCATATCACCATCGGCGGCAATCTGATCGCGCGACTGAAGACTTCGCTGGAAGCCGACGAGCCCGAGACCGCGGCGCTCTATTCCGTGGTCGACAGCTTCATCCATCACGAGGGTGAACAGCCGCTGGACCAGCTGCTTCAGGAACTGGTCCATGGCCGGGTCGCCAACCGGCCGGTGCCGCAGGTGATCCGCTTCGACGGCGCCCGGCCGGTTTCCGGCCCGCCTTCCATGCCGATCGCGCTCGACCGCCTGCCGCGGCCCGACCCCGAGGCCTATGCGCCCTGGACGCCCGAGCCGGTGACGGCGCTGAACATCTATCGCGGCTGCTATTACTCGGGGATCTGCAGCTTCTGCGACATTAACGAGGGCTATGACAGCGTCACCCACGAGACCCAGCCCGACGGGGCGGTGAAGGTGAAGTTCCGCAAGCGCCTCCGGCCGATCGAGATGGTGGCCGAGGATCTGGCGGTCTGGCATGGCGAGACCGGCCGCACCCGGTTCAGCTTCACCGATGAATGGTTCCGGGTCTCGGAAATGCTGGAACTGGGGGAGCATCTGGCCCGGCGCGGACTCTCGGACATCCACTGGGAAGCCTATGCGCGGTTCGAGCGGGCCTATCTGGAGCCCGATACCTGCGTGCAGATCCGCGAGGCCGGCGGGCGTTTCCTGCAATTCGGGCTGGAGAGCATCGCGCCCGCCACATTGAAGGCGATGAAGAAGGGCAACACGCCCGACGAATATGCCCGCAGCCTGGCCAACACCACCGCGGCGGGCATCTGGAACCATGTCTTCTTCATCGTGGGCTATCCGGGTGAGCCCATCCATCATGTCCTGCCGCTGTTCCGCTTCCTGACCGAGAAGGGGCGGGACGTGCTGACCGTGAAGCCGACCCGCTTTCAGCTGGCCCGACGCGCACCGCTGATCCACACCCCGCCCGAGGGTATCGAGGTGGTGCCGGAAGAGGCGTGGGACTTTTTCATCAACATCCCGTTCCAGTACACCCAGAGCTGGTGGTGCAAGCGCTGCCGCACCGAACTTGCCGAGGATGCCATGGTCATGAAGCAGGGCCGGCCGAAATGCGCCGCCTGCAACAGCTGGGCCGAACGCTGGGCGCCGCTCAGCCGCAAGGCGGTCGACGGGATCTATACCCTGTCGGAAGTGCTGTGCGAGCGGCACTGGTCGCATCCCGCCACCAGCCTGTTCCCGTATGTGGCGCGGCTGTTCCTGTCGGAGGCCCAGATGACCGACTTCGCCGCCCGGCTGCCCAGGCTGTCGACGGTCGATGCGTCGGCAATCGATCAGGCGCTGATCAAGGTCCGCGGCGCACTTGCCCGCGAGGCCGAGATGATCGACGGCATCGGCCGGGTCTATGCCGAGAGCGGCCTGAAACTGCCGAAAAAATTCGAGGGCTATGACGATTTCCTGGGCCATTGCATGGCCTGGACCGAGGCGGCGGCGGCCTGACCCTGCGCTTGATCAGTCGACGCAGGCTCAGCTGTCGGGCAATATGCGCGGACAGACGTTTTGAACGAACGTCTGAATGACAGAGCCGCCGCGCATCTTCCGGCAGGGCATCCGCCCGCCGGGCGGGCCGAGGCGGCCGCCCAGCGGAGGAATGCCCGTCGATGACCGCCGATCCCTTCGACCTGGCCCGGCCAGAGGTGCAGGACCGCCTGACCGCCCATCTGGAACAGGCGGTGCCCGGCTTTCGCGGCCCCGTGCGCCTGCATCGCTTCACCAATGGCCAGTCGAACCCGACCTTCCGGCTGGATACCGATGGCGGGTCCTATGTGCTGCGCAAGCAGCCGGCCGGCAAGCTGCTGCCCAAGGCCCACCAGATCGATCGCGAGTACCGGGTGCTGTCGGCGCTGGGGCCCACGCCTGTGCCGGTGCCGGCGGCGCTGCATTACTGCACGGATACCGGGATCCTGGGCACGCCCTTCTATCTGATGGGGCATGTGGCGGGGGCCACCTTCGGCGATATGCGCCTGCCGGAGCTGACGCCTGATCAGCGCCGCACGGTGTGTTTCCGACTGATCGAGACGCTCGCCGCCCTGCACGAGGTGGATGTGGCGGCGGTCGGGCTGGGCGATTACGGCCGGCCGGGCGGGTTCTACGAGCGGCAGATCGCGGTCTGGACCCGCAATTACCGCGCGGCCGAGACCGACCGGATCGAGGGTATGGAAGCCCTGATCGCCTGGCTGCCCGCCAATATGCCCAAGGACCCCGAGCGCACCACCCTGGTCCATGGCGATTTCCGGCTGGAAAACTGCATCGCGGCCGAAGACGGCTCCGGGATCCGCGCCGTGCTCGACTGGGAGCTGTCGACGCTGGGCGAGCCGCTGGCCGATCTGGGCTATCATCTGATGCACCACTACATGCCGGCGGATGACTTCGGCGGCTATGTCGGCATCGATATCGCAGCCCTTGGCCTGCCGGCTGAGGCCGAGCTGCTGGACCATTACGCCCGGCTGACAGGGCGGCCGGCGATCAACGACTGGACCTTCCACGTCGCCTTCGCGCTGTTCCGTTCGGTCGGCATCCTGCAGGGGGTCTATGCCCGCGCCCTGCAGGGCAACGCCTCGTCGCCTTACGCACTTGAACGCGGCCGCAAGGCCCGGCTGGTGGCCGATGTCGGCCGCCGGCTGATCGAGGCGCGCGGCTGACCTTTGCCTATGCGTTCCGCTTTCCAAAACGACCAGACCCGGGAACCGATGATGACCACGCCCACCCGCAACACCTTCGACGTCGCCGGCCGCGGCATCCTGATCACCGGCGCCAGCCAGGGGCTGGGGGCGAATTTCGCCCGCACGCTTGCGGCCCATGGCGCGAAGCTGGTGCTTGCCGCCCGCCAGGTGGCGAAACTCGAAGCGCTTCAGGCCGAGATCGAGGCGGCCGGCGGCAGTGCCGCAACCGTGGCCATGGACGTGATCTCGGGCGCCGCTGCCATCGATGCCGCGATCGCCGAGACCGCGGAGAAGCTGGGCGGGCGGATCGACGTGCTGATCAACAATGCCGGCATCGCCGTGTCCAAGCCCTTCCTGAAGCTGACGGAAGAGGATTGGGATGCGACGGTCGACACCAACCTGAAGGGCGCCTTCCTGGTCGCCCAGGCGGTGGCGAAGCGGATGGTCGAGACCGGTGGCGGCAGCATCGTCAACATCGCCTCGGTGCTGGGAACCGAGGTGATGGGCAATCTGGTGCCCTATTGCGCGTCGAAGGCCGGCGTCAACCACATGACCCGGGCGATGGCGCTGGAGCTGGCCCGCTACAACATCCGGGTCAATGCGATCGCCCCCGGCTATATCGAAACCGACATCAACGCCTCGTTCTTCGAGACCGAGGGCGGCCAGAAGCTGCTGCGCAAGGTGGCCCAGCGCAAGCTGGGGGCGGCGGTCGATCTGGACGGCGCACTGCTGCTGCTGTCGTCGGATGCTTCGGCCTTCATGACCGGGTCGGTCGTCACCGTCGACGGCGGCTTCGGTCTGGCGTAATCTCTGGTCCCATGTCACGGGCCGATTACACATATGTCCACCCCTTCGAGGTGCGCTTCTCCGAGGTTGACATGCATGGGCATGTCTTCAACGGCCGCTATCTGGATTTCTTCGACACTGCCGTCACCGGCTTTCTGGTGGCGCGCGGCTGCGACGAGATCCTGGCGGTGACGGGTACCGAAGGCGGGGAGGGCGATGCAGGGGCTGCCGATCCGGCGGCCCCGGTCTATTTCGTGCGCCGGGCGGCCGTGGATTTCCTGGCCCCCGTGCGCTTCCGCCACAGCATCGAGGTCGGGGTGGGGATGGCGAAGCTCGGCCGGTCCTCTCTGGCCTTCGCGCTCGAGGTGTTCGGCGCGGGCGAGGATGTGCCACGCGCCCGGGGCGAACTGATCTGGGTGGCGGTGGATCGCAGCACCGGCCGCAGCGCCGAACTGCCGGCCAGCCTGCGCGCGAAGCTTGAACCCACGCTTCTGCCGGGCGGCGCATGACCGCGATGACGGGTCGGGCCCTGATCTTCCGACGCTTCGGCGACCCGGCCGAGGTGCTGGCGCTGGAGGCGCAGCCCGCACCGGCACCGGCTGTCGGAGAGGCGGTGGTGGCCATGACCCATCGCTCGATCAATCCGTCGGACCTGATCCCGATCACCGGCGCCTATGCCCATCGCGTGGCGCCACCGCGCATTGCCGGATACGAGGGCGTGGGCATCGTCGAGCGGGCTGCGGACGGATCGTGCCTGTCCCCCGGCGACCGGGTGCTGGCGCTGCGCGGCAGCGGTACCTGGGCCAGCCGGGTGACGGCGCCGGCATCGTTCTGCGTGGCCGTGCCGGCGGACATCCCCGACGAGGCCGCGGCCCAGGCCTATATCAACCCGCTGACCGCCTGGGCGCTGCTGGTCCACGAACTGGCCCTGCCGGCCGGTGCGGTGATCGCGATCGACGCCGCCGGATCGGCCTTCGGGGCCTGCGTGCTGGCCTTTGCCCGGCGGCATGGCTGGCAGGTGGTGGCGGTGACCACGGCGGCGGCACGAACGGGTGCCCTGCAGGCGGCCGGCGCTGCCGCTGTGGTGGTGACCGAAGCGGGCGAGCCGGCGGTGGAGCTGGCGGTCCGGCTGCGCCGGGCCGCGGGCGGGCGGATCGATGCCGGGCTGGACGCCGTGGGCGGCGAGATCGGGACGGGCGTGGCGCTTGCCGTGTCGCCGGGCGGCGCGTTCCGCTTCTATGGCCTGCTTTCCGGCCGCAGCCTTGGGGCCGGTCTTGCCGGAGAGGTCGCATCCGGTGTAACGGTAAGACCGTTCTGGTTGCGGCATTGGCAGGATCAGGCCGGCGCCGATGCCTGGCGGGATGGCTTTGCGGAGATCTTCGATGCCATCCGGTCGGGCGATCTGTGCCTGCCGGCCGAGGCGGCCTTCGCGCTCGACGACTGGCGGGCGGCGCTGGCCGCGGCCGGGCGCCGCGACCGTCGGGGCAAGATCCTGCTGACGGGCGGCTGACATCGCCCGCGCGGCCTGCCCCATCCGAGGGGAGATGCGCAATGCGGGCCAGCGGCAACACACGGCACCACGCCATGTTTCAGGCCTTCGTGGAGCGCGCCCGGGCCCGCCCTGCCGACGAGGCCCTGGTGCTGGGCCAGGTCCGGCTGGATTATGGCCGCCTGCTGAGCCGCGGCCTGGCGGTGGCGGGCGCCATTGCCGGCCTGCCGCGGCCGTCGCCCTCTGCCATGGCGCGGCGGCCGCGCCCTTTGCGTCCATTGCGGCTGGTCGCCCTGGTCGCCGGCAACCGGATCGAGTTCGTCGAAGCCTTTCTCGGCACCGTCATGGCCGGCGCGGTGGTGCTGGTCGTCGACCCCAAGCTGACCACCGCCCAGGGGCTGAAACTGTTCGAGCGGCTGGCACCGGATCTGGTGATCCACGACCCCGCCGTCGCCGGCTGGGTGTCGAGCCCCGAGGCCGGGCTGCTGGCGGGCGGATTTCTGGCGCTGACCGGCGGCATGGGCTGCCCCTACCGGCTGTGGCGCGACCGGGCGATGGGGGAGCAGCCTGCAACCGCAGATCTGCCGGCCGCGGTGGCACCCGATCAACCCTTCCTGATCGCCACCACATCGGGCACCTCGTCCGAGCCCAAGGCATTCATCCGCGATCACCAGAGCTGGGCCGAGAGCTTCCACAACAGCATCGCCGAATTCGCCATCGCACCTGGCGAGACGGTTCTGGCGATGGGGCCGCTGGTCCATGGCCTGTCGCTCTATGCGACCATGGAGGCGCTGGCCGCCGGCGCAACGGCGGTGCTGCTGGACCGGTTCGACGCGACCCGCGCCGCCGCGGTGGCCGCGGCGGAACGCGCCGATCTGCTGGTCGGCGTGCCGACGATGTTCGAGGCGCTGGGGCGGGGGCTGGACCAGGCGCGCGCCCGGCTGCCGGGCGTGCGGGCGGTGGTCTCGGCCGGGGCGAAGCTGCCGCCGGCGCTGGCCCGAAGCCTTGGCGCCGCCCTGCCGCGTGCCGAGATCCACGAATATTACGGCGCGTCGGAGCTGAGCTTCGTGACCCTTGCCCGCAGCGGCCGGGGCGACCCGGCCGAGTCGGTCGGGCGTGCCTTCCGGGGCGTGGAGCTGCGCATCACCGGCCCTGCGGGCGAGGCGCTGCCGGCGGGCGAGGTGGGGCGGATCGACATCCGCAGCCGCATGGTTTCGGCCGGATATGTGATGGGGGGCGAGGACGGCAGCGGCTTCGTGGCGCTGGAGGAGGGCTGGTCCACGGTGGGCGATCTGGGCCGGCTGGATGCAGACGGGCATCTGTACATTCTGGGCCGGGCCGGCGGCATGATCATCACCGGCGGGCTGAATGTCTATCCGGGCGAGGTGGAGGCGGCGATCGCCGCCCTGCCCGGATTGGGAGAGGCGCTGGTCTTCGGCGTGCCCGACCCCTATTGGGGCGAGGCGGTGGCCGCCGTGCTGCGGGCCGGGCCGGAGACGCCGCCGGTCGATCTGATCGAGCTGCGCAGCCGGCTGGCCGGGCGGCTGGCGCGCCACAAGCTGCCGCGGATGCTGTGGCATGTGCAGGACTGGCCGCTGGGCAGTTCCGGAAAGATCGCCCGCGGGCGCGTGCGCGCGGCGATCGCCGCCGGCGAGGCCGGGCCGCCGCAGCTGCTGGACGAGGGCGCGGCGGGGGGCCTGCCCACCCGCTGACCCCCAACCCGGTGACCACACATCGAGATTTCGGCGACGGCTCCATTGACGCCTGAAGACTGACGAATTATCTCTTTCGTCAGGAATCAGTCGTCAGACCCGGAGATTGAGGCTCGCCCGCACGCCATGGCCCCCCGCACCGACCACGACGAAACCCGCGTCCGCATCGCCGACGTCGCCGAAGAGCTGTTCCGGCGGCTGGGCTATGCCAAGACCACGGTCGCCGACATCGCCGCCGAACTCGGCATGTCGCCGGCCAATGTCTATCGCTTCTTCCCGTCGAAGGGCGCGATCGTCGAGAGCATCTGCAGCCGCTATCTGGAAGAGGTGGTGGTGCTTTGCGATCGCATCGCCGACCGGCCGGAGCCGGCGGCGGCACGGATCGAGGCGCTGGTGCTAGGCGTGCTGGACTATCACCGCCGGATCGTGCTGCGCGAACAGCGCATCCACGATGTGGTGGTGATCGCGATCCGCGAGAACTGGCAGGCGATCCTGGCCCATAAAGACCGGATCCGCACCGTGATGGCCCGGATTCTGGCCGACGGCGTCCGGCGCGGCGAGTTTCCGGGCCTGGATGCCGAAGATGCGGCCTCTGCCTTGTTGAGCGCCGGGACCCGCTTCTGTCATCCGATGATGATCGCCGACCACCTGGACGACGATCTGGATGCCGAGGCAAGGCAGATGTTGCGCTATCTGCTGGCGGGCTTCGCAACCGCCGGACGCCCTGCCGGTTGACAACCGGACTCGCGCTGCGGCCGCCCCCCCACCGGCCGTGGTTCATAAAGCCTGACCGCCGCAGAGCGCGGCCGAGGAGCCAGACGATCCATGAACCGCACCGAAACCGGGCCTGCACGCCCTGACCTCGCCCGTTCTGCACGGCGCCCGGCCGTCCTGTTTCGCAGCGTGTCCGCCGCGGCGCTGATCGTGGCGGCGGTGGGGCTTGCCGGCTGCAAGGAGCAGACCCGTGCCGATGCCCCGCCGCCGGAACGGCCGGTGAAGGTGGCGACGGTGCGTTATGCCTCCACGGCCGAGACCCGCGATTTCGTGGGCGTGATCCGTGCGCGCACCGAAAGCGCGCTGGGCTTCCGGGTGGCGGGCAAACTGGTCGAACGGCCGGTGGATGTGGGCGACCGGGTGACGGCGGGGCAGGTGGTGGCCAGGCTGGACCGGACCGATCTGGCCCTGCAGGTGCGCAGCGCCGAGGCCGAGCTGGATGCGGCGCGGTCGAACTACACCCAGGCCAAATCCGACGAGGCGCGCTATGCCAGCCTGCGCTCGCGCGGGTTTGCCCCGGTGGCCGAATACGAACGCAAGAAGGCGGCACTGGACGCCGCCGCCAGCCGGGTTGAACAGGCCCGCCAGTCGCTGGATCTGGCCCGCAACCAGCTGGCCTATGGTGACCTGGTCGCCGATGCCGACGGCGTGGTGGTCTCGGTGGGCGCCGAGCCGGGGCAGGTGGTGGCGACCGGCCAGACGGTGGTGACGGTTGCCCGCGACGGCCTGCGCGAGGCCGAGGTCGCCCTGCCGGAAAGCTGGCTGGCCGAGGCACGGCGCGCCCATGCCGCCGTCAGTCTCTGGGCCGACCGGGGCGAGGCCTGGCCCGCCAGCCTGCGCGAACTCGCCCCCCAGGCCGACCCGGTGACCCGCACCTATGCCGCCCGCTTCACCATCGATGCGGCCGGGGCCGAACTGCCGGCCTTGGGCATGACCGCGACCGTGACGCTGGCCCTGCCGGGCAATGGCGAGGTGGCGCGCCTGCCGCTGGCGGCGGTGATGAATGATGGCTCGGGCCCGTCGGTCTTCGTGGTCGACCCCGATACCTCGATCCTGCATCGCCGCAAGGTGGCGCTGCGCAGCTTCACCGAAGAGGTGGCGCTGGTCGAAGCCGGGCTGAAGCCCGGCGAACAGGTGGTGACGCTGGGCGTTCACCAGCTGCGAGACGGCGTGGCCGTCCGGACGCTGAAGGACGGCTGAGCCTCCGCTTCGCCGCCGTCACCCGCTGCTGAAGGCCCGCCGTCGAGAGGCCCCGATGTCCGAAGAGACGCCGCACCGCACCTTCGGTGCCGACGCCCCCTCCACCCACGATTCCCCCTCTGGCCATGATGCTGCACCTGCCCAGGATCAGGGGCCGGTGCGCTTCAACCTGTCCGCCTGGGCGATCAGCCACCGGGCGCTGGTGCTGTTCATGATCCTGATCCTGGGTGTGGGCGGGATCTGGTCCTATATCCAGCTCGGCCGGGCCGAGGATCCGTCGTTCACCATCAAGACCATGGTGGTCTCGGCCCGCTGGCCGGGGGCGACCACGCTGGAGATGCAGTCCCAGGTCGCCGACGAGATCGAGAAGAAGCTCCAGGAACTGCCCCATCTCGAACGGCTGGACACCTATTCCCAGCCCGGCGCCACCTTCGTGCAGGTGACGCTCTCGGATGCGACCCCGCCGCGCGACGTGGCGGGGCTGTGGTATCAGGTGCGCAAGAAGGTGGGCGATATCCGCAACCGCCTGCCGTCGGGCGTGCTGGGGCCGTTCTTCAACGACGAATATGGCGACGTCTATTCGGCGCTCTACATGATCACCGCCGACGGGCTGGACCCGGCCGCCCTGGAAAAGGTGGCCGAGGGCATGCGCAGCCGGCTGCTGAAGGTGCCCGACGTCACCAAGGTCGATGTGATCGGCAACCAGGATCAGCGGGTCTGGGTGGAATTCAGCCACACCCGGATCGCGACGCTGGGCATCACCCCCCAGGCGATCTTCGAAAGCGTCGCCCGGCAGAATGCCGTGGCGCCGGCGGGCTCGGTCGATACCACCGCCGACCGGATCTATCTGCGCGTCACCGGGGCTTTCGATGCGGTGGAGCGGATCGCCGCCACGCCCATCCAGGCCGGTGGCCGGGTGTTCCGGCTGGGCGACGTCGCCGATGTCCGCCGCGGCTATGAAGACCCGGCCGATTTTCTGGTCCGCCAGGGCGGCAAGACCGCGGTGGGTGTGGGCGTCGCCATGGAAGACGGCGCCAACATCCTGACGCTGGGGGAAAATCTGGCCGGCGCCATGGCCGACATCCGCGCCGAACTGCCGGTCGGCATCGATGTGGTCCAGATCGCCGATCAGCCGCATGTGGTGGATGAATCGGTCGCCGAATTCGTGAAGGTGTTCATCGAGGCGCTGGTGATCGTGCTGGCGGTGAGCTTCCTGTCGCTGGGCCTGCGCACAGGCATCGTCGTCGCTTTCTCGGTGCCGCTGGTGCTCGCGATCGTCTTCCTGGTGATGTTCGCGATTGACATGGACCTGCACCGCATCTCTCTGGGGGCGCTGATCATCGCGCTCGGCCTGCTGGTCGATGATGCGATCATCGCCATCGAGATGATGGTGGTGAAGATGGAACAGGGCTGGAGCCGGGCGCGCGCCGCCACCTTCGCCTGGACCTCCACCGCCTTCCCGATGCTGACCGGCACGCTGGTCACCGCCGCGGGCTTTCTGCCGGTCGGTTTCGCCAAATCCAGCTCGGGCGAATATGCCGGCGCGATCTTCTGGGTGGTGGGCATTGCGCTGATCGCGTCCTGGTTCGTGGCGGTGATCTTCACGCCCTATCTGGGCTACAAGCTCTTGCCCGATTTCTCGAAGAAGAAGGGTGCCCATCACGACCCGGATGCGGTTTACGACACCCGGATCTATCGCATTCTGCGCCGGATGATCGGCTGGTGCGTCGGTCACCGGATCATCGTCATCCTGCTGACGGTCGGCATGTTCGCGGCCTCGATCGTCGGCACCGGCATGGTGCAGCAGCAGTTCTTCCCGACATCGACCCGGCCGGAACTGTTCTTCGAACTGCGCATGCCCGAGGGCACGGCGATCGGGGTGACCGATGCCGCCGCGCGCACGGCGGAACGGCTGCTGGTCGGCGACGAGGACATCCTCTCGTACACCACCTATGTCGGCCAGGGCTCGCCGCGCTTCTGGCTGGGCCTGAACCCGGTGCTGCCCAACACCGCTTTCGCCCAGATCGTGATCCTGACCCGCGACACCGAGGCGCGGGAACGGGTGAAGGCGCGGCTCGACAAGGCGATCGAAGAGGGCGCCGTCACCCAGGCGCGGGCCCGCGTCGACCGCTTCGTCTTCGGCCCGCCGGTGGGTTTCCCGGTCCAGTTCCGGGTGGTGGGCGACGACCCGCTGAAGGTGCGCGAGATCGCCTATCGGGTCCGCGATGTGATGCTGCAGAATGACAAGGTCGTCGACCCGCATCTGAACTGGAACGAGCAGCAGAAAAGCCTGCGGCTGGTGGTGGATCAGGATCGCGCCCGGGCGCTGGGCATGACGCCGGCCGACATTTCGGAATCGCTGCGCACCCTGCTCGACGGCTACACCATCACCCAGTATCGCGAGGGCAATGATCTGATCGACGTCGTCGCCCGGGCGGTGCCCGAGGAACGGCTGGATCTGGACCATCTGGCGGGGCTGACGATCGCCACCCGCGACGGCGTGCCGGTGCCGCTGGATCAGGTGGTGCGCATCGACTATGTCTTCGAAGAGCCGATCATCTGGCGCCGCAACCGCGAGATCGTGCTGACGGTGCGCGGCGACGTGATCGATGGCGTCCAGCCGCCCGACGTCACCAATGAACTGCTGCCGGCCCTGGCCGGGCTGAAGGCGGAGCTGCCGGCCGGCTACCGGATCGACACCGGTGGCTCGATCGAAGAGAGCGCCAAGGCCAACAAGGCGATCGCGGCGGTGATGCCGGTGATGCTGATCGTGATGCTCACCATCCTGATGGTTCAGCTGCAGTCGTTCTCGCGGCTCATCCTGGTGATCCTGACCGCACCGCTGGGGCTGATCGGTGCGGTGGGGGCGCTGCTGGCGACCAACCAGCCCTTCGGCTTCGTCGCCCTGCTGGGGCTGATCGCGCTCGCCGGCATGATCATGCGCAACACGGTGATCCTGATCGACCAGATCGAGGCCGATGTCCGCGCCGGACACAGCCGCGCCCAGGCGATCGTCGATGCCACGGTGCGCCGCTCCCGGCCGGTGGTGCTGACGGCGCTGGCCGCCATTCTGGGCATGATCCCGTTGTCGCACAGCGTGTTCTGGGGGCCCCTGGCGCTGACCATCATGGGCGGGCTGATGGGTGCCACCGTGCTGACCCTGCTGGCGCTGCCGGCCATCTATGCGCTGTGGTTCCGGGTGCCGCGCACCGAGGTGAAGGCGACCGTCCAGGCCGAGAACCAGGCGGCCCGCGAGCATGGCGGACATGATCACGGCTGAAGACCGGAGACCGACGAAAGAGGCCCCGCCTTCCGAAGGGAAGGCGGGGCCAGTCGCTGCTCAGGCGGAGCAGAAGCGGAAGCGTCAGGAACCGACTGCTCCCACCCGGCGCTTCAGGCGCCGGGGGCGAGGCAGTCGGTCATGGAACGCGCAAGAGCGGTGATCAGTTCCGGATAGGCGTCGGGGCCGGGGGTGAGATCGGCGCCGACCGGGTCGAGCACGGCGCTTTTGGCCGATGTGCCCTCGGTCAGCGTCTTCACCAGGCGCGGATCGAATTGCGGTTCTGCGAAGACGCAGGCGACGCCGCCATCGGTGATCCGCTGGCGCAGCTCGGTGATACGGCGCGCACCCGGCGGCTGCTCCGGATTGAGGGTCACCGAGCCGACGCCGGCCAGGCCATAGGCGGTTTCGAAATACTGATAGGCATCGTGGAAGACGATGAAGGGCCGCGTTTTGACCGGCGCCAGTTCGGCCGTGACTGTCTGGTCCAGCTTTGCCAGACGCGCATCATAGGCAGCGGCGTTGTCGCGATAGCGCGCGGCATGCTCCGGATCGGCTTCGGCCAGCACATGGGCGATTTCAGCCACCATCGCGCGGGCATTGGCCGGCGACAGCCAGACATGGCCGTCCATGGCGCCGTGATCATGGTCGTGATCCCCGTGCCCATGGTCGTCGTGCCCGTGGTCGTCGTGCCCATGGTCGTCGTGGGCATGGTCGTCATGGTCATGCCCGTCGTCGGCATGCCCATGCTCTTCATGCCCATGCTCTTCATGATCATGATCGTCGTGATCACCATGGGCGTGCTCATGCGGTTCCCAGACCCCGCCTTCGCGGATCGGCAGGGGCTTCACCCCCGGCGCGTCGATCATGGCGAGCGTGCGGGCCTTGCCGGCCAGACCGTCGACGATCCGGGGCATGAAGCTTTCGACCCCGGGGCCGGCCCAGATCACCACGCCGGCCCGGTCGAGCAGGCGGGCATCAGAGGGCTTCAGCGCATAGTCATGCGGGCTGGCGGCGCCCTGGACCAGCAGGTCGGGCGTGCCCACACCGGCCATCACGCCGGCCGCCAGCGCGTGCAGCGGCTTGATCGTCGCCACAACCACCGGCACGTCAGCCCGTGCCGAAGACGCACCACCAAGGGCGGTTCCGGCCAGCAGCAGGGCCGCTACCGCGGTTGCCTGCACACCCGTCATGCCTTGCATAGGCCCTCCTTGGATCTGCCCGGGCTGGCAATGATCCGGGCATCGATATAACATAACTCACTGAACCCGCAGAGTACGGAATGTTATAGCGTAGCGCAAGATGGCCAATCACGCTCACGACCACGCCCATGCCAGCCCGCATCCCGCACCCGCCGAGGGCGCGGCGGAGGCTTTTCCGCAGGGCGACCATGATCATCACGCCTGTGTCGCCACCGCGCTGGATGCGGCGGAGCGGATCTGTGCGGCCAATGGCGCGCGGCTGACCGATCTGCGCCGCCGGGTGCTGGAGCTGGTGCTGGAGGGGCACGAGCCGGTGCGCGCCTATGACGTGCTCGACCGGCTGAAGGACGAGCGCAGCGGCGCCGCACCGCCCACGGTCTATCGGGCGCTGGATTTCCTGCTGGAACAGGGGCTGGTGCATCGGATCGAGTCGATGAACGCCTTTGTCGGCTGCGGTCTGGCCGGGCGCAGCCATGCCGGCCAGTTCCTGATCTGCGATGCCTGCGGCCGCGTGGCCGAGGTGACCGATGCCGGCACCAGCGACCGCCTGGCGGCGCTGGCCAGGGCGGCCGGCTTCACGCTGAAGCGGCAGATGGTGGAGCTGCACGGGCTTTGCCCCGCCTGCACCACCGCGGCCGGCGAAGGGGATGCCGCATGACCGCGGTCGGCCTGATGTCGGACAGCCGCGACAGCCGCCCGGCGACCAGGCCCTCAGGGCCGCCGCTGGTTGAGATCCGCAACCTGCTGGTCGAGCGCGACGGCCGCCGGCTGCTGGACGGCATCGACCTTGCCATCGCCCCGGGGCGGATCGTCACCCTGATCGGCCCCAACGGGGCCGGCAAGTCGACGCTGGTCAAGGCGGCGCTCGGCCTGGTGGCGCCGTCGGCCGGCACGGTGGTGCGGCGGCCGGGGCTGCGGATCGGTTATGTGCCGCAATCGCTCGCCGTAGATCGCACCCTGCCGCTGACCGCGCGGCGCTTCATGACGCTCGCCGATGTCCATGGCAGCCGGCCCAGGGCGTCCGAGATCGCCGAGGCCCTGGCCGAAGCCGGGGCGGAAGGCCTGGAGACCCGGTCCTTCCACAAGCTGTCGGGGGGCGAGGCCAAGCGGGTGATGCTCGCTCGCGCCCTGTTGCAGCAGCCCGATCTGCTGGTGCTGGACGAGGCGGCGGCCCATCTGGACATGCCCGGCCAGATCGCCTTCTACCGCACACTGCGGGCGATCCGCGACCGGCGCGGTTGCGGCATCCTGATGGTCAGCCATGATCTGCATCTGGTGATGTCGGCGACCGACCATGTGCTGTGCCTGAACGGCCATGTCTGCTGTTCGGGCCACCCCGACGACGTCAGCCGCGACCCGGCCTTCCTTGCCCTGTTCGGGCCGCTGGGGGCGGATGCGCTGGCGCCCTATCACCACGCCCATGATCATGTGCACGACCATGTCCACGGGCCCGGGGGGTGTACCGCAGGCTGCGGGCCGGACGAGGTACCGCATGATCACGCTGCCGCCGGCCACCACCATCACCACTGACCGGACCCTGTCCCCCCGATGATCTTCGACGCATTCCTGCTCCGGGCGCTTGCCGGCGGCATCGGTCTCGCCCTGGTGATGGGGCCGCTCGGCTGTTTCGTGGTCTGGCGGCGCATGGCCTATTTCGGCGACACGCTGGCCCATTCGGCGCTGCTCGGCATCACGCTCGGCACCGTCACCGGGCTCGGCTTCGGGCCGGGCATCGTGATCGCCTGCCTGTCGGTCGCGGTGCTGCTGGTGATGATGAAGCGTCGCCAGGCCCTGGCCGAAGACACGCTGCTGGGCATCCTGGCCCATTCGGCGCTGTCGCTGGGGCTGGTCGCCATGGCGCTGGCCGGCAATCCGCGGGTCGACCTGATGGCCTATCTGTTCGGCGATATCCTGGCGATCCATGGCGGCGATCTCTGGTCGATCTGGCTGGGCGGCGCCGCCGTGCTGGCGGTGCTGGCGCTGCTCTGGCGCCGGCTGCTGACCATCACCGTCGACGAGGATCTGGCCCGGGTGGAGGGCGTGCCGGTGCTGGGCGTGCAACTGGCCTTCATGGCGCTGATCGCGCTGGTGATCGCACTCGCCATGAAGATCGTCGGCGTGCTGCTGGTGACGTCGCTGCTGGTCATCCCGGCCGCCGCCGCGCGGCGGCTGGCGCCAACCCCTGAGGCGATGGCAGTGATTGCGGCCCTGACCGGCGCCGTGGCGGTGACGCTGGGGCTGGGCGCCTCGCTGCTCTGGGATCTGCCGTCGGGGCCCGCCGTGGTGGTGGCGGCGGCCATGATCTTCGGCCTGGTCACCCTGCTGCCGCAGCGGCTGGTGGCGCCATAGCCCCCAAGGCGCGCCGCACCACCCTGACGTTCGGCATGCGGCAACACCACACGTCTTGATTTTTATGTGCGCCGATCTGAACCTCTCTTCCATCACGGCCGACAGGGAGAGGGGCGAGGCTGATGGCGACCATGATCCATTTCGCGACCAACCGCAAACCGGCACCGAAGACGGTGTTTTCGGAGAGCTTCAACGACGACCCGGACGAGCTGCGCTTCGGCACCGCAAGCTTCGACGGATCCGCGCTTTATCGCGCGCCGCTGGACGCGGTCGCCGCCAGTGCCGAGGTGACGATCCGGCCCGAGAATCTGGCCCGCAATCGCCTGGGCAGCACCGATGCCTTCGCCGCCATTCGCCAGGCCGTTTCCGGCAATCGCGATGTGCTGTTGTTTGTGCATGGTTACAATCACAGCTTCCGCGAGTCGCTGGGGCGGGCCGTGCAGATCCAGCAATGGCTGGCCGATGGCGGGCGGGACATGGTGATGGTTCTGTTCGCCTGGCCGTCGCTCGGCCGCGGGGTCAGCGGCCGCACCTATCGGGACGAGCGCGGCCGGGCGCAGATGTCGGGCCCGGCGCTCGGCCGGCTGCTGCTCAAGGCCGCCGATTTCCTGCGCGCCGGCCCGGGCGGAGCGGGGGATCCCGGGGCGGTGTGCACCGCGCGGATCCACCTTCTGGCCCACAGCATGGGCAACTGGGTGCTGCGTGGGGGCATCGGCCATATGCGCACCTTCGTCGGCGACAACATTCCGCCGCTGTTCGACGAGGTGATCCTGACGGCCGCGGACGAGGACGACGACACCCTGACTGCGCCGAAAAAACTGGCGCCGCTGCTGCGCGGCTGCCGCCGGGTGACGGTCTATTACAATCAGCAGGATCTGGCGCTGAAGGCGAGCGATGTGGCGATGGGCAATCCCGACCGGCTGGGCCAGTCGGGTCCGCTCAGGCCCGACACCCTGCCGGCCAAGATTGCCGCGATCAACGTCTCGCCGGCCATTCTGCGCAATCTGACCGGGGATCGCGCCTGGGAGGACGACCCGACCGGCCACCAGTATTTCCGCAACAATGCCGTGGTACGTGCCGACATGCTGCATGTGATGACCGGCGCGCTGGACGAGGACATCCCGAACCGCAGCCGCCGCCCGGGCTGGTGGCGGCTGGGGTAGGGGCGGGTCGGGGTCGGGACGGGCGATCAGCCGGCGGGGGCGATGCGCTTCGCGGCCCGCCGGCGGTTCAGTTCCCAGATCACCGCGCCCAGAATGGTGAGCGCGATCAGGATCAGCCCCAGCGCATTGACCGCGGGGGTGACACCGGTGCGCACCTTGCTGGCGATATAGACGGTGAGCGGCGTATCGAAGCCGCGCACGAACAGGGTGGTGTTGTAGTTCTCGAAGCTCTGCAGGAAGGCGATGAAGGCGGCGGCCAGCATGGTCGGCGCCAGAAAGGGCAGGGTGATGCGGCGGAACGAGGTCCAGGGGCTGGCCCCCAGATCGCGCGCGGCTTCCTCCAGCCCGCGGTCGAAGCGCTGCAGCCGCGCCTGGACCATCAGCATCACATAGGCCGCGATATAGGTGGACTGGGCGACGATGATCAGGAACAGCCCGCCGCCGACCTCGACCTGACGCCAGAAGACCAGGGTCGAGATGCCGATGATCACGCCCGGCGTCAGCAGGGGGGAGACCATCAGCGCGAAGCCGAAGCTGCGCGCCCGCCCGCGCAGCCCGTCGAGCAGCAGGGCTGCGGCGGTGCCGACCGGCACCGTGACCGCGACCACGCCGGCCGCGGCCAGCAGGCTGGTGGTCAGCCCTTCCCACATCTGCCTGTCGGACCACAGGGCGTCGAACCATTTGAGCGTGGTGCCGGCCCAGGGGGTGATGGTGGGCAGGCGGCTGTCGTTGAAGGTGGCCGCCCCCATCACGATCAGCGGCAGGAAGAGGTAGAACAGAAACAGGCCCAGATAGAGCCGCATCATCATGCGGCCCAGACGGTCTTCGCCGGTGGCGGTTCCGGTGCTCATCTTGCGATGTCTCCCACGCCGACCTTGAACACCCGCATCATGATCATGATGAAGCCCATGCAGATCAGCAGCAGCACGAAGGCATAGGCAGCGCCCATATGCCAGTTGCCACCCTCGAAGAACCAGTCATAGATGATCTGGGTGAACCAGCGGCTGCCGGGCGAGCCGAGCAGGGCCGGCACGGCATAGGAGCCGGCGGCGAGCATGAAGGTCATGATGCAGCCGGTGGCGATGCCCGGCTTGGCATGGGGGATCACCACCCGGCGGTGGATGCGCGGCCAGCCGGCCCCCAGATCGCGGGCGGCTTCGATCTGTGCCCGGTCCAGGCTTTCGATCGCGTTGTAGATCGGGAAGACCATGAACAGCACATAAGCATAGACCATGCCGACCAGCACCGCGCCGTTGCCGTCGATCCAGCGCACCGGCTGATCGATGACGCCGAGGCCGAGCAGAAGGCCGTTCAGCGGCCCGTTCAGCGCCAGGATGATGTACCAGGCGAAAGTACGCAGCACCTCGTTGATCCAGAACGGAATGATCAGGATCAGCATCACGGTCGCCGCCCGCCTGCGGGTGGCGACCTGGGCCAGGTAATAGGCGATGGGGTAGCAGGCGACCAGGGTCAGCAGGGTGACCAGCGCGCTCGCCCAGATCGTCTTGATGAAGATGGCGAAATGGATCTGGTTCGAGAACAGCGCGGCATAGTTGGCAAAGCTGCGGATGTCCTCCGGCCCGCCGACCTTCGAGGGCGGCAGGTTGGGGCGCAGCGAATAGTCCAGCATCCAGAGCTGCGGCAGCACCACCAGGATCAGCACCCAGACCGCGCTGATCCCCAGAATGGCGAAGGCGAGGGCCGGGCCGCGCCGGCGGATCATGTCACCCATCGGCCAGCACCACCGCATCCTGCGGCCCGAAGGCGAGGCCGATGCGCACACCCGGCGCCAGCGGCGGCAGATTGCCGTCATTGACCAGCTGGGCCAGAAATTCGGCCGGCAGCCCCGGGCCATGGCCTTCGGGCCGGGCGACCAGATGCAGAAAGGCGCCTTCGAAGCGCTGATCGGTCACCACCGCCGGCAGGGCGCCGATGGCGGAGAGCCCCTCGGCGGCGGTCAGGCGCATGCGTTCGGGGCGCACGAACAGGGCGGCCGGCTGGCCGGCCTTCAGCGGCGCGGGCGCGATGCCGGCCATCGGGCCGAAGGCGGTGTCGACCACCGCCTCGTTGCCGTCCATGCCGGTCACCCGGCCGGCGATGCGGTTGGCCTCGCCCACGAAGCCCGCGACGAAGGCGGTGCGCGGCCGGTCGTAGAGTTCGGCCGGGGCCGCGACCTGCTGGACGCGGCCGGCGCTCATCACCGCCACCTCGTCGGACATGGCCAGCGCCTCGCCCTGATCATGGGTGATGTAGATGAAGGTGACGCCGGTGCGCTGCTGCAGGGCGCGAAGTTCCGCCCGCATGTGCTGGCGCAGCTTCAGATCCAGCGCCGAAAGCGGCTCGTCGAGCAGCAGCACCTGCGGCTCCACTGCCAGCGCGCGGGCGATGGCGACGCGCTGACGCTGACCGCCCGAGAGGTCGGTGACCTTCTTGTCGGCGATGCCGGGCAGGGCGATGACGTCGAGCAGCTTCTCGACCCGCTTGCGACGCTCGGCCGCGGCGATGCCGCGGACTTCCAGGCCGAAGCCGATATTCTCGGCCACGGTCATCAGCGGGAACAGCGCCAGGTTCTGGAAGATCATGGCGGTCGGCCGCTGTTCGGGCCGCTGGCCGGCCATGTCGCGGCCACCGATCAGCACCCGGCCGGAGGTCGGCTCCAGGAACCCGCCGATCATGCGCAGCAGCGTGGTCTTGCCACAGCCCGAGGGGCCCAGGATCGAGAAGAAATGGCCGGGGGCAATGGTCAGGTCGACGTCGTCGACGGCCGCGGGGCCGGCGCCGAAGCGCATGGTGACGTGTTCAAGGGTGACGCCGTGGCTCATGGGATGCCGTTTCGTCTCCGGTGGGTGGACTCCGAAAGCGGCGCCCCCGGGCCCGGGGGCGCCGCTTCAGGCCGTTCCGGCTCAGGCGGACAGGAACTGGTCCTGATAGCCGTTGCGCTTGGCGACGAACCAGCTTTCCTGCACCGGCCACCACCACAGCTTGTCCAGCGCGTCGCCCGGATAGGCGGCGGCGAAGAAGGCCTTGTTCTCGGGCGTCAGCAGCGCGTCGGCGCCCTTGACGGTGGAGTTGTAGCCCATGTGGTTGGCCAGCATCGCGCCCGCTTCCGGGGTCAGCAGCCAATTGATGAAGGCATAGGCGTTGTCGAGGTTCGGCGCCTTCGAGGTGAGGCACACGCCTTCCATCCAGGCCAGCGCGCCTTCCTTGGGCGCCACATAGCCGAAGGGCAGGCCTTCCTTGGACAGGGCCAGCGACGACGAATCCCAGGTCTGGCCGATCACGCAGCCATTGGCGCGGAAGGCGCCCTGGGCCTCGTTTTCGTTGCTCCAGAACTGGCCGACATTCTTCTTGTGCTTGATGGCCTCGGCGATGATGACGTCGTAGTTCTTCGTCATCGTGGCCTCGTCCTTGAAGCTGTCGCGATAGGGCGCGGGCAGCTTGCCTTCGGATTCGAGCCAGAGACCCAGGCCGGCCAGGGCCGAATGGGCGCGGACGGTGACCTTGCCGGCGAAGTCCGGCTTCCACAGATCGCCGAAGCTGGCCTTGCCGTATTCCAGCGGCGCCTGCTGCTTGTGGAAGGTCAGCGCCTCGGTGCCCCAGTCGACCGGCACGATATAGCGCTTGCCGCCGATCACGCCGCCCATGCCGGCCGAGCCCGAAATGGTGGCGGGCAGCAGGCGGTCGAAGGCGACCTTGCCCTCGTCGATCGGCTGCACCAGCTCGAACTCGACATAGTTGGGCACGCGGTCGACGGTCGGCCAGATGATGTCGAAACCGCCGCCCTGGCTGGCGCGGAGCTGGTTCAGCAGCTCGTCATTGGTGCCGTATTCGGTGCGCACCGGGGTGATGCCGGTGGCCGACTTGAAGGCGTCCAGCATCTCGTCGGTGACATAGCCGGCCCAGGCGAAGATCCGGACCTCGCCACCCGCCGCGCGGGCCGGGTTCAGGATCGCCGGGCCCGTGAGGGCGAGGGCGGCGCCGCCGAGAGCCGAGGCCTTGAGCAGGCCGCGGCGGGTGAAGGCACGGGCCGCGGCGGCGGTCCCGGCCGCCACGGAGTTGGCATCGACCTTGTCGGTCATCGTCGGCTCCTCTCGAACGCAGTCTGGATCCGGCACCGGGGCGTATCGCCCGACCCGGAGGGCTTCTCAGGCAGGGGCTGCGGAGGGTGACGTCGCGACCGGTGCAGATCTCCCGTCGACGGACTGCCGGTGTAGGCCGGCTCTCCCGCTCCCCGAAACGCCGTACGCTGCGCCCGATAGCATCGCACGTCACCGATCATTCGCAAAGTCGGGACCGCACCACCTGTGGTGGTGGCTGCTCCCGGTTGCGTCAGACGTCCGTCCCGCTCCCTGATCTGGCGCACCATAATCCGATTGCGTGTCGCTTTTTTGACGACCCGGTATCGATCCGTGACACCGCGGCGAATTTCGGCTTCCGCCGTGGCGCGGGGCCGGTCCGGGCGCTAAACTTCGGCTCCGGAGCCTGCGGCCCGCCGCGCGGATCGTGCATCTGCGGTGCCAGGGCTCCGGCGCGCGACACCGGACGTTCCGGGGTCCCGGAGCGTCTGACACCTTGGAACGAGGGAAGCCGGCCGATGAAGACGATACTGGTCCCCATGCATGGCGACGATGGCGACGCCGTGGCGCTCGAGACCGCCCATTCCGTCGCGCAGCATTTCAAGAGCCATATCGAAGCCCTGCTGATCCGCCACGACCCGCAGATCCTGGCCGGTGACGGCCTGGTCATCCCGTCGGACTATCTGGTCGAGATGGGCAATCGCTGGCAGAACATGGCCGAGCGGGTGCGCAAGGTCTATGAGGAGACGGTCACCCGGCTGGGCATTCAGAAGGCCGAGATCGATGCCGGCGGTGCCGCACTCGGCTGCCCGACCGCATCCTGGCGCGAGCTTTCGGGCCAGGAAGCCGAGGTGGTCGGCCATCAGTCGCGGGTCTTCGATCTGACCATCGTCGCCCGCCCCGACGATCCGGCGCGCGACCTCTGGCGGGTGACCGCCGAGGCGGTGCTGTTCGATGGCGGCCGGCCGGTTCTGGTCACCCCGCAGGCCCCGCGCGCCGAGCTGGGCCGCAAGGTGCTGGTCGCCTGGAACGGCAGCACCGAGACCGCGCAATGCGTGGCCATGGCGATGCCCTGGCTGACCACCGCCGACGAGGTGCTGGTGCTGGCGGTGAAGGGCGGCATGGTGCCCGGCCCCTCGGCCGAGGAACTGGCGCGGCATCTGGCCCGCAACGGCGTCGCCGCCGGCGCGCGCACGCTGGACGAGGGCGACCGCAGCGTCGCCGAGGTGATCATCGCCGAGGCCCATGCCATGGGCGCCGACCTGATCGTGAAGGGTGCCTATACCCAGAGCCGCTTCCGGCAGATGATCTTCGGCGGCGTCACCAACGACCTGCTGCACCGCTCGCCGCTGCCGGTGCTGTTCGCGCATTGATGTCGGAACCGGGGCGAGGCTCAGCCCTCGCTCCGGCCCGATGCGGCACTTTCTGCAAGGCCGGCCTCGATCCGCGGCAGGCGGGTCCAGGCGTATGCGGCCCCTGCCGCCGCGATCAGGGCGGCCGCGAGCAGGGGCAGGGTGATGCCGACCAGATCGGCGGCGCTGCCGATGGCGAGCGCGCCCAGCGCCGGCACGCCGCGCATGACGACGAGATAAAGCCCGATCACCCGGCCCCGGCGGTCGGGCGGCGCATGCAGCTGCAGCAGGGTCTGGATCGAGATGCCGTTCGAGGTGATGGCAAAGCCGACCAGGGTCAGCAGGGCGATCGCCACCGGTTCGGTGGGGGCAAGGGCCGACAGCGCCGTACCGGCGGCGCCGAGGGCGGTGGCCACCACCGCCACCTGAACCAGGCGTCGTTCGCCTGCGCCAATCGCCATCCACAGCCCTGCCGCCAGCGCGCCGATGCCGATGGCGGCGGTGAAGGCGGCATATCCGCCGGCGCCGGCACCGAAATGGCCATCGGCCAGGGCCGGCAGGATCTCGGGCAAAGCGCGGGCGCCGAGGCTGGCGAAACAGAGCAGGGCGAGCAGCGGGCCGATGCCGCCATGGCGCAGGGCGAAGGCCAGACCGTCGCGGAAATCGGCGATCAGCCCGGGGCGGGTGGCGGTGCGCGCGCGGCCGCTGCCGGCATCTTCCGCCACCGGCACGCGCAGGCGGATCAGCTGCACCAGGAACAGGATCAGCGTCAGCGGATAGGCGGCGAAAGCGGCCGTGCCGTCCTCCAGCGCCAGCAGCGGGGCGGCGATCGCCGGGCCCAGGAAGCGCGCCAGGTTAAAGAGGCTGGCATTCAGCGCGACCGCGGCGGGCAGATCGTCGCGCGGCACCAGCTCAGGCACCAGCGCCAGACGTGCCGGCTGACCGAAGGCCGTGACCACGCCCAGCACCAGACCCAGCGCCACCAGCCAGCCGATGGTGATCAGCCCGGTCGCCACCAGGGTGAAGGCGGTCAGCGACTGGACCAGCATCAGGCCCTGGGTTGCGATGATCAGCCGGCGTCGGTCCAGCCGATCGGCCAGTGCGCCGACCGCGGGGCTCAGGATCACCGTCGGCAGCAGCTCGCACATGGCGAGCACGCCCAGCCAGGCGCCGGACCCCGTCAGCTTCCAGGCCATCCAGCCGATGGCGAGGCGCTGCACCCACATGCCGATCAGCGAGGTGGCATTGCCGATCGTATACTGGCGATAGGCGGGTGCGGCGAGCGCACGGAAAAGCGGCTTCAGCCGGTTGCGGGCCATGGGGGCGTGGGTCCGGGAGCGGTTGGTGCCGGACGGTCACGCCCGGGCAGGTATGCCCCGGGATTGTGGGCCGGCCATGGCGGGGATCGCAAGCCCGGTGACGGGGGCGGCCCGCAGCCATGCGCAGGACGCAGGCTTGATCCCGCCGCCCGGCTCGGGCATGGTCCGGCGTCAGGACGGGAACCAGGACGGGAACCAGGGGGGAGAGGGCAGCTGCCATGACCATCGGGGCGGAACGGCCCAGGATCGAGGCGATCCTGTTCGACAAGGACGGCACGCTGGTCGATTTCGATGCCAGCTGGGGCCCTGTCAATCGCCGGGTCGCCGAGCGTCTGGCGCGGGGCGATCTCCGTCTGGCTCATCGCCTGCTTGAAGCGGCCGGCCACGACCCCGAAACCGACCGGGTGCTGCCCGGATCCCTGTTTGCCATGGGCGACAGCATCAGCCTGGCGCGGGCCTGGTCGCCCTTCCTGCCCGGCCAGCCCGATGCGCTGCGGCTGTCGCGAGAGATCGACCGCATGTTCGTAAGCTTCGGCGCCGGCGCGGCCCAGCCGGTCTGCGATCTGCCGGCACTGTTCGGCGCATTGCGCGCCGGCGGCCTGCGGCTCGGCATCGCCACCAATGACAGCGCCGCAGGGGCCGAGGCCCTGGTCGCCCAGTGCGGGCTGCACGCCCATCTGGATTTCGTCGCCGGCTATGACAGCGGCCATGGCGCCAAGCCCGGGCCGGGCATGCTGACCGCCTTTGCCGCCACGATCGGCCGGCCGGCTTCGGTTGTGGCCGTGGTGGGCGACAGCCTGCACGACGTCGCCCTGGCGCGGGCGGGTGGCGCGGGACTTGCCGTGGTGGTGAAGGGCGGGGCGCGCATCGACCCCACGGTTGCCGCGGCCGCCGATCTGGTGCTGGACCGGCTTGAGGACGTGACCGGGCTGGTCCCGAAGCTCGCGGCCGGCTGAGCGGTCGGCTCACCCGAGGGCGGGGGCCGCCAGAAACAGGATCACCATCCCGGCCGCAAGCCCCGGGCCGAAAGGCAGGCGGCGGTCGGCCGAGACCTTGACCGCGAGCAGCCCCGCCAGGGCGACGGTGAGTGCGGCCCCCAGCGCCAGCCCCCAGGGCAGCGCCGCGCCCAGCCAGGCGCCGCCGGCGGCCGCCAGTTTCACATCCCCCATGCCGATGCCGTCGCGCCCGCGCCCCAGGCGATAGGCCATGGCGACCAGCCACATGCCGCCGAAGCCCGCGGCTGCGGCAAGCGCGCGCTCGCCCAGTGCGGCATCATCGGGAGAGGCGAGCAGGCCCAGGATCAGCAGCCCCCAGGTCAGCGGATCGGGCAGGCGGCCCTGGAGCAGATCGGCCGCGCCGAGCGCAGCACAGCCGGCGGCAAGGATCGCGACCTGTGCAGGCGGTGCGGGAGATCCGATCAGCAGGCCGACCAGAACCGCCAGGGCGGCGAGCAGCCCGGCGCCCAGGGCGGCACGGCCGGGGGCAGCCGGCGGCGTCCAGCCGAAGCCGTCTGCCTCGGGTGCGATCGCCCCTGCATCCTGCCGGTTCCGCTGATGCCGCCAGGCCTCGGCATCCTCTTCGGCCGTGGTGGCGCGGCGGCCGCGGGTGATCAGGCGGCGGAGATGATCGACGCGCGATCTGACGGGGCCGGCGCGGCCTTCATTGCGGGCGATGGCGGCGGCGATGGCATAGCGGGCAAGGCCCCAGCCACCCGCGGCAGCGGCGAGCGTCGGAACCAGGCCCTGGATCATGCCGCTCATCGCCACCTCCCCATCACAGGCTACATCATCGGCATCGTTCAGCGTGGCGGCAGGGCCGCCGTGCCGGCATCGATCGCCCAGACCACCAGCTCCTGCAGGAACCGGTCCGTCGCGGCGTCGAAGGCGTTGATCACCGGCTGCACGCCGTCGGTCACGGCCGGCTGGCGGATCTCGAACCGCTTCTGGGCCACGATCCGCCGGTCGGGCATGGTGACCAGCCGGGTATTGACCTCCAGCCGGATCACCGGTGCGCCCGCGCCTTCGGCCGGGTACTGCGCCTGATAGTTCAGCAGTTCCGACTGGAGCGTGAAATCGGGCCTGAGCCCGACCGAGGCCGGCGCCACCGAGACATGCGAGCGGGCATTCAGGAAGGCATCGACCATCAGGGACTGCATCATGCCGGTGGTGCGGTCCGTCCAGTTGGCCTTGGCGAAATAGCCGATCTCGGACCGTCCGCGCTGCAACACCACCCGCGAGGTGTCGAGGGCGGCGGAGGCCGTGGGCCGTTCGACCGACAGCTGCCAGTCCGGGCCGCCGGTCGCCACCCCCGGGATCTGTTCGGGCGCCGTCAGACGATAGAGCTGCGGCGGATCGCCGAGCAGCAGCGAGCCCGGCGAGCAGGCGGAGAGGACGAGCGCCGCGGTGGCGGCGAGCATGCCGGTCCGCAACACGGCGCGACGGTTGATCTGGGGTGCGGTCGCGTCAGTCACCGGGGGTGTATCCCTGTTGCTGGCCGCCGAGCAGGAAGCGCTGCGGGTCGCGCTCGATCTGCACGGCGAGGCTGTTCAAGGTGGTGACGAGGCTGCGGGCCTCGGCCAGCAGCGCCGTCAGTTCATAGAGGCCGTTGGACGTAAAGTCATTGATCGGCGTGCGGTTTTCGTCGATCAGGCTGTTGAGGTTGCGGTTGGTGCCGCGCAGTTCGGTGAGCAGCTGTGTTGCCCCCTGATCGACATTGCCGACGGTGGTCCGCAACTCGGTGAGCGTCCGGCTCAGCTGACTGTCGAGATTGCCGGCGGTGCCTTCAAGCTTCGTCATCATGCCGTCGAAGCGCTCGGCAGCCGCGCGGGCGGCGGTGACCGTCGCCTCGGCATCGGCCATGACCTTGTCGAGCCGTTCGGGGTTCTGCGCGATCGCGCCGCTCACCGTCTTCAGATCCGACAGGGTGGCGGTGATCATCGCCCGGTTTTCGGGCCCGAAGACCTCGTTGGCCTGATCGAGCAGGGTGATGGCGCGCGAGATCAGATCGGGGGCGCCGGCGATGATCTGGTCGATCCGCGAGGCCTTGGACGGGATCACCCGATGACCGCTCGGGCTTTCGGCCCGCACGCCGGTGGCCGAGAGCGCACCGGAATCATCGGTGTCGAGCAGGATATAGGCGCCGCCGGTGATGCCCTGCAGGGCGAGGGTCGCCACGGTATTGGGACCGATCGGCGTGGTCTCGGCGATGTCGGCGGTGACCAGGATGTAATCCGGGTTCTGGGGCGCGATGCGGATCGAGGAGATCTGCCCCACCGGAATGCCCCGATAGCTGACCGGATCGCCGGTCCTGAGGCCGGTGATCGCCTGGGCGAAGAAGATGTCGTACTGGGTATAGGACTGGTCGGAGCGGCTGCCTGCCACCCAGAGCACGAAGCCCACGAGGCCGATGAGCAGGACCAGCACGAAGCTGCCGACGATCAGATGATTGGCACGGGTTTCCATCGGTGTCGTCCCCGGTGTTCAACGGGCCGGCGGCGCATCCGGCCGCGCATCGGTCGGGGGATTGCCGGCGGTGGCCCGCGGCATCTCCGTCGCCCTGAGCGCGGCGCGGCCGCGCGGCCCGCCGAAATAGGATTGCAGCCATGGATGCGGGTCGCGGGCAAGCTCGTCGATCGGCGCGATGCGGATCTGCTTGTCGACGAGCGCTGCGACCCGGTCGCAGATGGCGTGCAGGGTGTCGAGGTCGTGGGTGACCAGCATGACGGTCACCCCCAGCGCATGGTTGAGGTCCAGGATCAGCTGGTCGAAGCCCTCGGCCGAAATCGGATCGAGGCCGGCGGTCGGCTCGTCGAGCAGGAGAAGCTCGGGGTCGAGCGCCAGCGCCCGGGCAAGGCCGGCGCGCTTGCGCATGCCGCCCGAAAGTTCCGAGGGCAGTTTGCCGCCATCCCCCGGCTTGAGGCCCACGAGCACCAGCTTCTCGATCGCGAGCCGGTGCGCGGTGTCGGCCCGGACATTGGCATGTTCGATCAGCGGCATGGCGACGTTCTCCGCGATGGTCAGCTGGCTGAACAGCGCGCCGTCCTGGAACAGCATGCCCATGCGCCGCTGGCGGCGGCTGCGCGCGGCGTCGTCGGAGCCGGTGATCTCTTCGCCCAGCAGGCGGATGCGGCCCTCGGCCGGATGGATCAGGCCCAGGATGGTCCGCAGCATCACCGACTTGCCCGAGCCCGAGCCGCCGACCACGCCCATGATCTCGCCGCGATCGACGGTGAAGCTCAGATGATCGTGGATGACGGTGCTGCCGAAGCGGGTCACCAGACCGTCGACCTCAACGATGGGTTCCCCGGATGGCTTGCGTGTCGAACCGGTCATGTCCTCACACCCCCAGGATCGAGAAAAGGACCGAGAACAGCGCGTCGAGCAGGATCACCACGAACACGCCTTCGACCACCGAGGCGGTGGTCGCCCGGCCGACGGCCGCCGCCGAGCGGCCGACCCGGAGGCCCTGGAAGCATCCGATCACCGCGATCATGGCCGCGAAGATCGGCGCCTTGACCATGCCGACCAGGAAGGTGGTCAGCGTGATCGCCGTGCCGAGCTGGCGGAAATACTGCGAAAACGAGATGTCGAGGGCGAGCAGCGCCATCACCGCGCCGCCGAAGATGCCCATCATGTCGGCGAAGAAGGTGAGCAGCGGCAGGGTGATCATCAGCGCCAGCATGCGCGGCATCACCAGCAGGTCGACCGGGTCGAGGCCCAGCGTGCGGATCGCATCGACCTCTTCATTCAGCGTCATCGAGCCGATCTCGGCGGTGAAGGCACTACCCGAGCGGCCGGCGACGATGATCGCCGTCAACAGGATGCCCATTTCGCGCAGCACGCCGACGCCGACCAGATTGACGGTGAAGATCTCGGCGCCGAACTGGCGGAGCTGGTCTGCACCCTGATAGGCCAGCACCACGCCGATCAGAAAGCCCAGCAGGCCCACGATCGGCATGGCATCGAGGCCGGTACGCTCGATATGGCTGACCAGCGCCGTCCAGCGCATCCGCCTTGGCTGGAAGACGGTGCGCAGCAGCGCGATGGTCACCAGGCCGATGAAGGCCACCAGGTCGCGCGCTTCCTTGAACGCCCCGATCGTGGCGCGGCCCAGGGTTTCGACCATGCCGAGGAAGCCGCCGGCACGGCGGCGGGTGCCGCAATCGACCGAGGCCGCCGGCATCAAGGTCTTCAGCAGGTCGCGATGGCGGTCGTCGCCGCCGGCGACTGCCAGCCTGCCGTCGGTTTCTTCAGGGGCTTCCGAGACACCGGCGAGGGTCAGCAGCATCAGCCCGCCATTGGCGTCCATGGCGGTGACGTCGCCGATATCGATCTCGCCGGCCGGCGGTTCCTTGCCCCGCCGGATCCGCTCGATCCGGTCGAGCCTTGCGGTCGTCCAGTCGCCGCGGACCACCAGCCTGCGCCCGTGGGGGCCGTCGGTCCAGCTTGCCTCGGGCCAACGGGTCTCGGGCGAATTGGTCTGTGTGATGTCGGAAGCGTCGGATCGACGCGGTCCGGCGCCTGTCGGCATGCACCTCTCCCGGCTGATTGCCTCACATCCGCGCCAACTTAGTCGGTTTCCGGGTGGAAGGCCAAGCCGGCGCGACGTGACTCAATCATGTTACACGGGATCGGACTGTCCGGATGCGCCACACATCACTTTTTTTGCGCCGCAGTGTAAAGCCCGGCATGCTCGCTCCGCAGTCGCGCCTTTTCGATCTTGCCCATGGTGTTGCGCGGCAGCCGGTCGACCACCAGCACCCGCTTCGGACACTTATAGGCGGCGAGGCCGGCGCGCAGGGCCGGCAGAATCCGGGCCTCTTCCGGCCGCGGGGCTCCCTGGGCCGGCTCCACCACCGCCGTCACCGCCTCGCCGAAATCGGCATGGGGCAGGCCGATCACCGCGCTTTCGCCCACCCCCTCCATGTCGTCGAGCAGGATTTCTACTTCGCGGGGGTAGACATTGTACCCACCGGTGATGATCAGGTCTTTGGACCGGCCGACGATGGACAGCCGGCCGTCGGCGTCGGCGCGGGCGAGATCACCGGTGCGGAAGAAGCCGTCGGCGGTGAAGGCCTCGGCGGTCGCTTCGGGGCGGCGCCAATAGCCGCGGAACACCGCCGGCCCGCGGATCTGCAGCTCGCCGGTCTCGCCGGCCGGCAGGGGCATGTCGCCGGCGTCGGCGATTCGCGCCTCGATGCCGGGCAGGGGATAGCCGATGCTGCCCGGGCGGCGCTCGCCGTCGAGCGGGTTGGACACCACGATGCTCATCTCGGTCGCGCCATAGCGTTCGAGGATGGCATGGCCGGTCGCGGTCTGGAAGCGGCGAAACAGATCGGGGCCGAGCGGGGCGGAACCGGCGGTGGCGAGCCGGAGCTTCGGACAGTCGGCGGCCCCGAAACCCGGCAGGTCGAGCAGCCGGGCATAGAAGGTGGGCACGCCCATGAACACCGTCGCTTCCGGCAGACGGGCCCGGACCGTCTCCGCGTCGAAGCGCGGCAGCAGGATCATGCTGCCGCCGGCGGCAAGGATGGTGCCAGCGGCGACGAAGAGGCCATGGGCATGAAACAGCGGCAGGGCATGCAGCAGCACGTCGGACGAGGTCATGCCCCAGGCGGTGCAGAGCGTCTCGACATTGCTGCGCAGGTTGTCGTGGCTGAGCAGCGCGCCCTTGGGCCGGCCGGTGGTGCCCGAGGTGTAGAGCATGGCCGCCGGATCGTCAGGCCCGAGATCGGGTGCCGGTGCCGTCACGCCGCCCGCGATGGCGGCATCGGCCGCGGCGGCGAGGTCGCCCTCGCCCCGGGTGCCGAGGGTGCGAAGCGCGGCGCCCTCGGGGATTGCCGCGCGGCATTGATCGACCGCCGCCGGGTCGGTGACGAAGATCCGGGGGGCGGCATCCGCGAGCAGGGGGCCGAGTTCGGCCGGGGTGTAGGCGGTGTTGAGCGGCAGGAACACCGCGCCCGCCCGCAGCGTGCCGAGGAAGAGGGCGATGGCATCGACGCTCTTCTCCACCCGCACCGCCACCCGGTCGCCGGGCTGCACCCCGGCCGCGGCCAGGGCGGAGGCGAAGCCCTGCGCCCGTACCCCAAGCGCCCGCGCGGTCACCGTGCCGCCATCGCCGGTCCGGATGGCGATGGCGTCGGGGCTGCGGGCAAGGCCCGCATCGATCAGGGCGTGCAGGGTCGGGGTCATCGGCTGAGGGCTTCCGGTGGTGATGCGGGTGAAGGCTGGGGGTATCAGTTGCCGGTGAAGGCGGGCGCGCGGCGCTCGGTCAGCGCGGCCAGACCCTCGGCATAGTCGGCGCTGCCATTGCAGGCGGCGATCGCCATGCGGGCGGCGGTGACGGCGGCGGCGTCCTCGGGGCGGGTGGCGGCGCGGACCGAGTATTTCGACGCCCGGATCGACAGCGGCGCGTTTTCGCGCAGCGTGTCGAGGATCGCCTCGACATGGCCGTCGAGCGCGTCGACGGGCAGCACGGCATTCACCAGCCCCATCGCCTTTGCCGCGGCGGCGTCGTAGCGCTTTGCGGTCATCAGCAATTCGCGGGCGGGGGCGGCGCCGATCGCATCGACCAGCCGGCGGACGCCGGTTTCATGATAGCCGATGCCGAGCCGGGCGGCCGGAATGCCGAAGGTCGCGCGCTCGTCGGCATAGCGCAGATCGCAGGCCAGCGCGACACCCATGCCGGCGCCGATGCAGGCGCCGTGGATCAGCGCGATGGTCGGCACCGGCATCGCTTCCAGCGCCGCCGAGGCGGCTTCCACCGCCGCATCGTACCGCTTCGGCCCCTCGGTGCCCGACCGGGCCTCGTTGAACTCGCTGAGATCGGCGCCCGACACGAAGGCGCGCTCGCCATGGCCGCGGACGACCACGGCGTGCAGCTCGCCCGGCTTCATGTCGCGCAGCCCGGCCAGATGCTCTGCCATCGCCACCCACATGCCGTAGCTGACGGCATTGCGCTTGGCCGGGTTGCGGATTTCCAGCACGGCAACGCCGCGGTCGAGGGAAAGCGTGACCGCCGGGGTGTCGGCGGCCTGGGTCTGGTCGGTCATCTGTCTGCCTTCCGGGGAGGGGATCCTGAGGGGTGTGACGTCCGGGTCGAGCGAAAACTCAGCCGGTCTCGGCAAGGCCGGGCGGCGGGCGAAGAATGAAGTCGCGCAGCACATCGCCCTGGATGACGACATGGGCGCGCATCAGATCGGCGGCGCGGTCGGCCTCTCCGGCCAGGATCGCGGCCATCACCTCGCCATGCTCGTCGTCAGACCGGCCGAGCCGGCCGGGGCTGCGGCCCTGATGCAGGCGATAGGGCCGCAGCCGGTCGCGCAGTCGGCGGGTTTCCTGTTCCAGATAGCGATTGTGGGCGGCTTCGTAGATCAGCTCGTGGAAGCGCTCGTTGACCTCGTAATAGGCGTTCACATCGCCCTTCACCGCCTGGGCATGGGCGTCGGCGCAGGCCTGCTGCAGGGCGGCGCGGCCGCGCTCGGTGATCCGGCGGGCGGCGAGGCGGGCGCAGAGCCCTTCCAGCTCGGCCATCACCTCGAACATTTCCAGCACCGACGACATGGTCGGCCGGGCGACCACGGCCCGCTGACGGGGGCGGGTCTCGATCAGCCCGCTTTCGGCCAGCCGCCGCACCGCCTCGCGCACCGGCGTGCGGGAGACGCCATAGCGGTCGGCCAGATGGGTTTCCTCGATGACGGAACCTGGCGGCAGCTCGCCCGACAGGATGTCGTCGGCCAGGCGCTTCTGAACGCTTTCCGCGATCGTGGGGCGGCGTGGGCTGGTCTGCTCGGTCATCGGGTCCCGGATCCGGTTTGCGGGTGCATGCGTCTGCACATTCTAGGGTGCAGTCGTCCAAAGTGTCGCGGCTTCGGGTGCGGCGCAACAGTATTCCTTTTGCAGTGCAATGCATCCCGTATTTAGAAAAGTATATACACTTTGATCGGCGCCGCCTACACTGATGTTCATCACGAAGCCGGCCGGGCGAACCGGCGGCGATCCCTCGGGGAGGACCTTCATGAAAGTGATCCTGGCCGGCGCCGACCGCCTGGCCCGTGCCGCCTTTGCACTCTCGGCCGTGCTGGTGATGTGCCTGGCGGTGTTCGTGTTCTACGAGGTGGTCGCCCGCTATGTCGTCGGCCGGCCGACCATCTGGGTGAACGAGGTCAGCGGCTATCTGCTGGTCGCGACCACCTTTCTTGCCGGTGGCTGGGTCCTGCGCCAGGGCGGCCATGTCCGCATGGAGATGCTGGAAGAGATAACCGGCCCGCGGGGCCGGGCGGCGCTGGCGCTGTTCGGCAACCTGATCGCCAGCGCCGTGGGCGCCGCCATGACGTGGACCGGCGCCTGGATGGCCTATGACAGCTGGGATTTCGGCTGGGAAAGCCCCACCATGCTCGCCACACCGCTCTGGCTGCCGCAGGCCGCGATCCCGGTGGGGGCGGCCGTGCTGACCCTGTCGGCGCTTGCCGGGGCGCTGGATGCCGTCACCCGCCTGACCGGTTCCGCCGCGGCACCCGAGGTGCGGTCATGACCGGTGGCGTCGTCGCTCTTATCCTGCTGCTGGGCTTCGTCTTCTTCGCGGTACCGATCGGCTTTGCGCTGTCGGGCGCGACGCTGGCCGGGCTGCTCGCCTTCGGCGATGCGGGGGCGCTGACCGCGCTTTCCAACATCAGCTGGGGGGCCACCTCGGAATTCGTGCTGACCGCGGTGCCGCTGTTCATTCTGATGAGCGAAATCATCAGCTTCACCGGCATCGGCCGCGACCTGTTCCTGGCGATCGAGCGCTGGCTGGGCCGGCTGCCCGGGGGGCTTGCCATGACCGGCGTGGTGGCCTGTGCCGCCTTCGGCGCCGTCGCCGGTACCGGCGTCGGTGTGGCGGCGGTGATCGGTGGCGTGGCCATCCCCGAAATGGTCCGCCGCGGCTATACGCGCGAGATGTCGACCGGCACGGTCGCCGCCTCCAGCGCGCTCGGCATGATCATCCCGCCCAGCCTGCCGCTGATCCTTTATGGCGTGGTGACCGAAACCCCGATCGCCGATCTGTTCCTGGCCGGCCTGGTGCCGGGGGCGCTGATCATCGCCGCCTTCTGCCTGTACATCATGGTCGCCGTCTCTCTCGGCCACGGCATCGAGCCCGACGCGCCGCGGCCGCGCTTCACCTGGGCGGAACGCCTGGCCTCCATCCGCCTGGCGGGCCCGACGGTGGTGCTGATCGTGGCGGTCATCGGCAGCATCTATGCCGGCATCGCCACGCCGACCGAGGCGGCCGCCGTGGGCGTGATCGGCGCGCTGCTGCTGGCGGCCGTGTCGGGCAAGCTCAGCTGGCCGGCCTTTCGTACCGCGCTGGTCAATGCCACCCGCACCTCCTGCATGGTGATGTTCGTGCTGATCGGCGCCATGCTGTTCGGCTATCTGCTGGGCCTGCTGCGCGTGCCCCAGGGGTTGAGTGACTGGGTGCTGCATATGGGCCTGTCGCGCTGGGCCGTCTTCGCCCTGCTGATGGCGGCCTATTTCGTGCTCGGCATGTTCCTGGAGGTCACCTCGATCATCCTGATCACCATGCCGATCGTGTACCCGACCATCATCAAGCTGGGCTTCGACCCGGTCTGGTTCGCGATGGTGCTGATCGTGAACATGTCCTTCGCCGTGATCACGCCGCCGGTCGGGCTCTGCCTGTACGTCGCCAAATCCTGCCTGCCCGGTACCAGCATCTCGCAGGTCGTGCGCGGCACGCTGCCCTTCATGGGGCTGCTGGCGGCGGTGATCGTGGTGCTCTGCCTTTTCCCCGAACTCGTCACCGGCTTCATCCGCTGACGCCTGCCGGCCGGCGGCCCCGTGACTGCCGGCCCAAAACCTGATGACAGTCGAACTCGTCCCAAGGGAGGACACGCCATGCCCCTGTTCCGGACCAATGCGCGCCGCCCGCGGCTGCGCGCCCGGCTCGCCGCCGGTGTCGCCGCGGCAACCCTTGCCCTGATCTCGGCCGGTGCCGCGAGTGCCGCCGAGGTGACGCTCCGCTTCGGCCATTATTTCGCGACCGAGGATTTCCGCGGCCGCACCGCGCAATACCTGGCCGACCGCATCCAGACCCTGTCGAAGACGATCAAGGTCGAGGTCTTCCCGGCCGAGAGCCTGGTGAAAGGGCGCGAAGGGCTGCAGGCCACGGCCCAGGGCACCGTCGACATGTATTCCATCTATGCGGGCTACATCACCGGCCAGGCCAAGCTGCTGAACATCTTCACCCTGCCGTTCCCGCCGGCGAGCTATGACGATGCCGCCCAGGCGAAGTTCGCGTCCGATCCGGAGGTCCGCGAGGTCATCGACCGCTCGCTCGGCCGCTTCGGCGTGCGCATGCTGGGCGTGATCAACAGCTCGGGCGATGTCGGCATGTTCATGCGCGACCCGATCGAGAGCGTCGCCGACCTGAACGGTCGCAAGATCCGCGGCGCCGGCGGCCTGTCCGACGAGGCGCTGCGCGCCATGGGCGCCTCGATCGTGTTCATGAGCGCCGCCGAACAGTTCCTGGCGCTGCAGACCGGCACCGTCGACGGCATCGCCACCACCTGGTCGTCCTATGTGAACAACAATCTCGCCACCGTCGCACCGGTGCATGTCAACGCCAATCTGGTGCGCTCGCCCTATCTGCTGATCATGAACGGCCGCAAATGGCAGGCGCTGGATGCCGAGCAGCAGAAGGCGGTGGAACAGGCGGTGGCCGAGACCATCACCTGGTCGACCGAGAACTTCAAGGCCGAGCAGGACAAGCTTTATGCCGAGATCAAGAAGCTGGCCAAGGTGAGCCAGGATCTCTCGGCCGAGGATCGCGCCCGCATCGACGAACTGATGAAGCCGATCTATCAGGGCTATGTCGATGCCCATGGCGAGGATGGCGCCAAGCTGATGGAGCTGTGGAAGCGCTATGCCGGGGTCTCCTGATCAGGATCAGGCGGGCCGGACGGCAGGCGAGGGGGCCCCGCGCGGCCCCCTTGCCGGGCTGACCGTGCTCGACCTGTCGCGGGTGCGTTCGGGCCCGGCGGCGACGCGACTGCTCGCCGACTGGGGTGCCCGGGTGATCCGCATAGAGCCGCCCGAGACCGCTTCGGGCGGCGACGGCATGATGGGGCGCGAGGGCAGCGATTTCGCCAATCTGAACCGCGGCAAGGCCAGCATGACGCTGGATCTGAAGGCGCCGGAAGGGCTGGATCTCTTCCGCCGCCTGGTCGCGCGTGCCGATGTGGTGATCGAGAATTTTCGCCCCGACGTGAAACAGCGCCTCGGCATCGCCTGGGAGGATCTGAAACCGATCAACCCGGCCCTGGTGATGGCCTCGATCTCGGGCTTCGGCCAGGACGGGCCCTATGCCGGGCGCCCGGGTTTCGACCAGATCGCCCAGGGCATGGGCGGGCTGATGTCGGTAACCGGGCTGCCGGGGCAGGGGCCCGTGCGGGCCGGCATCCCCGTGGCCGATCTGACGGCGGGGATGTTCTGCGCGCTGGGCATCCTGGCGGCCCTGCTGCATGCGCGTGCGACCGGCGAGGGCCAGTGGCTGCACACCTCGCTGCTGGAAGCCCAGGTCTTCATGATGGACTTCCAGGCCGCCCGCACCCTGGTCGAGGGCGAGGTGCCGGCCCAGGCCGGCAACAACCACCCGACCTCGATCCCGACCGGCGTTTTCCCGACCGCGGACCGGCCGATCAACCTGGCGGTGGCGGGCGAGGTGATCTGGCAGCGCTTCTGCAAGGTGGCGGCGCTGGAGCATCTGGCGGCCGACCCCGATTTCGCCGATCGCGACGCGCGGCTGGCCAATCGCGACCGGCTGAACGCCCTGATCGCCGACCGGCTGAAGGCCCGGTCCGCGGAAGACTGGACGCGGGTGTTCAACGAGGCCGGCGTGCCGGCCGGGCCGATCAACGACATGGCCCAGGTCTTCGCCGATGATCAGGTCCGCCATCTGCGGCTCGCAACCCCCGTCGACCTGCCGGGGCACGAGACGGGCAGCACGGCGCTGCTGCGGCTGCCGGTCACGCTGACCGCAACCCCGGGCGGCATCGCGGGGCCGCCGCCAGCGCTCGGCGCCGATACCGATCGGGTGCTGAGCGATCTGGGTCTTGCAGCCGATGCGATCGACGGCTTGCGGGACCGGGGCGTCATCTGATCTGATCTGACCGGTCCGTCACCGTCCTCGATCGAGGGGAAACACGCCTATGTCCATGCCCGAAGCCGGGCGCATCCGCGTCGACACCCAGGGCGCGGTCGCCACCCTGGTCATCGACAATCCCGACCGGCGCAATGCCATCGGCCTGCACATGTGGCACGCGATGGCCCAGGCGCTGGACGAGCTTTCGGCCGATACCAACATCCGCGCCCTGGTGATCCGGGGCGAGGGCAGCCGCGCCTTTGCCTCCGGGGCCGACATCTCCCGCTTCGACCAGGAACGGTCGGAACCGGCGGGCGTGCAGGCCTATGCCGAGGCCACGAGGTCGGTGCTGCATCGCATCGCCCGCAGCCGGCTGCCGGTGATCGCGATGATCCACGGCGCCTGCGTCGGCGGCGGGCTCAACCTTGCGCTGGCCTGCGATATCCGGATCTCCGACGAGCATGCGGTCTTCGCCATTCCGGCGGCGAAGCTGGGCGTGGGCTATGGCCGCGAGGCGCTGGCCCGGCTTGCGGCCGCGGTCGGCCCGGCCCGGGCGCGGGAGATGGTGGTCTCGGCCCGCCGGCTGGAGGCGAGCCAGGCCTTGGCCTGGGGGCTGGTCTCGGATGTGGTGCCGCATGTGGCGCTGGCCGATGTGGTCACCGAACGGGCCCAGGTGCTGGCCGGTCTGGCGCCGCTGACGATCATGGCGGCCAAGCTGTCGGTCGAACATGTGCTGCTGGGCGACCCGGCCATGGCTCAGGCCGCCGATCTGGCGGTCGATGCCTGCTTCGCCAGCGACGACTATGTCGAGGGTCGGCGGGCCTTCGGCGAGAAGCGGGCGCCGGTCTTCGACGGCAGATAGAGGCACGGAGCGTTCCCTTAATGCGGCGAGGTTGCAGACTGCCGGCTTGACGCCGGAGGCGACCTCGCCGGATCATCGGCGGGTCACGCGACCAGCCAGGGGAGTGCCGGTGTTCACTTTCGACGGCCTGCATCCGCAGGCGCAGCTGTTCATCGACATGCTGCGCGCCAGCCCGCCACCGCCCTACGACCAGATGGCGCTGGGCGAGGCGCGCGCCCTGTTCCGCGACACCATGCTCCGCTTTCGCGGCCCCGTGCAGGGCGGTGTGGCGGTGAATGCCCTGGTGCTGAAGGGGGCCGCCGGCGACCGGCCCGCGCGCATCTATCGACCGGATGGTCGCGCCGGAAGCCCGGCGCCGGCCCTGCTGTTCCTGCATGGCGGCGGCTGGGTGCTGGGCGATCTGGACACCCATGACGACATCTGCCGCCGGCTGGCGGTCGGATCGGGGGCCGTGGTCATCTCGCTCGATTACCGTCTGGCCCCCGAACATCCGTTTCCGGCCGGGTTCGACGATGCCGTCGCGGCCTTCCGCGATCTGGCGGAGCGGGCGGGCGCGCTGGGGCTGGACCCGGCCCGGCTGGCGATCGGCGGCGACAGTGCCGGCGGCAATCTGGCGGCGGCGGCCGCAATCGCGCTCCGCGATGCCGGCGATACGGTGCAGCCGGTCTTCCAGCTGCTGATCTATCCCGCAACCGATCTGGGCACCGGCGAAAAGCGCGAGAAGAAGCCCGGCGAGGGGCTGTTCCTGACCGAGCGGCTGCTGCGCTGGTTCCGCGCCTGCTACATCCCCGATCATACGGTTTCGCTGGAAGACCCGCGGCTGTCGCCGATCCACGCGCAAAGCCTGGCCGGGCTGCCGCCCGCCCATATCCTGACCGCGCGTTTCGACCCGCTACAGAGCGAGGGAGAGGCCTATGCCGCGGCGCTGAAGGCCGCCGGCGTTGCGGCCGACCACCATTGCGCCGAAGGCATGTTCCACGGCTTCCTGCACATGACCGCCTGGTTCGCCGATGCGCGCAGCGCCATCGACGGTCTGGCCCGGCGGCTGGCGCAGGGGCTGGCTGTCGCGACCCCCGGGAGATGAGGCGGTGATGCCTGGCCTGCCGCAGGTTCTGCTGGTCAGACCCGAGGGCGATGCCCTGGCCGCCGCCGGCTGGCGGACCGGCCTTGCCGCCGTGACCGCGGCGCCGCCGATCGAGGTGACGGCGTCTGATCTGCCCGGATGCCTGGCCGATCATCCGGGCCTGCTGATCGTGATGCCGCTGCGCCGGCCGCTGACGGCGGCCGAGGACGAGATCCGCGCCCTGCTCGGGCGGCTGCCGGCCCGCCGGCTGCTGGTGGTGGCGGCCGAAGGCGACCGGCCGCCGGCGGTGCTGGCCGCGGGCCTGCTGGCGGCCGGGGCCGCCGGTGTGCTGGATGATCCGGGCACGCCCGAGGCGCTGTTCGCCGCGGTCGCCCGCAGCCTGCTGCGGATCGCCGATGGCGGCCGGGTGCTGCCCGACCAGCCCGACGCCCAGGGCCCGGGCGCCGAGCTTGCCGGCCGGATCGCCGCCGAAATCGCGGCCATCGGCTGGCGCCGCCCTGCGGCCGACGAGGACGACCCCGAACCGGTTTCCTGAGCGCCTTCCTCTCCCCCCTGAAAGGCCGACCATCATGAGCCTGCCCGACGATCTCTGCTTCGCCGACGCATCATCGCTGGTCGAGGCCTATGCCGCCCGGCGGGTTTCGCCGGTGGAGGTGGCCGAGGCCTGCCTTGCGCGCATCGCCGAGGTTCAGCCCGAGCTGAACCCCTGCGCCTTTCTCGATCCCGAAACCACCCGGGCCCAGGCACGGGCTTCGGAACTGCGCTGGATTGCGGGGGAGCCGGCCGGGCCGCTCGACGGCGTGCCGGCCACCATCAAGGACCTGCTGCTTTCGGCCGGCTGGCCGACGCTGCGCGGCAGCCGCGCGGTCGACCCCGGGCAGGACTGGGACGAGGATTCGCCGGCCGTGGCCCGGCTGCGCGAAACCGGGGCTGTGTTCACCGCCAAGACCACCACGCCCGAATTCGGCCATAAGGGGGTGACCGACAGCCCGCTTGCCGGCATCACCCGCAATCCCTGGGACAGCGACCGCACCCCCGGCGGCTCGTCGGGTGGGGCGGCGGTGGCGGCGGCGACCGGGCTGGGCGTGCTCAATATCGGCACCGATGGCGGCGGGTCGATCCGCATCCCCGCCAGCTTCTCCGGCATTTTCGGCCTGAAGCCGAGTTTCGGCCGGGTGCCGGCCTGGCCGGCCAGCCCGCTGTCCAGCGTGTCGCATGTCGGGCCGATGACCCGGACCGTGCGCGATGCGGCGCTGATGCTGGCGGTGCTGGCCCGGCCCGATGCGCGCGACTGGTACGCGAAACCCTTTGCCGTGGAGGATTTTACCGCCGGGCTGGAAGAGGGTGTGCGCGGGCTCCGCATCGGCTATGCGCCGACCATCAATGACGAGCCGGTCGACGACGACGTTGCCGCCGCGGTCGATGCCGCGGTCGGCGTGTTCCGTGCCGAAGGCGCGGTGGTCGAGCCGATGACGGTGGATCTGCCCGAAACCCGCCGGATCTTCCAGATCATCTGGACCACGGGGGCAGCCCTGATGGCCGCGGGCATGAGCGACGACCAGCGCCGCCGGCTGGACCAGACCCTGATGGCGGCGGCGACCATCGGCCAGGGCTTCGACGCGGTGACGCTCGCCCAGGCGCAGTTCCGCCGGGCGGGGCTGGCGGCGCATATGGCCGGGCTGCATCGGCGCTTCGACGTGATCCTGACGCCGACCCTGCCCGATACCGCCTTCAAGGCCGGGCGCAACCACCCGGGCGATCCGGCGGCGACAACCTGGAACGACTGGACGCCCTTTACCTACCCCTTCAACCTGACCGGCCAGCCGGCGGCGTCGATCCCCTGTGGCTTCGATCGCGACGGCCTGCCGGTCGGGTTGCAGATCGTGGGGCCGGTGGGGGCGGATGCGCTGGTTCTGCGGGTGGCACGGGCCTTCGAGCGGGTGCGCCCGATCCCCCTGCCGCCGCGCAGTGCCGCGGACTGAGCCCCGCCGTCACTGGCGGCAAAATAAACCATGGGTATAATGATCGCCGGATAGAGTTCTCGGAACGAGAAGAGTGCCAGAACGAGACTGGTCCGGACGCTCAGACCTGCGGCGGCCCGCGCCCGGTGGCCGGGATGTCGCGCAGACAGGAGAGGACGATGACGGAGATCATCCTCCATCACTACGACTCGTCGCCTTTTGCCGAGAAGGCCCGGCTGATGCTGGGCTTCAAGGGGCTGACCTGGAATTCGGTGGTACAGCCGATCTGGGCGCCGAAGCCGAAGCTGACGCCGCTGACCGGCGGCTATCGCCGCACGCCGGTGATGCAGATCGGGGCCGATGTTTATGTCGACACCAATCTGATCGCCGAAGAGCTGGAGCGCCGCCATCCGCAGCCGACCCTGTTCCCCGAGAACGGCACCGCCGCCGGCGGCTGGGGCGGCCTGCTCGCCTTCTCGCTCTGGGCCGAGCGGATGCTGTTCTGGCCGGCGGTGCGCTATGCCATGGCGTTCAATGCCGACAAGCTGCCGCCGGAACTTCTGGAAGACCGTGCGCGGATGAACGGTGCGCCGCGGGCCGATGTGGAGCGGATGAAGGCGGCCGCGCCGATGTTCAAGGAACAGCTCCACAATGCGCTCGCCGTGCTCGACGATGCGCTGGGGCAGGGCACGCTCTATCTGTTCGGCGACGAGCCGAGCCTGGCGGATTTCGCCGCCTATCATCCGATCTGGTTCCTTGAGAACAACGGCCGCAAGGTTGGCGGGGTGATGGCGGAATATCTGAACGCCCAGGCCTGGAACGGCCGGGTGCGGGAGTTCCGCCACGGGACCCGCATCGAGATGGAGCCGGATGCCGCACTCGCCATCGCCCGCGAAGCGACCCCGCTGCCGCCCGAGACGGTGGGGGAGACGGACGACAACGCCCCGCAGCCGGGCACGAGCGTGACGGTCACGCCCGAGGATTTCGGCAAGGACCCGGTGGCCGGCGAGGTGACCGCGATCAGCCGGCGGCGGATCAGCATCCGGCGCGAGGATCCCGAGCTGGGAGAGATCGCCGTGCACTTCCCCCGCATCGGCTACGTTGTCCGACCCGCCTGAACGGTATACCGTAAGCGCCGCCTGCCGGATGCCGCCCGCGAGCCCGCTCGCGGGCGGCATCGTCGCGACGGCCGCCCCCATCCCTTGCCGGAGCCGTTTCATGACACGGATCGTCGACTGCTACCTGCCGCTGATGTCGCCCTGGGCCTATCTGGGCCATGACCGCTTCGTGGCCATCGCCGATCGTGGCCGCGCCGTCATTCGCTGGCACCCGGTGGATTTTGCGAAGATCTTCGCTGCGTCGGGTGGCGTGCCGGTGAAACAGCGCCCGGTGCAGCGCCAGACCTATCGCATGTACGAGTTGAAGCGCTGGCGCGACCGGCTGGGCGTGCCGCTGGAGCTGGAGCCGCGCTTTTTCCCGGTCGACGACACCCGGGCGGCGCATCTGGTGCTGCAGGCCATGGCCGAGGGTGTGGATCCCGCCGGGCTGATCGGCGGCGTGCTGGGCGCGGTCTGGGCCGAGGGGCGGGACATCACGGATGCCGAAACGCTGGCCGACCTGCTGCGGCGTGAGGGGCTGGATGCTGAGCTGCTCGATCGCGCCGATGCCGCGACCGCGGATCTGGCGGCGAAGCGCGCCGCCATGACCGACAATGCCATCGCGGCCGGCGTGTTCGGCGCGCCCACCTATATCTTCGACGGCGAACCCTTCTGGGGCCAGGACCGTCTCGATTTCCTGGCCGAGCGCCTGGGCGTCACGCTGGATTGACGCCCGCCGCCGCCGGACCATCTCTCCCCCCGCATCGGGGGCAAACACAACAAGACGTCCTCCCCTGCGCCGCCCGCGTGCCGACGCGGCGGACCCTATCCTTCCGCTTCCGGAGATGAGCCATGCCTGACCAGACCATCATCGACGTCAAGGGCGCCCGGGTTCCGGCGCTCGGCTTCGGCACCTGGCAGATCACCGGCCGGGCCTGCGTGCGTGCCGTGCGCACCGCGCTCGACCTCGGCTACCGGCATATCGATACCGCGCAGATCTATGACAACGAGGCCGAGGTCGGCGAGGCGATCGCCGAGTCCGCGATCGACCGCTCGGAAGTCTTCCTGACCACCAAGGTCTGGTATGAACGACTGGCCGCCGGCACGCTCGAGGCGTCGGTGGAGGAGTCGCTGAAGAAGCTTCAGGTCGATCAGGTCGACCTGCTGCTGATCCACTGGCCGAATCCGAAGATCGATCTGGCCGAGACCATGCGCGCGCTTGAAGGCGTGAAGGCGGCCGGCCGGGCGAAGCTGATCGGCCTCAGCAACTTCCCGGTCGCGCTGATGAAGCGCGTGGTCGAAGAGCTGGGCGTGGACGTCGCCGCCGATCAGGTGGAATACCACCCCTATCTGAACCAGGATCCGGTGCTGGCCTATGCCCGCGCCCATGGCATGATGGTCACCGCCTACAGCCCGCTGGCCCGCGGCAAGGTCGCCGACGACCCGGTGATCCGCGAGATCGCCGAGGCGCACGACGCCTCTCCGGCGCAGGTGGTGCTGCGCTGGCTGATCGATCAGCCCATGGTCAGCGCCATCCCGAAGGCCGGCAGCGAAGCCCATATCCGCGCCAATCTGGCAGCACTCGACATCCGGTTGAGCGATGCCGAGCGGGCGAAGATCGATGCGCTGCGCGGCAACGGCCGGATGATCAATCCGTCCTTCGCACCCGAATGGGACGCGGCCTGATCAGCCGTGGCGGCCGGCGCAGGGCAGGGGCTGCCCGCGCGCCGGCCTCCGTATTTCAGTCCGCGAAACCCTGGAAGGTTGCGAAGCCTTCCACCGGTTCACGCGGGGTCTGGAGCCGGGCGGTCACGTCGTCGGGGTCGCCATGGCCGATGGCGATGCCGCAGACCACCTGTTCGGTTTCGGGATAGCCGATCTCGTCGCGCAGGATGCCGTCATACATGGCGAAGGCCGCCTGCGGGCAGGTCTGCAGGCCCATCGCTTCGGCCGCCAGCAGGACCTGACCGACGAAGATCCCGACATCCACCCAGGATCCCTGTTCCATATCGCGGTCGATGGTGACGATCAGCCCGACCGGGGCGTCGAAGAACGCGAAGTTGCGCCGCTCCTGCGCCTGCATGCGGTCCTGATCGCCCTTGCCGATGCCGAGCAGGCTGTAGAGCGACCAGCCGAGCGCCCGACGGCGATCCTGATAGGGCGCCCGCCACTTCACCGGATAGTATGTATAGCCCCAGGCGGCACGCGGGGCGCCGGCGGCGTGGTCTGCGGTCAGTGCAGCCACCACGCGCGCGCGGGCGGCACCGGCCAGAACGTGGACTTTCCAGGGCTGGATGTTCGATCCGCTGGGGGCGCGGGCCGCCAGTGCCAGGATCCGTTCCACCGTTTCCCGCGGGACCGGATCGGGTCGGAAGGCGCGGGTGCTGCGCCGGCCGGCCATGGTTTCTCCCACGCGGCGCGATGCAGCCGCCACGGCTGCGGCGATACGGGCCGGATCTTCTGAATTCGTCATGGGCTCCGTCCATGTTTCCTTTACTCTCCTCGGGCAGAATGCCATGAAAACTGGTCCGTTGCGCCCTGCCCGACGCGCTTCGGAACCATGCGTGGCGCGGCGACGACGTTCGCGCCGGGTTTCCGGTGACGGCCTTCGGAAGGGCGGCTGACATATGTTTCTGGAGTTCGCCCACGACGCTGGCGGGCATTATGCCGAAAGCGGTTACGATACGCGGCTGGTCGTGCTGTCGGTCGTGGTCGCGCTGTTCGCGTCCTACGCGGCGCTGCAGACCGCCGGCCGGATTCCGACCGCAGGGCCCCGGATGCGCACGGTGTGGATCACGGCCGGCAGCGTGGTGCTGGGCGGCGGCATCTGGTCGATGCATTTCATCGGCATGCTTGCCCATGAACTGCCCTTTCCGGTCGATTACGACCTGGACCTGACCGTCGGTTCGCTGATCATCGCCGTGGCGATGACCTGGCTGGGGCTTGCCTGGGTATCGCGGGCCGGGAACCACCCGGGGGCCCTGCTGGGCGCGGGGCTCGCAACCGGCACCGGTGTCGTGGGCATGCACTATATGGGCATGGAAGCCATGCACATGCCCGCCCGGCTGCTCTACGAGCCCTGGACCTTTGCGCTGAGCGTGGTGATCGCCCTGGTCGCGGCCACCGCAGCCCTGGCCATCGCCCGGCGAGAGGTCTCAATCCCGGCCAAGCTGGGGGCCTCGGTGGTCATGGCGGTGGCGATCTGCGGCATGCACTATACCGGCATGGCGGCGGCGCGGTTCGAGCCGGCCCAGACCATCGCACTCGGCCGGCTGCTGTTCCTCGAAGCCTCGGCCCATGCGGTGCATCCCCAGGTCATCGCCGTGCTGGTGGCGGTCGGCGCGGCACTGGTGGTCACCATCATCATCGCCTCGGCCACCATCGACAAACGCTTCGCCTTGTCGGCCGCGCGCGAGGCGGAGACGCTGCGCCTGGGCAGCCGGCGGATGTCGGCACTGCTGGCCACAGGATCGGATCTGATCGTGGTTGCCGATGCCGATCACGCGATCAGGGATGTGGTGGGCCCGGCCGATCTGGTTGCGATCGCCCGCGCCCGGCCCCTGGCGCGGATGGTGGTCGCCGAGGATCGGGATCGCCTGCGCGCGCTGTTCGAGCGTGTGCTGACCGGTGGCGAACGCACGGCGACCGAGGAATTGCGTGTCGATATGGGCGCCCGAGGGGTGCGGGCCTGCGACGTGAAGCTCCGCGACCTGCGCGACGAAGCGGCGGTGGCGGCCCTGGTGGTGACCTTCCACGATGTCGAGGAACGCGCCGCGGTGCAGGCGGCGCTTGCCGAGGCGCGGGATCTGGCCGATGCGGCCAGCCGGGCGAAGTCGCGCTTCATCTCGATGATGAGCCACGAACTGCGCACGCCGCTGGCGGCGGTGCTGGGCTATGCCGATCTGATGACGGCGCGCCTGCACGGGCCCCTCGGTTCCGAGGTGTATGACGGCTATGTCGACGAGATTTCCCGCGCCGGCCGGCGGCTGATTTCGGTGGTCGACGCGATCATCGGGCTCGGCCGGATCGACGGCGGCGAAGAGCGCTGCGAGCTGCGCAGCTTCGATGCCCAGTCCGCCATCCGGTCGGTGATGCGCAGTGCCGCAGATCGGGCGCGTCGTGGCGGTGTCCGGCTGGACCATGTCGATGACGGACCCGTGGAGGTTCTGGGCGATCCGCGGCTGGCGGTACGGGTGCTCGACTATCTGATCGACAATGCCATCAAGTTCACCGAGGCCGATGGCGAGGTGGTGCTGCTGGTGGAGCGGCGCGAGGACGGCACCGGCGCGATCACCATCACCGACAGCGGGTCGGGCATTCCGGCCGACAGCCTGGACCGGGTGACGGACGCCTTCTTCCAGGCCGATGACGGCCTCTCGCGGCGCTTCGAGGGCGCCGGCCTTGGCCTGACCGTCGCCAAGGCCCTGGCGGAACTGCAGGGCGGGCGGATCGAGATCGAGAGCACCTACGGCTTCGGCACGGTCGCCCGGCTGGTGCTGCCGCTCTCGGACGATGCCGGGCCCGACGGCCCGGCCGGTCCGGACGCCGAGGTGGAGGATGCCCTGGGTTGACTGCCGTGGCGGGCGGGCTTGGCGAGGGCGGCCCAGTTGCTTCATGATGCGTGACAGATGCGGCCGGCTTCGGCCGCAGCCCCTTCACGCCGGGAGTGACGACCGTGATCCAATCGACGACGGCCCGAATGTCGGCGCCCGCGACGCTGCGTCATCGGCTGCGCCATGGTCTGCTGAGGGCCTGTGCCGCCCTGGCCATCGGCCTTTTCGCAGCCCAGGGGCTGCCGGCCGGAGAGGCGCGGGCGGCCACGCCGCCCGATACATTGGTGATGGCTCATTATATTGATGACGTAACAAGTTTCGATCCGGCGGAGAGCTTCGAGCTTGCGACCGGCGAGATTCTGAACAACGTCTATCTGCGCCTGACCGTGCCCGATCCGGACGATTTCACCAGGATCCTGGGCGGGGCGGCCGAGAGCTGGACGATCTCGGACGACGGGCTCACCTACACCTTCACCATGCGGCCGGGGGTGAAATTTCACACCGGGCGGCCGCTGACCGCCCATGATGCCGCCTTCTCGTTGCAGCGGGTGGTGAAGCTTGCCAAATCGCCGGTCTTCATCCTGAACGCGCTGGGCTGGACGCCCGAAAACGTCGACCGGATGGTGGTGGCCAAGGACGACGCCACCCTGGTGCTGACCATGTCGGAGCCCTTCGCGCCGAGCTATGTGCTGAACAGCCTGTCATCCAGCGTCGGTGCCGTGGTCGACCGCACCGAGGCGCTGGCGCACGAGACCGATGGCGATCTGGGCAATGGCTGGCTGAAGACCAACACCGCCGGCAGCGGCGCCTATCGCCTGGTGACCTGGCGGCCGAAAGAGGCCGTGGTGCTGGAGGCGAACCCGGATTTCTACATGGGCGCGCCGAAGATGAAGCGGGTGATCATCCGCCATGTGCCCGAGCCCACCGCCCAGCGGCTGCTGCTGGAGAAGGGCGATGTGGATATCGCCCGCCGGCTCGGCACCGAACAGCTGAAGGGCATCGCCGGCAATCCCGATCTCAAGGTCGAAACCGAGCCCAAGGCGACGATCTATTATCTGGCGATGAACCAGAAGGTGCCGGCGCTGACCGAGCCCAAGGTGCGCGAGGCGATCCGCCGGGCGATCGACTATCAGGGCATCGCCGCGAACCTGCTGGAAGGGCTTTACCGGCCGCATCAGTCGATCCTGGGCGCCGGCAGTTTCGCGGCGCTCGACGATCTGCCCTATACCCGCGATGTGGAGAAGGCGAAGGCGCTGATGGTCGAAGCCGGCCATCCCGACGGGCTGGACCTGACCATCGACGTCTCGGGCACGGCGCCCTATCGTGACATCGCCCAGGCGCTGCAGGCCAATCTGGCCGATATCGGCATCCGGCTGAAGATCGTGACCGCCGATACCCGGCAGGTGCTGACCAAGTACCGGGCGCGCGGCCACGAGCTGCTGCTGATGTACTGGTCGCCGGATTATGGCGACCCCAATTCGACGGTCGACTATTTCGCCCGCAACCCCGACAACGTCGATACCGGCACCGCCAAGACCATCGCCTGGCGCAATGCCTGGAAGAATGACGAGCTGGGCGAGATGGCCCGCGCGGCGGTGCTGGAACGTGACGATGCCAGGCGGGTCGAGCTTTATCACGACATCCAGCGCCGACTGCGCGAGGAGGGGCCGGTGGCGGTGATGTTCCAGCAGACCGAGCCGACCGCGATGCGCAAGCCGGTTGAAGGCTGGATCTCGGGCCCGGCCTTCGACACCTATATCTACTGGCGGATCACGAAGTGAAGGCAGCGCCTGCGGGGCTGCGCATGGTGCGGGTGACGGCCGGCTTCATGGCCGGCCTTGCCGTCACCCTGCTCGGCCTGATCGTCGTCACCTTTCTGATCGGCCGGGTGGTGCCGATCGATCCGGCCCTGGTCGTCGCCGGCGACAGGGCCAGCCCCGAGGCCTATGCCGCAGCCCGCACGGCGCTGGGGCTGGACCTGCCGCTGTACGAGCAGCTGGCGGTCTATGTCTGGAATGTACTGAACGGCGACCTGGGTCGATCGACCATGACCGGGCTGACGGTGGCCGAGGATGTGGCACGGGTCTTCCCGGCCACCATCGAACTCGCGGTTGCAGGCACGCTGATCGGTGTCGGGCTGGGGGTGCCGCTGGGGGTGCTGGCGGCGGCACGCGCCGGCCGGCTGGCCGATCACGTGGTGCGGGCGGTGGCCCTGGTCGGCTATTCGGTGCCGGTGTTCTGGCTGGGGCTGGTCGGATTGCTGATCTTCTACGCCCGGCTCGGCTGGGTGGCGGGGCCCGGCCGGCTGGATGTCGCCTGGGCCTATACCATCCCCGAGGTGACCGGCTTCGTGCTGATCGACACGGCGCTGGCGGGGGAGCCCGAGGCGATGGTGGACGCCCTGCGCCACCTGATCCTGCCCGCTTCGATTCTGGGTTATTTCTCGATGGCTTATGTGGCGCGGATGACCCGATCGCTCATGATCGGAGAGCTGTCGCAGGATTATGTCGTCGCCGCCCGGGCCAAGGGCGTGCCGGAGGTGCGGATCCTGTGGGGCCATGCCTTCCGCAATGTCGCGGTCCCGCTGGTGACGGTGATCGCGCTGACCTTCGCCCATCTGCTGGAAGGTGCGGTGCTGACCGAAACCGTCTTCGCCTGGCCCGGCATCGGGCTCTACATCACCCAGGCGCTGTTCGCGGCCGACATGCATGCGGTGCTGGGCGGCACGCTTGCCGTCGGGCTCGGCTTCGTGCTGATCAATCGCGCGGCCGACCTGATCCACCGCCGGCTGGATGCGCGGATGCGGCAGGAGGTACGGGCATGATCGGGGTCGCAGCCCTTGCCCGCATCGCCGCCCGCACGCCCCGCAGCCGGGCCGAGGCGCGGCGCTATGCGGCGGCGGGTTTCCTGGCCCGGGCGCTGGCCAATCCGGCGACCGTGATCGGCACCCTGATCGTGCTGGCCCTGATCCTGGCGGCCGCCCTGGCGCCGGTGCTGGCACCCTATGATCCGATCGATCAGGTGCTGAACGACCGGCTGCAAGCCCCTGGCGCAGAGCATTTTCTGGGCACCGACCATCTGGGCCGGGACATCCTCTCGCGCATTCTGTACGGGGCGCGGATCACGCTGGCCGTGGTGCTGTCGGTGGCGGTGATCGTGGGGCCGGTGGGGCTTGCGATCGGCATTGCGGCCGGGTATTTCGGCGGCCGGATCGATGCGGTGCTGATGGGGCTGACCGACATTGTCATGGCCTTTCCGCGGCTGGTGCTGGCACTGGCGCTTGCCGCGGTGCTGGGCCCCGGCATCGGCAATGCGGTGGTGGCGATCGCGGTCACCGGCTGGCCGGCCTATGCCCGGCTGGCCCGGGCCGAGGCGAAGCTGGTGCGGGAGCGGGAATTCGTCCAGGCCGCCCGGCTGGCCGGGGCCTCGGATCTCAGGATCCTGGTGCTGCATGTGGCGCCGCTCTGCCTGTCCTCGGTGATCGTGCGGCTGACGCTCGACATGGCCGGCGTGATCCTGATCTTTGCCGGGCTGGGCTTTCTGGGCCTGGGCGCCCAGGCACCGGCGCCGGAATGGGGGGCGATGGTCGCGACCGGCCGCGACTACATCATCGATCAATGGTGGGTGGCGACCCTGCCCGGGGCGGCGATCTTCGTGGTCAGCATGGGCTTCAACCTGCTGGGCGACGGGCTGCGCGACGTGCTGGACCCGCGCGCCCAGACCGGGAGGGCGGCATGAGGGAGGCCGGGGGTACGAGGGAGGAGGCCACCCTGCTGGAGATCCGCAACCTGGCCGTGTCGTTCCCGGGGCCCGAGGGGCCGGTTCGGGCGGTGCGCGAGGTCTCGCTGTCGCTGGCCCCCGGGGAGCGGCTGGCGATCGTGGGCGAAAGCGGTTCCGGCAAGTCGATCTCCATGCGGGCGGTGATGGGGCTGCTGCCGCGCCAGGCCCGCATGACCGCCGACCGGCTGGCCTTCGACGGTATCGATCTGATCGATGGCGGCGAGCGGGCCATCCGGCGCCTGCGCGGCCGGCGCATCGCCATGGTGATGCAGGATCCGAAGGCCGCACTCGATCCGGTAATGACCGCGGGCGCGCAGATCGCCGAGGGTCTGCGGCTGCATCGTGGCCTCGGCCGCCGTGCGGCCGGGGCTGCGGCGCTGGACCTGCTGGCCGCGGTGCGCATCGACCGGCCGGAACGGGTGCTGGACCTGCATCCGCACCAGATGTCGGGCGGCATGGCCCAGCGGGTGATGATCGCGATGATGCTGGCGGGAGAGCCCGATCTGCTGATCGCCGACGAGCCGACCTCGGCGCTCGACGTCTCGGTGCGCGGCGAGATTCTGGAGCTGATCGACGGGCTGGTCACCGAGCGGGGCATGGGGCTGGTGCTGATCTCCCATGATCTGGATCTGGTGGCGGCCTTTGCCGACCGGGTGGCGGTGATGTATGCCGGTCGGGTGATGGAAACCCTGGCCGCCGGCGCACTCGATCATGCCGGCCATCCCTATACCCGCGGGCTGATCGGCTGCCGGCCGCGGCTGGATGCCCATGTGGCGCCGCTGCCGGTGCTGGTCCGCGACCCGGCGTGGAAGGACGGATGATGATCGAGGTCCAGGGGCTGACCGTGCGCTTTCAGGGCCTGGCCGCGGTCGACCAGGTGTCGCTGAGCGTCGCTCGGGGCGAGGCGGTGGGCGTGGTCGGGGAAAGCGGCTCTGGCAAGTCGACCCTGCTGCGGGCGATCGCGGGCCTGCTGGCGCCGGATGGCGGGCGGGTGATGTTCGATGGCCGGCCCGTGGTCACGGCCGGACGCCAGAGCCTGACCGACCGGCGGGCCCGGGCGCGGCTGATGCAGATGGTGTTTCAGGACCCCTCCACGGCCCTGCATCCCCGCCACACCGTCGACCGGATCCTGGCCGAGCCGCTGGTGATCCACGGGGTGGGGGAGGCGGAGCGGCGGATTGCGGCGGCGATGGCGGCGGTGGGGCTGGATGCGTCGCTGCGCTTCCGTTTTCCGCACCAGCTGTCAGGCGGCCAGCGCCAGCGGGTCGCGATCGCCCGGGCGCTGATCCTGGAGCCCAGGGTTCTGCTGCTCGACGAGCCGACCTCGGCGCTGGACGTGTCGGTCCAGGCCGAGGTGCTGAACCTGCTCGACCGGCTGCGCGCCGATCATGGCCTGACGCTGCTGATGGTTGGCCATGATCTGGCGGTCGTCGCCCATCTCTGCACCCGGGCGCTGGTGATGCATCGCGGCCGGGCGGTGGAGGAACTCACCCGGGCGGATATTCATGGTGCAAAGGCGCGGGATCCCTATACGCAGGCACTGCTGGCGGCGGCCAGGGATCCGCGCGCGGCTCATTCGGCGGCGATGTCGGCGACGGGCGGATCGAAGGCGGTCACCTCGGGCAGCGCTCCGCGATAGGGTTCGATCTCGACCAGGGTCGAATGGGCGGTGGGGGCCTGGGACACGGCCGAGGTCGGGCGATCTGCCGTCAGCACATTCGGGTTGCCGTGCTTGTCCAGGCTGCCCCGGGCCGCCGGGTCCGCCGGATCGTACCAGGCGCCGGTGGCGAGGCGGATCACCCCCGGCATGACATCGGCGGTGACCACCGCGCCGGCGAGCGTGGCGCCGCGATCGTTGAAGACCCGCACCACCATGCCGTCGCTGATGCCGCGCCGGGCGGCATCCTCCGGGTGGATATGGACCGGCTCGCGACCATGGATCTTGGCGCTGCGGCTGAGTTCGGCCGAATCGAGCTGGCCGTGCAGCCGGGTCCTGGGCTGGTGGCTCAACATGTGCAGCGGGTAGCGGGCGGCCAGCGGCGCGCCCAGCCATTCATCGGGTTCGATCCAGACCGGATGGCCGGGGCAGTGCGGATCGCCGAACGAGGCGACCCGGGCCGAGAACAGCTCGATCAGCCCCGAAGGCGTGTTGAGCGGGTGGGCGGCCGGGTCCTGGCGCAGATCGCCGAACATGGTGAAGGGTTCGTCGAGGGGCGGCACCTCGATATGGCCGGCCGCCCAGAAGCTGTCGAACTCCGGGAAAGGCATGCCGCGGGCGGCATTGGCCCCGGCCGCTTCGGCATAGATCCGGCGCAGCCAGCCCATCTCGTCGAGCCCTTCGGTGAAGGCCTCTTCCAGGCCCAGCCGCCGGGCGAGGGCGGTGAAGATGGCGAAATCGTCCCGGGCCTCGCCCACCGGGTCGATCGCCTTGTGCATCGCCAGGATGAAGCGGTCGCGGCCGCTGGCGCCGATGTCGTTGCGCTCCAGCGTCGTGGTGGCCGGCAGCACGATGTCGGCATGGCGGGCGGTCGCCGTCCAGTACTGTTCGTGGACGACCACGGTCTCGGGCCGGCGGAAGGCCTGGACCAGCCGGTTCAGATCCTGGTGATGGTGGAAGGGGTTGCCGCCGCACCAGTAGACCAGGCGGATGTCGGGATAGGTGAGGTCCTCGCCGTCATAGCGATAGCGGCCGCCGGGGGTCAGCATCATGTCGGAGATGCGGGCGACGGGGATGAAGCTGCCGGTCGGGTTCATCCCCATCGGCAGGCGCGGTGAGGCCATGCCCCGCCGCGGCACGCCCATATTGCCCAGCGAGGCGAGGCCGAGGGCGAAGCCGCCACCCGGCAGCCCGACATGGCCGGCCATGCAGGCCAGCGCAATCGCCGCCCAATAGGCCTGTTCGCCGCGATCGGCACGCTGCAGGGACCAGGAGGCATTGATGAAGGAACGCTCGCGCCCGAGGCCGCGGGCCAGCGCCCGGATGGTGTCGGCGTCGAGGCCGGTGATCGCCGCCGCCCAGTCCGGGGTCTTGGGCACACCATCGGTGCGGCCTTCGACATAGGCGATCACCCGGTCGGCGCCGACGGTGCAGCGGGCCAGGAAATCATGGTCGACCGTCCCGTCGCCGAGCAGGACATGGATCATGGCCAGCATGGCGGCGGTGTCGGTATTGGGGCGGATGGTCAACCATTCCGCACCATCCGGCACGTCTTCCTTCGACGGCGTGATGCAGACCACGCGGATGCCGGCATCCAGGATCTTCTGCAGCCAGTCGCGGCCTTCATGGGCGCCCATGCCGCCGGCTTCGATCTGCATGTTGATCCGCGGCAGGCCGCCGAAACAGACCATCAGCCGGCAGTTCTGCAGGATCCCGTCCCAGGACGAGACCGGCCCCTGCACCGCATCGATCGATCCCAGGATATGAGGAAGGATCGTGATCGCAGCGGCATAGCTGTAATTCTGCACCTGGGTGGTGAAGCCGCCACCGACATTCAGGAAGCGGTGGAGCTGAGACTTCGCATGATGGAAGCGCCCGGCCGAGGACCAGCCATAGGATCCGCCGAAGATCGACTCATGGCCGTGTTCCCGCCGCACCCGGGCAACCTCCGCCGCGACCATGTCGAGCGCCTCGTCCCAGGGGACGGCGACGAAATCCTCCGCGCCTCGGCGCTCGCGGCCACGATCGGGCGCATTGCCGAGCCAGCTGCGGCGCACCGAGGGGCGGGCGACCCGCGCCCGGTTGTGAACCGCGTCCGGCATGGTCCGAACCATGTCCGAGGGGTAGGGATCGCCTTCGCGCGGAATGGCCTCGACCAGACGGCCATCGCGGACGACGGCGGTGAAGGCACCCCAATGGGAGGCAGTCGGAACACGGCGGATATCGGACATGGCGGACACGGTTCTCGGTTCTGATGGCCCGGACGCGGGGGCAGGATGAGGTGGGCAGAGTGGTCAGGCGCTCTGGAGGGTCCGGGACTCCCAGGCGGTGGCGACGAAGCCGATGCGGTCGCCGGTCGCCACGACGGGATCGCGGCGGGCGGCGATGACCAGGACCGGCTCGTCGAAGGTCACGCGGTCGACGATATCTCCGAAAATGTCGGTGATCACGCCCAATGGCGATCCGGGCTGAAGAATGTCACCGGGCGTGCAGGCGGCCCGGAACAGACCGCCGGTATCGGCCGTGACGTGGCGACGCTTCAGAACCTTGCGCAGCGTGCCGCCGGGGGCCGGGCGATCCTCGAACATCCCGATCTCGGCGGCGGTCCGGCGCAGACCCGCCGAGCCCTGTTCGACATAGGGCCATTCGATCCGGCTGCCGGCACCCAGCTCGACCATGAAGGCGGTCTTGCCGAGCGCCTGGAACTGGTAGTCGATGGCGCCCGAGATGTTGCCCGGCAGCTCGCCCGCGGCCTTCACGGTCGGCATCAGGCAGGCGACGCTGGGGTCGTAGAAGGAGAGGTGGCGCAGCAGCACATCCTCGGCCACCGGGCCGTCGGGATGCAGCTTGTAGACGCCATAGGGCTTCGCCTCGAAATGGGCGGTGAGCGTGTGCAGGCTGACCAGACAGTCGCCCGCGCGCTCGATCTCGCGCCAGAGCCGGTCGGCGACCCGCTGGGTGGTCAGCCCTCCGGCGGCGCCGGGGAACTGCTGGTCGATGTCGAGCCCGTCCTGCGGCGCCGTCTTGGCCCGGGCATCGAAGGCGAGCGGGTTGGCGGCCGGGATCACCACACAGGCGCCGCGCATGGCGGCGAGGTCGAGATTGCGGACGAAATCGAGCGCCGCCAGCGTGCCGTTGACCTCGTCGCCATGGACGGTGGCGGTGACCCAGAGGGTCGGGCCGTTGGCTGCACCGCGGGCGGCGATATAGGGGATGGAAATCTCGGCGCCGGTGGCCGTGGAACCGGCGACCAGGCGGCCCTGGCCGCGGCTCGCGGGGGCGAGCCGGGCGAGATGATCGGTGATGATTGTCACGAGGCGGGGTCTCTTCCGTGGGGGGAGGCGGTTCCGGCCGGTGCGGCCCCGGCCTTGCGGCGAAGATCCAGGGTGTAGCACAGCCAGAAGAGGGCGAAGCTGCCGGCCAGGATGGTGATCTGATAGATCAGGCCGACATGTTCGGAGGGCAGCAGAAGCAGCGCGAAGAGCAGGGCCGCCGCACGGGTCGCACGCGACAGCGGCACCTTCAGCCAGCCGATCGAGGCGACCGAGATGGCGAAGATCGCGATCGCCATCAGCAGGCAGACATAGGCGATCTCGCCGATCGTGCCCTGGGCCAGGAATTCGGGGTGATAGATGAAGACATAAGGGATCGCGAAGACCGGCAGGCCCAGGCGTACCGCATGCATGCTGGTCCGCCAGGGATCGGCATTGCCGACCGCGGCTGCTGCGAAGGAGGCGACGGCGAGCGGCGGTGTGATGTTGGAGATCACGGCATAGTAGAAGATGAACATATGCACCGCGATCGGCACGACGCCGAAATCGACGAAAGCCGGGGCCAGGATCACGGCCAGCACCACATAGACGGCACTGGTCGGCATGCCCATGCCCATGATCACCGCGACCACCATGGTGAGCGCCAGCGCGAGCGGCAGGATGCCGTGCGAGGTTTCGATGATGATCGTGGCCATGCGATAGCCGAGGCCGGTCATCGACACCACGCCGACGATGATGCCGCCGACCGCACAGGCGGCGGTGATCGGCGCGATCAGCTTGGGCGCGTTGATCAGGGCGTCGGCGAAGATCCGGGCGAGACCGCGCACGCCCTTGCGGCGATCGAAGATCACGATCATCGCCGCCAGCATGCCGATGGCCCAGACGCCGGCCCGTGCCGGGGTGTAGCCCGAGACCAGGGCCCAGACCATGAAGATCACCGGGACCAGCAGATAGCCGCGCGAACGCAGAACCGGCCAGACCTTCGGCATTTCCTCGTCTTCGGCGGGCCGCAGGTTCAGCCGCCGGGCTTCCAGATCGACCATCACGAAGACGGTGGCGAAATAGAAGATCGCCGGCAGGATCGCGGCGATCATGATGTCGCCATAGGGGACGCCCAGCGTCTCCATCATGATGAAGGCGGCAGCGCCCATGATCGGCGGCATGATCTGCCCGCCCGTGGACGCCACGGCTTCGACGCCGCCCGCGAACGAGCCCGAAAAGCCGCCGCGTTTCATGGCCGGGATGGTGAAGCTGCCTGTTGTCACCACATTGGCGGTGGAACTGCCCGAAAGCATGGAGAAGAAGGCGGAGGAGACCACGGCGGTCTTGGCCGGCCCGCCGACGATCCGGCCGGTAAGGGCGCGGGCCAGATCGGTGAAGAACTCGCCGGCGCCCGAGGCGACCAGCAGCGAGCCGAACAGCACGAACAGGAAGATGTAGCTGGCGGTCACCGCCAGCGGCACCGTCCAGATGCCGTCGACCGTGAGGTACATCTGCTCGATGACCCGGTCGATGGAATAGCCCCGGTGCCAGAACGGATAGGGCAGGCTGTCGCCCACCTGGGTGTAGACCAGGAAGACGAGGGTGATCACGACCATCGGCCAGCCGATGCTGCGCCGGACGACATCCAGCACCACCAGCAGCAGCAGGGCGCCCAGCACGCGCTCGGCGGTCAGCAGCCGGGTCATGTATTCCATGCGTTCGGAAATGCGGGTCTGGTCGAAGACCAGGAACAGGGTCGAGGCCAGCACCGCGATCAGCATCGCCGTATCCCAGGCAAGGCCGATCCAGCGCTTCGCGCCGGTCTCCGGCGCCCGCATCGAGGCGGCGGTCAGCAGCAGCACCGCGAAGGCCAGCGCCAGATGGATGGGACGATAGGCCAGCGCCGGCGCTTCGCCGAAGATGCCCGCATGGATGTGGAAGAGCGACATGCCGATCGCGACCGCGTGGGCGGCATGGCGCAGCACGGTGCGAAGGCCTGAGCCCTCGCCCGCTGCGGAGACGGTGGTCATCCTGGATCTTCTTCCGGACGAGGATGCGTCGGACGGGCGCGGGCGGGGCCGGGGTCACCGGCCGCCCGCGCCGCTCACCTCACTTCGCGAGGACGCCGGCTTCCTGATAGGCGCGCAGCGCACCCGGATGGATGGTGATACCGGGCATGGCGGCCATGTCGGCCGGCTCCAGCCGGGCCAGGGCGGCATGGGCGCCCTGCAGACGCTTGAACTTTTCGATCAGCGTCTTCGTCAGCCAATAGGCCTCGTCCTCGGGCATCTCGTCCGAGGCGATCATCATCATCGAGGTGCCGACGGTCGGGATCGCGGCATCCTGGCCCGGATAGGTGCCGGCCGGGATCGCGGCGCGGGCATAGCCGGGGTTCAGCTCCTGAAGCTTCGCCGCCAGCGCGTCATCGATGGTCAGGAAGCGGATGTCGGAGGTGCTGGCAAGCTCGGTGAAGAAGCTGGCCGGATAGTTCGCGACCGAGACCATGCCCACCGAATGGTGGTCCTTGATCTGGTCGGTCTGGAAGCTGAGACCGCCGCGGACGATGTCGATCTTCGACGCATCGGTGCCGGTTGCGGCAAGCAGGTCGTCGAAGATCAGCGCCGTGGCCTGGCCCACCGGCTGCGAGGCGAAGCGCTTGCCGGCAAGGTCGCCGATCGACTGGACGTCCGAATCACCCGCGACCGCGATATGGGCCAGCATCGAGGTGAACGAGGCGATGCCGCGGACATTGGTGATCGGCTCCTGGAAGGGCGGCTTGCCGGCGGCGGCGACGCTGGGCACGATGCTCATGGTCAGGCCCAGCTCTCCCGTGCCGCGCGAGACGCCGACGACGTTGGAGGTGCCGCCGCCCATTTCGGCATTGGCGCGCACGCCCTCGTCGCCCAGGATGGCGGCGACGCCGGCGGCGGTGGCATAGAACGAGCTGCCGGTCGGGCCGGCGAGGATGGTGAGCGATTTCGGCTTGCCCTCGTCGGCGGCGAAGCCGGGGGCTGCGTGCAGCATCAGGGCCGCGACGGCGGCGGCGCCGAGCATGCGGCGATCGATGGTCCGGAACATGTAGCCTCACGTGTTTCTTGATGGGCTGCGTCTTGCGCGGTGGCAGTGCCCGCGGGGGCGTGGCACCGGCTTTGCGCGGCGGGTCTCCATCCGGCGGCGGATCTCTGGCGGATCCGTCCGACCGGGATGTGTCGATGTCAGGCGGTGCCGAAGGGATAGGTTTCGGCACCCAGGCGGAAGGACAGGCTGCGCGCGGCAGCCTGCAGATCCGCCACATGGGCCTCGGCCGCGTCGGGCTCGTAGCCCTGAAGCGGCATGATGAAGCTGAGGGCGGCACGGATGTGTTCGTGCTCGCCGAAGACCGGAACCGCGATCGCCACCAGGCCGGGCGCGCTCTCGCCCGCGGTGACGGCGGCGCCGGCGGCGCGAACCTCGGCCAGATGGTCGGCAAGGCCGGCCGGATCGGTGATGGTCTTGGGCGTGATCTGGGGCAGGCCGTGGGCCGCGATCAGCCGGTCGAGCACTTCGGGCGCGTCGAAGGCGGTCAGGATCTTGCCGGCCGCGGTGGCGTGGAACGGCACCGACATGCCCACGCGCCAGCGGCTGTCGACGAAGAACGGCCCTTCCACCGCCAGCAGATGGAAGACGGTGTCGCCCTCGCGCACGCTCAACACCGCGGAATGGCCGCAGCGATCGACCAGCTCCCGCATGATCGGCAGCGCCTGACGGGTGAGGACGTGCGTATGGGCATAGGCGACGCCGACCAGAAAGCTCATCGGCCCGACCCGGTATTTGCGGGTGACCGGATCCTGATCCAGGAAACCCTGCTCGCGGAAGGTGGCCAGCACCTTCGAGACCTGGCTTTTGGCAAGCCCGGTCCGCTCGCAGATGTCGGTGATGCCGAGCGGCTGACGTGTGGTGGAGAAGGCGCCGTAGATGGCGAGGGCCGAGGTCAAAGACTTCATCAAGAAGTTTCCTATTGGGAAACCATGTTTCCAAATAAGCTTAAGCCCCTCATTTCCCGCCCGTCAATCATGTTCTGCATGCATGGGTCGGCCGGGTTGCCCCTGGGTGGAATTCCGCGTATGACCAGAAGACACAATGGTTTACCGGCAACGCACCGGTGGCCCGAGGAACCGCCCGAGGAGATCCCCCGTACCGATGGCGAGCGTGAGCGAGGCCGGCTGCCGGCCGGTGCAGCCCAACCGGCTGGATGCCGGCGCGGCGCTGATGATGGTGGTGCTGTGTGCCTGTTGGGGCCTGCAGCAGGTGGCCGTGAAGATGGCGGTCGCCGATGGGGCCGCCCCCATGGCCCAGGCGGCGCTGCGATCGATCGGTGCCACGGCCATCGTCGGCGTGGTGGTGCTGGCGCTGGGGCGTCGTCGCGGCGTGATCCCGGCGGGCACGCTCTGGCCGGGGATCGGGGCAGGGCTGCTCTTCGCGCTGGAATTCGCGCTGCTCTATACCGGGCTGTCGCTGACCACCGCGTCGCGGGCGGTGGTGTTCCTGTACACCGCCCCCTTCGTGGTCGCGATCGGCGGCCATCTGCTGATCCCGGGTGAGCGGCTGGGCCGCTGGCAGGTGATGGGGCTCCTGGCGGCCTTCGGCGGCATCGTCGCGGCCTTCGCCGACGGGCTGGTCGAAGGCGGCGGATCGATCGCGGGCGACCTGCTGATGGTCGCGGCGGCCGTCGCCTGGGGGCTGACCACCCTGCTGATCAAGGGCAGCGTGCTCTCGCGCACGGCGCCACTGGTGACGCTGCTCTATCAACTGGGCGTCTCGGCCGTGGCGCTGGTGGTGCTGGCACTGGTCATGGGCGCCGATCTCGCCATTCCGCTGACCGATACGGTGATCGGCGCCATGGCATTTCAGATCGTCGGCGTGGCCAGCCTGTCCTATCTGGGCTGGTTCGTGCTGATCTCGCGCTATCCGGCCTCCAGGCTCTCGGCCTTCAGCTTTCTGACCCCGCTCTTCGGTGTCGGGGCTGCGGCGGCCGTGCTGGGTGATGCACTGACGCCCGCCTTCGCGATCGCACTGGTGCTGGTCGCGGGCGGGATCTGGATGGTGAACCGGCCGTCCTGAGCGGACGGCCGGCAACCGGTCAAACGGTCAATTGATCATTCAGTCTCAGGCGCCGGCCCGTTCGGGGACCGCAAGCCCCAACCAGTCGCGATAGAAGGTCGGGATGTCCGGCTCGAAATCATGCAGCACCGGATACCAGGGCGTCGGCGCCTCGACGTCCAGCAGCACGCCGCAGTCGGGGCAGCAGTATTCGCGATAGACCTGCCAGGCCGGATCGGGGGCCATCAGCTTCGGGTAGACCTCGTTCAGCGCCTCTTCGGTGTCGCGGACGCAGACCAGCGCTTCCAGCTTCCAGTTCCGGTCATGATCGCAGAAGACATGGCCGCAGCTGCACTTGATCTTCCAGTGCTTCGCTGCATCCTGAACGATGAACAGATGCGGCCCCAGCGGCAGCAGGATCCGGTCCGGCCAGGCGGCGCGCGACTGCAGCACCTCGATATATTTCACGAACCGGTCGGCATCCTTGGGCATGGAGAGCATGCGATGGACGACATCGGGGTCCAGGCGACCGTCGACCAGATCGGCGACCTGTTTCGGGGTATAGCTCGACATCTGCGGATTTCCTTATAAGAGATTGTGATTTCGGGAAAATGAGGGGGCATCGCCGGGGCGGGCGCCGGGGGAGGAAGACCGGCCCGGCGATGCCCGCGCCTCACTCCTCCACCAGACGGATCGTGGTCACGTCGGGCAGGGCCGAAAGGTCCATGCGGTGCTTCGAACCGAAGGAGGGGATGCCCAGTTCGCTCTCCTCGATCGTCCAGTCGGCCGGCAGGTCCCAGAAGCTGCGGAACTGGTCGAGGAACTTGCCCGAAAGCCCGAAGCTGGTGGCATACATGTGCCGGACCGGCAGCGATGCCTCCTTGGCCAGGATCCGCTCCCGCTCTTCCGCCATCCACGCGCGGGTCGGGCGGCTGCGGGCGATGCGTTCGCGGCGGATCTCGGCGCGGCGCCGGGCGGTCGCCTCGCGGTCGACCTGCCAGCGGCCGCCGGCGACCTTCGTCGCCACGGCGCCATGGACCGAGGCGGCATAGCGGGGCAGCAGGGCGCGCTCGTTCAGATCCTGCTCGATCGCCGCCGGGTCGCGGTCCAGCGGGTCGCCGAAGCCCGGCCCGCCGCGGATGTAGTTCAGGTAGAGATCGTGGTTCTCGAACACCGCCTCGGTGGTCATCGCCTGATGGTCGCGCTTGACCCGGGCGCTGCGATCGATGCGGGTTTCGTATTCCGGGTGATCGGGGTCGAGATCGGCGCCGAAGGGCAGGGGCTCGCCAGCGGCGATCCGGCGGGCGATGCCGGTGTCATGGGCCTCGAAACGATAGCCGGTGGCGGAGGGATAGCCGCCCATCAGCCCCCAGTCGCTGACCATGTAGCCATTGCCCATGAAATACATGGTCCAGTCTTCGGCCTTCCAGACCATGCGCAGGGTCTCGAAGCCGCAGCCGCCGCGGTATTTGCCATAGCCGCCCGAATTGGCCTTCACATTACGGCCCAGATAGATCAGGGGCTCGGCCAGCTCCCAGATCTCCATGTCGCCCATATCGCCTTCGGGGTTCCAGATCGCGGCCGCATGGTTCAGCCCGTCGCGGATCGCCGAGGCGCCGGTGCCGGTGGCCGCGGTCTCGAAACTGTTGACCGCATGCACCTCGCCGTCCTGGTTGATGCCGCCGCCCTGCAGCCAGTTGGAGGTGTTGCCGTTGCCGGCATTGACCTCTTCCAGATAGCCGCGGCCGTAATAGGCGGTCGACACGCCGCGCCAGAGGGCGCTCCAGCTCGACACCAGGAAATGCCAGGCATAGGCATGGCCGGTGCGCCGGTCGTCGGGGTTCATCCAGGTGCCCTTGGGCAGCCGGAATTTCGTGCCGTAATAGGCGCCGTCGTTGATCCGCTCGGTCGGCACCAGGGTCTGGGTCATCATCACCCAGATGCCGCTGGTGAAGGCGACCTGATTGGCATTGTAGGTGTGCCAGCCCCAGCGGCTCGCGCCCTCGAAATCGAGCCGCCACGAGGCATCGGCATTGATGGTCATCTCGACCGGCGCATGCATGATGCTGTCGATCTTGGCGAAGGCCGAGGGGCAGCCGATGTCTTCATGCGCATAGGGCACGTCGACGAAGGCGACCTTGCGATAGGTGCCGGGGATGGTCATCGCCTTCACCCGGCTCTGCAGGCCGCGGCGGCCTTCCTCGATCACCTCGTAGGCGAAGCTTTCCCAGTGGTCGACGCCGTGTTCTTCCAGCACCTCTTCCACCAGATCGCGGATCATGTGGCAGCCGGCGATGCGGGTGCGCTCGTCCAGGATCCAGTATTTGGTGGTGCGCACCGAGCGCTGGCTTTCATGCAGCCAGTCGCGCAGCGGCACGTCGTTGATGCCGGTCTTGCGGCAGGTGATCTGATAGCCGTCGCCGAAGCGCTGGATCTGGCCGGTGGACATGGAGCCGGGGCCGACCGATCCGGTGTCGATCACATGGGTGACGCCGCCCACCCAGCCGACCAGCTTGTCCTGCCAGAAGATCGGCACGATGGTCGCGATGTCGCAGGGGTGGACATTGCCGATCGAGCAGTCGTTGTTGGTGAACATGTCACCGGGGGAAATGCCGGGATTGGTCTCCCAGCCGTTCTCGATCATGTATTTGATCGCCGCCCCCATGGTGCCGACATGGATGATGATGCCGGTGGAGGTCAGCACGCAGTCGCCGGCGGCGTTGTAAAGGGTGAAGCACAGCTCGCCCTCCTGCTCGACGATGGGCGAGGCGGCGATCTTCTTGGCGGTCTCGCGGGCATGAACCAGGCCGCCGCGGAGCTTCGAGAACATCTTCTCATAGCCGATCGGGTCGGACTGCTTGAGCGCCAGGGTCTCGAGCCCGGCGTAATGGCCGGTTTTTGCTGTGAGATCGAGCACCCGGGCCCGGTTCTCCTTCAGGGTCAGGCCGCCGCGGACCAGGCCCTCGCGTCGTTCGGACGACATCACGTTCATCTGATGCAGGTCCTTCGTCTGATGAGGTTTTTCGGGGAAGCGGGCGGCGGTCAGCCGCGGCCGGTCTCGATCAGGTGGAACAGCCGGTGGCCGTCGAGCCGGGTGGCGAAGCCGCGGGGCAGCACGAAGGTGGTGGCCGGGCTTTCGATGATGGCGGGGCCTTCGATCCGGTTGCCGGCCTTCAGGTCTTCCATCCGCCAGATGGTCGCGTCTTCCCAACGGCCGCTGCGATAGAAGCGGCGGGTGCCGAGGCGCGCATCCTCGGGCGGCACCGGCCCGGCCTCGGGCTCTTCCGGCAGGACCGGCTTGGTGGTGGTGACCACGCCGCGCATGATCGCGCCGGTGACGCTGAAGCCGAGTTCGGGCGAGCGGGCGGCATCGGCATAGACCCGGGCATAGGTCTCGTCGAAGGCATCGACCAGCGCATCCCAATCGGCGGGCGTGGCGGCGCTGGTGATCGGCGAGATGATTTCCAGATCGTTGAGCTGCCCCAGATACTGCATGCGATAGCCCGGCCGGAGCATCACGTCCTCGGGCTTGAAGCCGTTGATCGCGAATTCCTCGATCACCCGGTCGGCCAGCTCTGCCCAGGCCTGCTGAAGCGTGGCACAGGCGCGGGTCTTGGCCTCGTCGTCGGCGACCGCCGGGATCGCCACATCGACGCTCTTGTCATAGCGGTATTCGAAATCGGCGGTCGCACAGCCGAAGGCCGAAAACCCGGCGGCCCAGGCCGGGACCACCACGTCGCGGAAGCCCAGCCCTTCGGTATAGCCATAGGTGTGCACCGGGCCGGCGCCGCCATAAGAGAAGCACACGAAATCGCCCGGGCTGTAGCCCTTGGCGCTGATCGTGGCGCGGAGGTAGTCGCGGAGCGACAGATCGAGCAGTTCGATCACCCCGGCGGCCGCGGCTTCGACCGTCAGCCCCAGCGGTTCGGCAAGCTGGCGGCGGATCGCCTCATGCGCGCGGGCGACATCCAGTTTGACCGCCCCGCCCAGGAAGTTGTCGGGGTTGAGATAGCCCAGCACCACATGGCAGTCCGAGACGGTGACCGTGTCGATGCCGCTTTCGGCCCAGCACACGCCGACCCGATAGCCGGCACTGTCGGGGCCGAGCTTGATGGCGCCGGTATGGGGGTCGAGCCGCACGAAACTGCCGGCGCCGGCGCCCACCGAGTCCATCGCCACCAGCGGCAGCGACAGCACCAGACGGGCCATGTCGGGGTCCGAGGCGATGGCGAAATTGCCCTTGGTGATCAGCGCCATATCGAAGCTGGTGCCACCGATATCCGAGCAGGCGATGTTGTCGTAGCCCAGCATCTGGCCCAGAAAGCGCGCGCCGATCACCCCGCCGATCGGCCCCGAGACCAGGGTTCGGGCCAGTTCCTTGGCCTTCCAGCTGATCGTGCCGCCATGGCTGGCCATGACCCGCAGGTCGAAACGGCCGCCGACCTCGCGCATCCGGTCGCTGATCTTGGTCAGCGTGCGGCGCGAGGGCTCGGCCGCATAGGCCTCCAGAATGGTGGTGTTGGTGCGGTGGCTTTCCTTGCGCACCGGGTAATAGTCGACCGAGGCGAAGACCGGCACATCCGCACCCAGCTCGCGGGTGACCTCGATCGCGATGTCGCGGACGCGCCGCTCGTGAGTGCCGTTCTTGTAGGAATGCAGCAGGCTGATCACCAGCGCCTTCGCCCCCGCCGAGACCAGCTCGCGGACGGCGGTGCGGACCTCGTCTTCCCGCAGCGGGATGACGACCTGGCCCTGGCTGTCGATCCGCTCGGTCACGCCGCGGGTCCGCTCGGGCGGCACCAGGGGCTGGTCGTAGCGGTGGGTGTTCAGGTGAATGCGATCTTCGAAACCATAGCCCAGATAGCTCTGGATCGCCCGGCCCATGCGGTGATGGTCTTCAAGCCCGCGGTTGACGATCAGCCCGACCTCCAGCCCCTTGCGCTGAACCACGCGGTTCAGCATCGCGGTGCCGGAATAGACGCAGGTGACGAGTTCGTCATAGACCTCTTCCACCCCGCGCGACCATTGCTCCAGCGCGTCGGCGGAGCTTTCCATCACCGCGCGGGCCTCGTCCTCGGGATTGCTCTGCGCCTTGCCGACCACGAAATGGCCGTCGGCGCGCACGAAGAAGGTGTCGGTCATCGTGCCGCCGGCATCGATGCCCATCACCTGCACCGGAACCGGGGTCCGGGCGTCCTCCGTCGTCTGTGCGCGTGTCATGTGTCCTCCCAGGATCTGTCGTTGGCGGGGGCGATCGGCGTCGCCCTCAAGGACATGAATGGCAAGCCGCGTGCCAGACGGGCGAAATCTTCGCAAAGCCTTATGGCATATCGGATTGCGGATTCTGTTGCGGTGCCGTTTCGCGGACGCACCGGTCGCGTGCGGCCGTCCGGATGTCGGTCGGGCGTCCGGAAACCGGACGCCTCTCGCGCGGATGGGTGCGCCCTGCGGTATCGAGGCGGGTGGACAGGTCGTGGGAGAGTGGTGCAAGCTGCTGTCCCAACGATAAAAATCCGTGTTGGGGAGGACGCCGTCATGCAAGGGGAAACCCAACCCCCGGGCGATCCGCCGTCCGTGCCGTCGGTTTTCGACGCCTGGGAGACGCTGGTCACCGGTGATGCCCGCGCCGTCGCCGGGGTGCGGGATCTGGTCGAAAACAGCTGGCGCCGCTGCCTGAAGACCGGCGTCGACCCGGCCGGACGCGAGGCGCCGCTGGTCTGTTCCGAAGACCGGCTGGGCCTGCGCCGGGAGCGTGCCGAGGATCTGCGCGGTGCCGCCGCCCCGGTGATGGGCGATGCCCGCGCCTTCCTGGCTGAGACCGGCACCATGATGGTGCTGGCCGATCCCGACGGGGTGGTGCTGGATGTCGAAGGCGATGGCCGCACCCGCGACCGGGGCGAGGTGATCCGTCTGATGCCGGGCGCGGACTGGACCGAGACCGCAAGCGGCACCAATGCGATCGGCACGGCGCTGGCCCTGGGGGCGCCCGTGCAGATCCATGCGGTGGAGCATTTCTGCGCCGGCATCAAGCAGTGGACCTGTTCGGCGGCGGTGATCCGCGATCCGGTGGACCGCACGGCGCTTGGCGTGCTGGATATCTCAGGGCTTTCGGGCGCCCATAACGCCCATTGCCTGGCGCTGGCGGTAACGGCGGCGGGGCGGATCGAGGGGCGGATCGCCAAGCGCGATCTGAACCTGCGCGCCCGGCTGATCGAGGCGGTGTTGAGCGAGGAGCGCTGGCCGATGGACCGGCTGGTGGTTTTCGATCATCGCGGCCGGCCGGTGCGGATCGGCGATCGCGCCCGGCGGCTGCTGAAGGAGATGGCGCTGGATCCGGCACGGACCGCCACCGGCGGCACGGCGCTGCCCGACTGGCTGAAGATCGAAGCCGCCGAGCCGGTTTTCGATGCCGCGCGCCGGATCGGGGCGGTCTGTGTGGTGCCGCAGGGCCGGCCGCATCTGCCCGGCGGGGCGCGGGCGCGCGATCTGGCCCCGCCCCCGACCTGCGAGCGGCCGGCCGACCCCTTCGACGAGGTGATCGGCGACAGCCCGCCGATGATCAAGGCAAAGGCCACCGCCCGGCGCCTGGCCGGGGTGGAGGTTCCGGTTCTGCTGACCGGCCCCACGGGCACCGGCAAGGAGGTCTTCGCCCGGGCGATCCATCGGGCGAGTGCGGTGGGGCAGGGCGCCTTCGTTGCGGTCAATTGCGGCGCGCTGGCCCGCGATCTTCTGGCGACGGAGCTGTTCGGCTATGCCGAGGGCGCCTTCACCGGCGCGCGCAAGGGCGGCATGGCCGGCAAGTTCGAGGCGGCCCATGACGGCACGCTGTTCCTGGACGAGATCGGCGAGATGCCGGCCGAGCTGCAGGCCCATCTGCTGCGCGTGCTGGAGCAGGGGGCGGTGGTCCGGGTGGGGGAGGCGCATGAGCGGCCGGTCCGCGTGCGGCTGATCGCCGCCACCCATCGCGACCTGCCGGCCGAGGTCGCGGCCGGGCGGTTCCGCGCCGATCTCTATTTCCGGATCGCGGTCACCGCCATCACCCTGCCGCCGCTGGCCGAACGCGGCCCCGACATCGCCCGGCTGGCCTGTCATTTCGCCGCGTCGGCCGCCCGGCGCCACGGGCTGGTCCGCCATCCGCCCTCGGACGAGGCGCTGGCCAGGCTCGCCACCCATGACTGGCCCGGCAATGTCCGCGAGCTGCGCAATGTGATCGAACAGGCGACCATCCTGACCCTTGCCGACCGGATCGAGGCCGCCGATCTGCCGGCCACGATCGGGGCCGGCCATGTCCTGCGGCCGCAGCCGGCAGAGACGGCGGTCAGCCTGGACGAGGCCGAGGTTCAGGCGATCCTGGCCGCGGCGACCGAAACCGGCTGGAACCTTGCTGCGACCGCCCGCCGGCTGGGCATCGCCAAGAGCACGCTTTACGAGAAGCTGCGCCGCCACGGCATCCGGCGGCCGGGCGGTTGACGAGGGCTCAGGGCAGGTCGGCCGGATCGTCGATGACCTTGCGGAAATGATGCACCCAGAGCTTGCGGGCCATGGCGGCATCCGGATCGGCCGACGAACCGCGAACCGCGAAGCTGAGCAGGGTGGGGTGCAGCCCGGCATCGAACAGCCGGAAGCCCGCGGCCATCACGCAGGTATCCGCCTGGATGCCGGCCACCAGCACCTGCGCGGGCTTCAGCGCCGCCAGATGCCGGATGGCGGCATCGGGCGGCAGATAGCCATGTTTCACGAACACCCGGTCGACCGGAACCAGACAGCGGTCGCTGGTCTGCGGTGTCCAGCCGATCTGGGCCGCGAACGGCACCTGCGTTTCGTCGTGGAGTTCGATGGTCGCAACCGACGGGTAGCGGCGGGCAAGGGCGGCGATCCGGTCGACCAGCGCGGCCGAGGGCGCGAAGGTTTCCTGGACGTCGACGACGAGCAGGGCGGCGGACGGGTTGGACATGTTGACGGCCGTTGATCTTTCTGCACTCTGGGCGGGTGTTCGACCGTGCGATGATCGGCTAATGAGCGCGGAGCTGTAAACCCGGGGGACGTGCCATTTCCGTGACGACGACATCTTCGGCCGATCAGGCCCCGGACGCACCTCCGGTATCCGCCACCCCTGTGACGGTCGATCGCCTGGCACTGCGGGAGCGGGTGGCCCGGGCTGCGATCATCTCGGCCCTGCCGATGCTGGCGCTGACCGCGGTGGCGGCCTTCGGCTCGTCTTCGGTGGCGCTTCTGGCCGATTTCCTGCTGTCGATGCTCGATACCGCCTCGCTGGCGGTGGCCTGGACCGTGGCCCGGCTTGCGCGGCAGGGGCGGCCGATCCGCCTGGAACACGGGCTGGAGCGGCTGGAAAGCCTGGCGGCCGCGGGGACCGGCATCTTCCTGGTGCTGTCGATGATGCTGGTGATCACGCTGGCGGTCATCGATCTGGTCGAAGGGGCATCGGCCCCGACCGGCCCGGCGGTGGCGCTGGGGCTTGCGGTCAACGGCGTCTATCTGGTGGTCAACGCCACCATTCTGGCCCGGTTGCGCCGGGCAGTGACATCCGACCCGTCGCCCTTGCTGAAGGCGCAGGCCCGCCTGTTCGTCGACAAGGTGACGTCGAACCTGCTGATGGTCGTGGCACTGGGCCTGGGTTGGGCGATGGCCGGCCATCCGGCCGGGGGCTGGATCGATCCCGTCGCCAGCCTGCTGATCGTGGCCTCCATGGCCTGGTGGGGGTTCCAGATCATGCGCAATGCGCTGGGCGAGCTGATCGATGCCGCCTGCGGCGAAGAGGTCCACATGCCGGTGGTGACGGCGCTGGCCCGGCATTTCGACCTGTATGACGATCTGGGCCGCATCCGGACCCGGCGGGCCGGCGGTCAGGCGGTGGTGGAGATCGAGCTTGGCTTCGCCGCGGATCTCTCGATCGGCGAGATCGCCGCCCGCACCCGCCGGATCGGCGCAGAGATCGAGGCGATGGTTCCGGCAAGCCGGGTGACCATCCATCCCTTCGCCGTCGACTGATCGATGCCTGTTGCATTTTGACGCAGTGCGGAAATCTTTTTCGCATTTGCGGTAGATATACCCTCGCATATTCCGCGGAAAATCACCGGCATAAAAGATCATTGCGCGTGCCCGGGGTGGCGGTAACACTGTTTTCAGAAGAACGAGGTGACGGCCATACGCGATGCCGTCCCCGCCCGCGAGGAAACCCCAGCCGAAGAGGGCCGCATGACGCAGTCGTCCCGTCATCCCGAGACCACCGGCGCCAATGTCCCGGTCACCGACGAGCCTGTGCCCTATTGGGCATCGAGCTATCCGCCGGGCATCGACTGGCGGCTGCCCTGGCGGCCGCGGGCGGTGACGACGGTCCTGGCCTCGGCCGTGGCCGAATTCGGCCCGAAGCCGATGGTGTCCTTCGGCGAGACCAGCTTCACCTATGCCGAGATCGACCGGCTGTCGGACCGTGCGGCGGCGGGGCTTGCGCGGCTGGGGGTGGGGCCGGGGCGGCAGCTGGGGCTTTATCTGCCCAACACGCCGGTCTATCCGATCATGTTCTTCGCCGCGATGAAGCTGGGCGCGATCGTGGTGAATATGAGCCCGCTCGACGCACTGCGCGAGCTGCGCCACAAGGTGGAGGACGGCGAGGTCGCCGTGCTGGTGACCCTGGCCCTGCCGCCCTTTGCCGAGACCGCGCTGAAGCTGGCCGACGAGACCGGGCTCGGCACGCTGGTGATGGCCCGGCGACCCGACGGTCTGCCCGGCGACGGGCCGGTCCCGCTGCCAGACGACCCACGGGTGCGTGACTATCAGGACATCATCGCCTGTACCGATCCGGTGACGCCGGCCGTGATTGCCGATCCGGCCGAAGAGGTGGCGGTGCTGCAATATACCGGCGGCACCACCGGCGTGCCCAAGGCCGCGATGCTGACCCACGCCAATCTGATGGTGGCGACGGAGATGCAGCATGCCTGGACGATGACCGGAGAGGATGCGCTGCTGAAGCGCGGCGAAGAGACCATGCTGCTGGTCCTGCCGCTGTTCCATATCTACGCGCTGTCCCCCTGCTTCCTGCGGGCGGTCGATGCGGGCTGGCATGTGATCCTGCATCCGCGTTTCGACGCGGCCACGGTGCTGCGCGATCTGTCTGCCTGCAAGGTGACCATCTTCCCCGGCGTGCCCACCATGTACACCGCCATGCTGGCGCTGCCCGAGTTCCGGCAGACCGATCTCTCGGCGCTGAAGACCTGTGCGTCGGGTGGGGCGCCGCTGCCGGTCGAGGTGCGGGATGCCTTCGAACGGGCGACCGGCATTCCCGTGCTGGAAGGCTGGGGGATGACCGAAACCTCACCCGCCGGGACCGCCAGTCAGGCGCGGGACGGCTATCGCACGCCACGCGGGTCGTGCGGCCTGCCGCTGCCCGGGCTCATCCTGGAAATCGTGGACCTGAACGATCCGGACCGGCTGCTGCCGCCCGGCCAGACCGGCGAGCTGTGCATTCGCGGCCCCAATGTGATGAAGGGCTACTGGAAGCGCCCGGACGCCACGGCCGAGGCCTTTGCCGGCGGCCGCTTCCACACCGGCGATGTCGGCTATATGGACGAGAAGGGCTATCTGTATCTGGTGGACCGCAAGAAGGACATGATCCTGTCCGGCGGCTTCAACGTCTATCCGCGGGTGATCGAAGAGGCGATCTACGAGCATCCCTCGGTGTCGGAGGTGATCGTCATCGGCGTGCCCGATGCCTATCGCGGCCAGTCGGCCAAGGCCTTCGTGAAGCTGAAGCCCGGGGCGGAGGAGATGGATATCGAGGGCTGGCGCAGCTATCTGGCCGACAAGCTGGGCCGGCACGAGATGCCGGCGGCGGTGGAATACCGCGAGGAACTGCCGAAGACGCCCGTGGGCAAGCTGTCGAAGAAGGAACTGGTCGCCGAAGAGAAGGCGAAATGGGACGCGGCCGGCGGCGACACCCGGGCACGCGCCTGACGCCGCGTTCTTGTCAGTCGGCCGGGTTCCTGGCCGCCGCCAGGATCCGGGCCACTGCCGGACGCGGCCATTCGATGGCGAAGAAGTGGCCGCCCGGCAGGGTGACGGCGCTGAAACCGCCGGCCGTGAATGCGGCCCAGCCGGCCATCGCCGCCGGCGGGGCCGCCCTGTCGTCGGCGCCCGAAAGCGCCAGGATCGGGCAGGGCAGGGGCGGCCGGTCGATGGTGGCTGCCGGCAGCCGGCTGCCGATGGCGAAATCGGCGCGCATCAGCCGCAGATAATGGGCCCGCAGCGATGGATCGTTGCGCACCGCAACCGGCGTTCCGCCGTAGAGCCGGTCGACGGTATCGAAGAAGCCGTCGTCATCCAGGTCGAGCAGGGCTGCGGCACGGCTGGCCTGATCGGGCGGGATCCGCGCACCCACCGCCAGCAGCCGTGGCGTTCGGCCGGCGGCGTGAAGCCGGTGCGCCACTTCCAGGGCAACCAGTGTCCCCATGCTGTGGCCGTACAGCACCAGGGGCAGGCCGTCGTCGCAGGCGAGCAGTGCAGCCGTCACCGCATCGGCGGCGGCGGTGATCGATGCCACCGGCGCTTCGGCCGCCCGCTGTTCGCGGCCCGGCAGCTGGACCGCCATGACGGCGGCATCCTGACGCGCGACCAGGGCCCAGGGCCTGAAGGCGGCGGGCCCGCCGCCGGCATGGGGAAAGCACACCAGGCGGAGACCGGGTGGCGTGCCGCCGTCAGCGGCGAGTGGCCGGACCAGCCAGCCGGCGGGATCGACACGGGCCCAGCGGGCCGGTGGCGGACGCAGAGCAATCACGGGGCGCAGCCCTTCCCTGGACAACCTTCCCTCGACGACGAGGTGCCCGATATCATGCCGCAGTTGCGACATGAAATGCAAAAGGCCCAGTTCCGAAGAACCGGGCCTTTCAGTACTGGCTGGGGGACTAGGATTCGAACCTAGGCTGACGGAGTCAGAGTCCGTAGTCCTACCGCTAGACGATCCCCCATCAGGATTGCGGTGTCGCTTTCGCGTCCGCCGGGCAGTGTTTTGTACCGCCCTCGTCGTGTTGGGGAACCTAATAAGACGGCTTCGTGATGTCAAGCGGGCTTCGCGCATTTTTTGCCCGGGCCTGAAACCACGCCGCGGCCGGCGCCGGCCCCATGGCGGCGCTTTCAAAGCGGATGGAAAGGCGGTAGAACGGCAGGGACGGCCGGTTCATGACGGATCGGCGAGATATTTCTTTCAAGTCAACGACGCGGAGCCGGGATCCGGTTTCCGCGGACGGGAAGAGCAGTGACCGAGACACCTGACGACCGTGCCGCGCGACAGTCGCGGCGGCGGAGGCGGGCGCGTCGCGGCCGGCAGAAGGCCGCAGCAGCCGGCGCCCCGGCGACCGTGCCGCCGCCCCCGCCTGCCGTGCCGCCGCCTGCCGCCGCGCCCCTGCCGCCTGCCGCCCCGGTGGCGGAGCCGGTACGGGCGCGTCCGAAACCCGCAACGTCATCACCGCAAAAGGCAGCACGGGTCGATGGTCAGAAGGCGGCCCCGCCGGCGGCGCCCTCTCAGGCGGGTGACCTGCGGCATGACCGCGGCTATCCGGCGGCGCGGCCGTCGGTGCCGCCCTTCGCGGCCCTGGACCTTGGCACCAACAACTGCCGCCTGCTGATCGCGCGGCCGTCCGGCGAGGATTTCGTCGTGCTGGACAGCTTTTCGCGCATCACCCGGCTGGGAGAGGGCGTAGAGGCGGGCGGGGTGCTGCTGGAGGCGGCGATGGACCGCACGCTCCGTGCGCTCAAGGTCTGTGCCGCCAAGCTGCGCCGCTGGCCGCTGGCCGGCGTGCGGCTGGTCGCGACCGAGGCCTGCCGCCGGGCCGGCAATGCCACGGAATTCCGGGCGCGGGTGCGCGACGAGGCTGGGCTCGATCTCGAGATCATTCCCGCCGACGAGGAAGCCCGGCTGGCGGTGATCGGCTGCGCACCGCTGATCGATCGCGGCGCCCGGCGGGTGATCGTGGTCGATATCGGCGGCGGCTCTACCGAACTGACGGTGATCGCCCCCGATCCCGAGGCGCCCGGCGGGCTGCGTCGGGTGGACTGGGTGTCGCTGGCGTTGGGTGTGGTCACCATGGCCGATCGTTTCGGCGGCGGCGACGTGCCGCCCGACACCTATCGGGCGATGCGCGCCGAGGTCTCGGGCCGGTTGGCCGAGCTGGTCGCGCGGGTCGACCTGGACCGTCATATCGCCGATGGTGCCGTGCAGCTGGTGGGCACCAGCGGCACGCTGACCACACTTGCCGGCGTGCATTTCGATCTGGCGAGCTATGATCGCGATCAGGTCGACGGCCGCGAGGTGGCGGTGGCGGCGATGCGGGAAACGGCCGAGCGGCTGAGGGCCATGGACCTTGGCGATCGCGGGCGGCATCCTTGCGTCGGGCGCTCGCGCGCCGATCTGGTGGTGCCCGGGGCGGCGATCCTGGAAGGCGTCTGTGATGCCTTCCCGGTGGCGTCGCTCACCGTCGCCGATCGGGGCCTGCGCGAAGGCATGCTCTACGAGATGATCGCGGCCCATCGGGCCAGCCGCCGCCGGCCGGGGCGGCGTGGCGGGCGGCACGGCCGCTGAACCGGATATCGGCTGCCCCCTGGCAAGGCATAACGGGAGATCCATCCCCATGACGACGGGCAATGGCGGCCGCGGCGGCCGTAACGGATCGGGACGCGGCGGTACCGGCCGGGCCGGACGCAGTGGCGGCGGCGGCGGCGATCCGATCGCCGGCCAGCGCATGGTCAAGCAGCGGGTCCGCACGGCCGGGCGGCGGTCGGCCTCGTCCACCCGCTGGCTGGAGCGGCAGCTGAACGACCCCTATGTCGTGGCGGCGAAGCGCGAGGGATACCGCTCGCGCGCGGCCTTCAAGATCCTGCAGCTGGACGAGAAATACGGGCTGCTGAAGCCGGGGCAGCGGGTCGTGGATCTGGGCGCCGCCCCCGGCGGCTGGACCCAGATCGCCGTGGACCGGACGAAGGCGGGCCGCGCGGGCGGTGGCCGGGTTGTGGGCATCGACCTGCTGCCGGTGGAGCCGATCGAGCATGCGACGCTGATCCAGCTCGACTTCCTGGACGATGCCGCCCCGGACCTTCTGAAACAGGCGCTGGGCGGGCCGGCCGACCTGGTGCTGTCGGACATGGCGCCCCAGACCAGCGGCCATCCGCAGGTCGATCATCTGCGGATCATGCATCTGCTGGAGATCGCGCTGGATTTCGCCGCCGAGGTGCTGGCGGAAGACGGCGCCTTCGTCGCCAAGGTCTTCCGTGGCGGTGCCGAGGGCGAGCTGGTGAAGCGCATGCAGCGGCTGTTCCGCACGGTGAAGCACATGAAGCCGGCGGCCAGCCGGCCGGAAAGTTCCGAGATGTATGTGATCGCCCAGGGTTTCCGGCCCGAGGTCGCCGCGGCCGAGCGGGCGCGCCAGGGCGGGGGTGCCGCCGAGGACTGAAACGATCGTTCCGGGTGCATGCGCCGCACGAAGGGCGGCCCTGCGTCCGGCGGAACAGAAACCGGCTTCAAGCGCGGCCGCATCGGTGTATATTGCGCGCCCATACACGGTACGCGCTGTTCACCCCGCCACACTCGGCCCGATCACGGTCTGCCCGGCCTGATCGATCCGGGTTTTCCGCGTACCCGCCGGGCCGGCGCGCGTATGCCGGCCGGGCGCCCACGGCCGAGAACGCGAGGCTGGAAACCGATGACCATTCGTGAAGCCCTCACCTTTGACGACGTCCTGCTCGTTCCGGGCGAATCGGACGTGCTGCCCGCTCAGGTGCAGACGGCGACCCGCCTGACCCGCAACATCGAACTGGGCATCCCGCTGGTTTCGGCGGCCATGGACACCGTCACCGAGAGCGGCCTTGCGATCGCCATGGCGCAGCTGGGCGGCCTGGGTGTCATCCACAAGAACCTCGACGTCGACGCCCAGGCGGGCGAGGTGGCCAAGGTCAAGAAGTTCGAGGCCGGCATCGTCGTCAACCCGGTCACCATCCGCCCGGATGCGCGCCTGGCCGATGCCCACGAGCTGATGAACCGCCACAAGATCAGCGGCATTCCGGTCACCGAGGCCTCGGGCAAGCTGGTCGGGATTCTGACCAACCGCGATGTGCGTTTTGCGACCGATCCGCGCCAGCCGGTGCACGAGCTGATGACCCGCGAGAACCTGGTCACGGTCACCGAGAACGTGACCCGCGACGAGGCCAAGCGCCTGCTGCACCGCTACCGGATCGAGAAGCTGATCGTCGTCGACGACCAGTATCGCTGCGTCGGCCTGATGACGGTGAAGGATATCGAGAAGGCCCAGGCCTTCCCGAATGCCTGCAAGGATGATCAGGGCCGGCTGCGCGTCGGTGCCGCGGTGGGTGTGGGCCCCGACGGCGTCGGCCGCGCCGAGGCGCTGATCGCCGCCGGCGTCGACCTGCTGGTGGTCGATACCGCCCATGGCCACAGCCGTGGCGTGGTCGAGGCGGTGAAGCGCATCCGCCAGATGAAGGGCGATTTCGACGTCGTCGCCGGCAATATCGCCACTGCCGCGGCCGCCGAGGCGCTGATCGCCGCCGGTGCCGATGCGGTGAAGGTCGGCATCGGCCCGGGGTCGATCTGCACCACCCGTGTGGTGGCGGGCGTGGGCGTGCCGCAGCTGACCGCGATCATGGATTGCGCCGAGGTGGCGAAGAAGCGCGACGTGCCGGTGATCGCCGATGGCGGCATCAAGTTCTCGGGCGATCTGGCCAAGGCGCTGGCCGCCGGTGCCAATGCGGCCATGATGGGCTCGCTGCTGGCCGGTACCGACGAGGCGCCGGGCGAGGTGGTGCTCTATCAGGGCCGGTCGTACAAATCCTATCGCGGCATGGGCTCGGTTGGTGCCATGGCCCGCGGCTCGGCCGACCGCTATTTCCAGCAGGAAATCAAGGACACGCTGAAGCTGGTGCCGGAAGGCGTGGAAGGCATGGTCCCCTATAAGGGCCCGGTCGCCGGCGTCGTTCACCAGCTGGTCGGCGGTCTGCGCGCGGCGCTGGGCTATACCGGCAGCCCGACCATCACCGATCTGCAGGAGCGGGCGAATTTCGTCCGGATCAGCGGCGCGGGCCTGCGCGAAAGCCATGTCCATGACGTGACCGTCACCCGCGAGGCGCCGAACTATCGCCAGGGCTGACGTTATCCGGTCACCCGACTGACGACTTTTCCAATCGGGGCGGGCGGCCGATGGTCGTGCGCCCCGATCGGTCATTCATTCCCTGCCTGTCATCGTCCCGCCGTCATCCGTTCAGGAGCCAGAGCCCCATGACCCCCGCCGCCCGTGTCGATGCCGCGATCGAGCTTCTGGACACCGTTTTGCGCGAAACCCGTCCTGCCGATCAGGTCATCGCCCACTGGCTGCGCGGCCGGCGTTATGTCGGCTCCAAGGATCGCGGCTGGATCGTCGAGGCGGTCTATGCCTCGCTGCGCGAAAAGCAGCGGCTGGAATGGTGGGCGGCGCGCGTCGGCCTGCCGGCGCGGGCGCGCAGCCTGGTGATCGTGGCGCTGATGCTGATCGACCACCGCACCGGCAACGAGATGCCGACCCTGTTCGACGGCTCGACCCACGGCCCCTCGAAGCTGTCGGACATCGAACAGATGGCCGTGCAGATGCTCCATGGCCAGGATCTGGCGGTGGAAGGCCAGCCCCGCGCCGTGCGCCTGAACCTTCCGGGCATCGCCGCCGACCGGCTGATGGCCCGGTTCGGCGACCGGCTGGAAGCGCTGGGCGAGGCGATGAATACGCCGGCGCCGGTCGATCTGCGCGCCAACGGCATCAAGGCCGATCGTGACGAGGTGGCGAAGCAGCTGGCACGTGAAGGCGTCGAGGCCGAGCCGACCCCGTTCTCGCCGATGGGCCTCCGGCTCGCCCGGCGCATGCCGATCTTCCACACCCGCGCCTTCAGCAACGGCCTGGCCGAAGTCCAGGACGAAGGCTCGCAGCTGGTGGCCCTGCTGGTCGATGCCCGGCCGGGCGATCAGGTTGCCGATTTCTGCGCCGGCGCCGGCGGCAAGACGCTGGCCATGGCCGCCACCATGGCCAATAAGGGCCGGATCATGGCGCTCGACATCTCGGAAGCGCGGCTGGAGCGGATGTCCGAGCGCATGCGCCGTGCCGGCGTGCACAATATCGAGCGCCGCGCCCTGAAGCACGAGCGCGACCCGTGGGTCCGCCGCCACAAGCTGAAGTTCGATCGGGTGCTGGTCGATGCCCCCTGCACCGGCTCGGGCACCTGGCGCCGCGCGCCCGATGCCAAGTGGAAGCTGACCGAGGAAACCATCGCCGAGCTGACCGAGCTGCAGGGCCGCATCCTCGAAAGCGCCGCCCGGCTGGTGAAGACCGGCGGGCGGATCGTCTATGCCACCTGCTCGCTGCTGCCCGAAGAGAACGAGGCGCGTGCCGAGGCCTTCCTCGCCAGCCATGGCAGCGAATTCCGCCGGCTCGACGCCCGCGAGATCCTGCCCGCTGATCTGGCCGCCGCGCTGAAGCTCGACGGCCCCGATCTCGCGCTCGACCCCGCCACCCACGGCACCGACGGCTTCTATGCCGTCGCCTTCGAACGCATCGCCGACCCGGCGCCGACCGAGGCGGTGCAGGGGGAGGCGGCGGGCGGCTGAGCGCCCGGTCGGCCCATTTTTTGCCATGATAAGATTACGAGGGAATAGCTGCGCCTCTGCAAAACTATAAGTAGTTTTGGTTCCAGAGGCGTATCATGGAAAACGATGCTACTGAAATTGCGGTTCCTCCGCTGCACGGCGAAATACCGGCAGCTCTGGGGATCGGCGCCGCGATCCGGATCCCGATCCCGGCTACTCATGGGCTAGCCGTAGAATTCAGACCGCGGTGGCCAACTCAATGGCGGCCAAAAGGGGGCACTACGTCGAGCATCCATTTCCAGGACCGCACGGGTCGCAGGCATCTCAGGCTTGACTACGGCTACAATGCCAGAAGCAAATCATGGGAGTTTCACTGGAATCAGAAAGGCACGAAAGCTGTATTCGGCATCGAGAATCACGTCCCGCTTGGAGAGTCTGGAAGGACATTTTATTTAGCTACTAAGTCTTATAAATATTTTGGGCGCGTACTGGTGCTGGTTGGTGCAACATTGGATGGCATATCGATTGTGCAAGCCTCTCAACCAATAAGACGTGCGACAGAGGTTGTATCCGCTTGGGCTCTTGCCTGGGTCGGCTGCAGAGTTGGGGGCAGCGCTGGTGCAGCTCTGACATTGGCAGCAGGGCCGGCGGCGCTGGCCGCAGGCGGTATAGGCGGGTGCATTATTGGAGCGGGCCTGAGCTACCGGGCCGGTGCCGCATTGGGTGCGCGGGTGTATCAGTGGCTTAATGGCACCAGCTTTCGATCCTTGCCGGAGATGGTGCAGGGATGACCCGGATCGTCTCCGTCTCCATCCGGCAGCTTGCGGCCGGAGATGACCACTGGCTGCAATGGCAGATTGATCCACCGCCGCCGGATGCCGGTCTTCCGGCGATCGTGGCCGCGGTGCTTGCGGAAGGGCTGGTTCGCCACGCCCGGGTGACGTTGATCGGATGGCAGGACCCTACCCCATCGGGGCATGGCTGGGTGCAACTGCCGGGCGGCGATCTTGCCGCTGCAATGCCGGAAGGCCGGTTTCAGCGACTGGTCGATCGACTGCGTGGTTTGCCACGGCCGGTGTGTCGGTCGGCCATGGATGCCGATGTCGTTGCCGACATCATCACCCGCGATGCATCCTGGAGTGACGGTGCCCAGATCTGTTTTCTGTCGGCGCGGAATGGTCCGCCGCCATCGCCGCGCATCTTTCGCGTCCTGGGGCCGCGGGAAGGGCTGACGCCTGATCGGCGGCAGGTGTTGGTGTCGGAAGGCGTCATCGCGGTTGTCCGCCCCGAAGACGAAGGCCGGGCATGCCGGATTGTCTCGATCAGGCCGGGCGCCGGCGCAGCCGTGCTCGATGATGTGGGAACAATTGCGCGGGCGGCGGGTTTCGTGGTGGAGACAGGGTCGGATTCTGCTGCCACATGATCCGCAGGTGACGGCGACCGGCCCGGACATTCCAGGATCCGTGAAGCGGTCCGCTATCCGGCCGCCTGTCAACGCCGTCGTCATGGACACCTCAGAAATCATCCTTCGCCTCGGCATCGCCACCGCCGCCGGTCTGCTGCTGGGCCTCGACCGCGAATTGCGCGGGATTTCGGCCGGCATCCGTACCCATGCGCTGGTGGCGATGAGTTCGGCGCTGATCACGGTGTCGGCGCTGATCCTTTACGACGACCTGCGGGCCTCGGGGCAGCCCGATCTGGACCCGCTGCGCGTGGTTCAGGGGCTGGCCCAGGCGATCGGTTTCGTGGCCGCCGGGGCGATTTTCGTCTCGAAATCCGCCGTCCATAACCTGACATCGGCCGCCAATATCTGGCTTGCCGCGGCCATCGGCATCGCCTCGGGCGCGGGGCAGATGCGGCTGGTCGCCGTCGGCGTGGGGCTGGGGGTGGTGATCGTGACCCTGGTCCGGATCCTGTCCAGATTCATCCCCGGCAGCGACAAGGAAGAACAATAGCGCGCCGACACCCCTCGATATCCGTTGCCCGGCGGTCTTCCGGGGCTTGCCAGCCGTGCCGACTCCCGATCTTCTGGTAAAAAATGATCAGGGGGTGGCAAATGGTCCGGATCCGGCAACGAAACCGGGATAGCCGGTGGCGGGCAAACGCAACCTGGCGGGCAACCGAAACCGCGCGGCGGGCGGAAGCGGGGGAGGGCCGGTCCCATGGTCTATGACCGGCTTGCAAAACCGCCGCTGCCCGTGGTTCTGGCCGCCGCCGCCCAGCATATGGGGCTGATGGCCGTGACGCTGGTGTTTCCGCTGCTGGTCGCCCAGGCGGCGGGGGCCGATGCCGCGATGCAGGGCCATTACATGCAGCTCTGCATGCTGGCGATGGGGGTGGCGACCCTGATCCAGGCCTGGGGCGGGAAGCTGTTCGGGCGGACCGGGATCGGCAGCGGCTTTCTGCTGCCGGCGGTGTTCGCCGCAGCCTATCTGCCGCCGGCGCTTCAGGCGGCGCGTATCGGCGGGCTCGAGGCGGTTGCCGGGCTCACGATTGCCGCGGGCCTCGCCCAGATCGTGCTCAGCCGACTGATCGGCCGTCTGCGGCCCTATCTCTCGATCGAGATCGTGGGTCTGGTGGTGTTCATGATCGGCATCATCCTGGGCATCGTTGCGTTCAAGCTGATGACCGGGATCGGCCGGCCGCAACCGCTTGAACCGCGCGGCACCGGCACGGCGGTTCTGGGGCTGGCGGTGATGGTGGGGCTGTCGGTCTGGGGCGGGGCGCGCCTCCGCAATCTGGCCGTGCTGATCGGGCTGGCCGTCGGAAGCATGGCCTATTTCGGCGCCAGCTGGATCATGGGGCTGCCCCTGGCCGATAGCGTGGCCCCGTTTGAAATGATTCGCTGGCCGCTGGTGGTGCCCGACTTCGAGATCACGGCCCTGCCGGGCTTTCTGGTCGGTGCACTCGCCTGTACGCTCAGGGCCTTCGGTGACATCGTCGCCAGCCAGAAGGCCGGCGATCGCGACTGGAAGCGGCCCGACTATCCCAATATCGAGGCCGGCGTCCTGGCCGACGGCATCGGCAGCGTGTTTGCCGGGCTGATCGGGACGTTCGGAACCAACACCTATTCCGCCAGCGTCGGCCTTTCGGTCGTCACCGGCATTCGGGCGCGCCGGGTTGCCGTGGCCGCGGGGCTGGGTTGGGTGCTGCTCGCCTTCCTGCCCGGCTCCGCCACCTTCGTGCTGGCGATTCCGCCCGGCGTGCTGGGGGCGGCGCTGCTCTTTGCGTCGTGCTTCGTGGTCCTGGCGGGGATCTCCATCCTGGGCCAGCGCATGCTGGACGCCCGGCGGACCCTCGTCATCGGCATCGGCCTGCTGCTCTGGGTCTCGTTCGATCAGATGCCCGGCTTCTATGCCGACAATCTGCCCGAGATTTTGCAGCCGGTGGTGACCTCGTCCCTGGTGCTCGGCCTGCTGACCGCGCTGGTGTTGAATGCGGCCCTGCGGATCGGCAGCCGGACGACCCGGCAATTCGCCTGGCAGCCCGCCGACGGCTTCGCGCCGCTGCGTGATTTTCTGCGCGAAAGTGGCGAGGCCGGCGGCGTGCGCGCCGATGCCATGCTGCGGCTCGTCCAGCTGGCCGACGAATTCAGCCATGCAGCCCCGGCGCTCGCCGGCGCAAGCCCGATCGCGGTGACCACGCGCATGGATGAATACCGCCTGGAAGTGTCGCTGAGCTGGACGGGGACGGCGCTCGAACCCGGACCGCAGCCGAGCCTCGAGGATCATGTCGACGAAGACGGGGTGATGAACGGCGTCGTGCTGGCGCTGATGACACGCCTCGCCGACCGCCTGGTCCGCCGGCGCCTGCCCGACGGCCGGCATGAAATTCTGTGTGTCGTGGAACAGTGAGGGTCGCGCTCGTACAATCGGACATGCCCTGATGACAACCAGGCCCACTCAACGGGCCGCAGGGAGGCGGGAGGGAAAGTCCATGCACAAATCCATGCTCACCTCGGATGGCGCCACCATCCGCTATGTCGACGAGGGGGCCGGCGAGGTGCTGATCCTGCTGCATGGCTGGGCGCAGTCGGCGGCGATGTTCCGGCATCAGATCGCGGAGTTCGCCGGCACCCGGCGGGTGATCGCGCCCGATTTTCGCGGGCATGGCAGCTCGCCCGACTGTGCCCACGGCCATCGTATCTACCGTTTTGCGGCCGATCTGGCCGAGTTGATCGAGCGGGAAGACATCCGGCGGGCGACTGTTCTGGGCTGGTCGATGGGGGCCTCGGTGCTCTGGGCCTATGTCGATCTTTTCGGCACCGGGCGGATCGACCGCTGCGTCTTCGTCGACGAACCTGCCTCGGTGATGCGTCAGGCCGGCATGACCGACGACGAAGCGGCCGATGCCGGCGCCCTGTTCGATGCCGCGACCATGATCGGCATCGCGAGCCAGCTGGCGGGGCCCGACAGTGCGGCGGCGCGGGAGGCCTTTCTCGACGGCATGATCACGCCGGGGATCCCGTCGGAGCTGCGGCGTTTCCTGCTGGACGAAAATCTGAGGCCGGTGGCACGCAGCATCGCCGCGCTGTTCGCGGATCATTGTTCGATCGACTGGCGCGATGTGTTCGCGCGGTTCGACGTTCCCGTGCTGGTGATCGGCGGCCGGGTCAGCCATGTCGACATCCGCTCGCAGATCTGGATCTGCGACCGGCTGCCCGAGGCCGAACTGGTGATCCTTAACGAAGCCGATGGCGGGGCGCATTTCCCGTTCATCGAGGCGCCGGAGGTTTTCAACGCCGTGCTCGCAGGCTTTCTCGGCACCCCGGCCGCCACCGCCGGGGCAGCCTGAACGGGTACAACCGTAGTCGATCGATCGCAAGGAACACTCGGTTTCGCTGTTCGTTGCTCCCGACCCGATGCCACTCCCGGTATCGGCGATCGAGGAGGTTTCATGACGGAGGGAACCGGCCGGAAGGCGGCCACGCGCGCCGCCGATCCGCAGGGTGACCAGGCATCGGGCAGCACGCGGCGTGCCCTGGCGGAACTCGCCCTGGCGATGGTCCTGTTCGGCTCGGCGACGCCGGTCGCCCGGATCGTGACCGCGGCGATGCCGGTCTTCGTGGCCGGCAGCCTGCGGGCGGTGATCGGCGCCCTGCTGCTGTTGCCGGTGATCATCCGGCGACGCAAGGCGCTGGCCGCGATCGACCGGCGGAGCTGGTGGCTGATCGTCTTCATTTCGGCTTTCGGCATGGTCGGCTTTACCGTCTTCATGCTCTACGGCATGCAGATGGTCTCAGGGATCGAAGGCTCGGTGGTGATGAGCACCACGCCCGCGGTGACGGCGCTCGCCTCGGTTCTGGTGCTGAAGGATCGGGTGAGCTGGCGGACGGTGGTTGCGGTGGCGCTGGCGGTGGCGGGCGTCCTGGTGCTGCAGCTGGGCGCCGGGGGTGTCGCGGGCGAGGGGGCCGGTGGCGGCGGCCAGGGCGGCCAGGGGGGCAATGGCGGTAGTGGCGGGCCGGGCTGGATCGGCATGCTGCTGGTCTTCGCCGCCGTGTGCTGCCAGGTCGCCTATACCCTGCTCGGCAAGCTGGCGGCGCAGCGGGTGGATCCGGTGCTCGTCGCGGCGCTCTCGGCCTGGATGGCGCTGATCGTCTTCCTGCCGCTGGCGCTCTGGCAGCTGCCCGATTTCACCCCGCGCGCGGTGGGGGGCGAGGCCTGGGCGGCGGCGGTCTGGTACGGTGCCGGCACCCTCGCCATGGGCAACTGGCTCTGGTATGCCGGGCTGGCCCGGGTGCAGGGGGCCGTGGCGGCGGGCTTCATGGCGCTGATGCCGGTCTCGGCGCTGGTACTGTCCTACATCCTGCTGGGGGAGCCGTTCCGCATGGTGCATCTGGCCGGCTTCGTCGTGGTGCTCGCCAGCGTGCTGATGATCTCGTGGGAGCATGCGCGCATGGCCCGCCGGGCGGTTGCCCGGGCCGCGTGCGCAGATCGTGCCGGCGATGAGGAGAGCGAGGTGGTCCGCGGCTGAGCGCATGGGCCGCCCGCGCCGTCTGCGCCCTTGCCAAACCGGCCCGGTCGTGGTTCTCTCCGCTCCACCGGGCGGTGGCCGGCGCGATGGTCCGGCGGCACCGCCCCGACCCTCAGGAGGCGCGATGACCGACCGCATCCTGATCCTCGACTTCGGCAGCCAGGTGACGCAGCTGATCGCGCGCCGTGTGCGCGAGGCGGGGGTCTATTCCGAAATCAAGCCGTTCAGCGTCGATTCCGCGTGGATCGAGGCTTTCACACCCGCAGGCGTGATCCTGTCGGGCGGCCCCGCATCGGTGACCGAGGCGGCGACGCCGCGTGCGCCGGACGTGGTCTTCCGCCTGGGCGTGCCGGTGCTCGGCATCTGCTATGGTCAGCAGACCATGGTCGATCAGCTGGGCGGCCGGGTGGAGGCCGATGATCACCGCGAATTCGGCCGCGCCTATGTCGATGTCCGCGATGCCTGCCCGCTGTTCGACAGCGTCTGGGCGCCGGGCGAGCGCCATCAGGTGTGGATGAGCCATGGCGACCGCGTGACCGCGCTGCCCGAGGGCTTCCGCGTGGTCGGCACCTCGGACGGCGCGCCCTTCGCCGCCATCGCCGACGATGCCCGCCGCTTCTTCGGCGTGCAGTTCCACCCCGAGGTGGTGCACACCCCCGATGGGGCGAAGCTGATCGGTCATTTCGTCCGCGACATCTGCGGCTGCCCAGGCGACTGGACCATGGCCGCCTTCCGCGAGAGCGCGATCGCGCGCATCCGCGAGCAGGTGGGCCGCGAGCGGGTGATCTGCGGCCTGTCGGGCGGCGTCGACAGCGCGGTTGCGGCCAAGCTGATCCACGAGGCGATCGGCGACCAGCTGACCTGCGTCTTCGTCGACACCGGCCTGCTGCGCTCGGGCGAGGCCGAACAGGTGGTCGACCTGTTCCGCGGCGCCTTCAACATTCCGCTGGTCCATGTCGATGCCGGCCCGCTCTTCCTCGAAAAGCTGGCGGGCGTGGACGATCCCGAGCGCAAGCGCAAGATCATCGGCGCGACCTTCATCGACGTGTTCGAGGCGGAAGCGAAGAAGATCGGCGGCGCCTCGTTCCTGGCCCAGGGTACGCTCTACCCCGACGTGATCGAATCGGTCTCGTTCACCGGCGGCCCGAGCGTGACCATCAAGTCGCATCACAATGTCGGCGGCCTGCCCGAGCGCATGAACATGAAGCTCGTCGAGCCGCTGCGCGAACTGTTCAAGGACGAGGTCCGCGACCTCGGCCGCGAACTGGGCCTGCCCGACGGCTTCGTCGGCCGCCATCCCTTCCCGGGACCGGGCCTCGCCATCCGCGTGCTGGGCGCCGTGGCCGAAGACCGCCTCGCCATCCTGCGCAAGGCCGACCGGATCTATCTTGAAGAGATCCGCAATGCCGGCCTTTACGACGCGATCTGGCAGGCTTTCGCGGTGCTGCTGCCGGTCCGCTCGGTGGGCGTGATGGGCGACGGCCGCACCTACGACAATGTCTGCGCGCTGCGCGCCGTCACCTCCACCGACGGCATGACCGCTGACAGCTACCCCTTCGACCACGCCTTCCTGAGCCATGTGGCGCACAGGATCATCAACGAGGTCAAGGGCATCAACCGGGTGACCTATGACGTGACGTCGAAGCCGCCTGGAACGATCGAGTGGGAGTGATTTTTGCCCATCCGGGCATATCCGAAGCTACGCTAGGGTGCGATCTAACTCCCTGATAAAATAAATATTCTGTCGGCATCTATCGATGCCTGTCGGTGGACAAAAGTCGCGGCCGTCGGCCCCGTTGACGGGCCTCGGCCATATTGATCGCGGCGAGACTTGAAAGTACCGTCAGGGCAGATGAGGCTCCTGACGGTACTTTTTTTACGCTAAGTTGCTGACAATACGGAGGCTTTTCCGACGAGAGCCCCCCAAAAAACGCCTGACGGTGCTTTTTGGGAGGTGGTATAGCATGTTGACGAATACAGCGATCAAAGCGCTGAGACCAAAAGAGAAAATGTACAAGGTGACGGACCACGACGGCATGTATGTGCGCGTTGCGCCATCTGGCGTGCTCTCGTTCAGGTTGGGCTATCGGTTTAATGGTCGACGCGAGACGGTCTAGCTTGGTGAGGGTCGTCAATGACAAGGGACGCAGGCGGAAGGTCCCGACCTATATCGCCTCGAACGAAGCGATCGACGAAAGCCTCAAGCCCTACAGTTGGTATAAGGATCACATCTTGACTGGCGGACGGGAGCACGGCCTGCCGCAGGACTATAACGATGAATGCGTCGCAAACGTTGAAGCTGTCGAGGATGCCCCCGTCGCCCGAGTCCCGAGGGAGCGAATGGCGCGTTCCGTGATCGGGCAGCCCAATTTATGCAGCTATCCTCGCCATGCGGGTGGCCTCCAGACTTATGCAGGACTGAATTAGATGCGAAGCGATTGGAAGATATATTTGTTGGGACCATCGGAAACAACGATCAAGAGGCTCTTCGCACTTTCAGGAAATCTCTGTGCTTTTCCGGGGTGCTCCCTGCCTATCGTGGAAAGTGTCGGCACCATTTGTACAGAGAGGGTAATCACCTGACAGTTCCGCCTCGGGAGCCGGGTTAAGCGGAGGTTGCCGTTGTGGCTTTCGGAGTGGTGGATTTCACCCTCGACTTTTACTCCCCTTGAGCTGGTCTTCTAGTACTACAGTTGCGTTTTTAGGAAAGCCGTGATTCTCTGCGTTCCAGCATGGGGAGGCAGGGCCAATGACGGTTTCCGAGTGGTCAGGAACGCTGATCAAGTGGCAAACAGCGCTTGA